>DASRIM010000428.1:0-43988 GCA_035649995.1 Pyrinomonadaceae bacterium | reverse complement strand
TCGCCGATTACAAAGTCGTGTTCTTCAGTTCAAATTCGATGAACTGGGGCGCCGTGCGGCTCGCCGCCACCGCCATTCGCAAAATGAACCCGACAGTGAAACTCTGCATCGGCGGGCCGCACCCGACGATGTATCCGGAGTCGGTCGAACGCAGCGGCCTGTTCGACGCTTACTTCAGAGGCGAAGCCGATCGCTACATCGCGCTGATCTACGAAGCGTTGATGAGCGGCAAGCGGCCGCGGACGATGCCGCCCGGGCTCTGGTTTCGAACTGCCAGTCTGACGCGTCCCGAAGTAAATCTTGAATACAACCTGGTGGAACTGGATTGGCGAGTCGATTACGAAAAGGTGTTGGACCAATCGTATCTGACGCTGCCGGTCGAGACGTCCCGCGGCTGCAAGTATCGCTGCGCGTTCTGTTCGATTCCGTCGCAGACAAACTGGCGCTCGTATCCGGTCGACACCGCTGTGGACCAGCTCGAGTACGTACACCAGCATCTCGAGCGCAGTAAGTACAAGAAGATCAGCATCGTCGACGACACGTTCACGACGAACCACCAGCGAATCATCGACCTGTGCGACCGGCTGCCGCTCGACAAGTTTCGCGGGCGCCTGATGTACGACGCGACGCTGCTCGACCTGCGCAACACGCAGCTCGTCGCGAGTATCGCGCCGTTTACGTCCGACCTGTTGGTGGGCGCGGAAGTTTCGACCATCGAAGACGCGAGAAGGATCACGAAGTCGTCTTCTCCGCGTCTGATCGAGCGGGCGGCGAAGAACCTTAGCGATGCCGGGATCAGCGAGCGCGCCGTTTTCAGTTTCATCATCGGTTTTCCGTGGCACAACGTCGACAACTGCCTGCACACCGTCACGTTCCTGACGAACCTGATTCTCGACTACGGAATTCGCGTTTACCTCCAGTGGTACTGGCCCATGCCCGGCTCGGCGATCTGGCGCCAGTTGGAAAAGGAGGATCGAGTTTCGATCGAGATGGCCGACACACCGGGTTTCTATCGCTCGCCGCAGTGGTTCTATTCAGTGCGGCAGATCACGCCGGACGATCTCCAGCGGGTTGACGAGCGAATCCGGCCGCTTCAGTTGTGTCTGACGCTTAGCAGCATCGACAAGCGCCACCGTCCGCTCGAATACTCCGTGCCGGATCTCGAAGAGGGTTTTGGTTGGGAAACGCGGCGCAACCCGTTCATCGGACCGGAAATTCCAAATAATTCCACGCTCACCGCCGTCAGTTGCTAGACGTCGCGGCTGCTGCCGATGAAGGCCGTGAAGCGGTGTGCGTTTGTGGGGTTGACGACGCGATGCGCGATGCCGAGTCTGGCGTGATAACTCTCGCCGTCCGCGTAGCGGTATTTACCGAGATCGGCAAACTGAATGTAGCTTCCCTCGGGGCACTTCAGCCCCAGGATAAAACCTTTCGAGAATCCCTCTTCCTCCGGATAATCCGAATGCCACTCGATCACGCCGCGCGGCTGAAGTCTGGCGATGTATGCGCGGTTGGGCAGCCAGGGAACGCATTGCTCGACCCACGCGACAAAGGCCGGACAGCGCCTCGCCTCGGGCGTCCACTGCGAATCGAGAATCATGTCGACGCTGGACCAATGTTGTGAGTATCGTTCGGAGCGCGGCACGAACAGTCGCCGGCACTGCATTATCTCGTTGACGATCTGAGTCGCAGGCGCGATCGGCAATCCCGTCGCTCGCAGCGGCGAATCGTCGCTGTTGTTGAATTGGATGATTGCGTCGCGGTTACGCATAAAGTGGTGAGAATGACGAAGAAGGTTCTGTTTGTATCGCCGTACTCGTTGTTGGACTCAACCAACGGCGCCGCGATCTCCATGAGAATGTTGCTCGCGACGTTGTCGAGTCACGGATTCGAGTGTCGCGCGCTGACGGGCACGTTTTCACCGGCGCCGGAGGACTTCGGATGCGCCGTCGACGTGTCGCAGCAGTTGGCACGTCACAACATCACCCGCGGCAGAACGAGTAACGTCGAAGGCTTTCGCGTTTTGTCGTTCGATCTGAACGGCGTGAAAGTGCAAACGTTCACGCTCGACGAGCAAATGGCGTCGCAGCTCGCGTTGCAGGAGCTCGCGCTCGCGGCAATTCTGCCTGTGATCATCGGCAAAACCAAACCGGATTTGTTGCTCGCTTCGATGCGAGTTCAGCCGATGGACCGGATCGCCCACGTTGGTGAGCGTTTCGGGGTTCCGGTGGCGGCGTATCTCGCAACGGCTAAGCCGCTCGACGATCCGGCGCCGCTGAAGCGCGTCCGGCACGTGTTCGCGCCGTCGTTGTTTCTTGCGAAGTACTATTCGGAAAAGTACGGCATCGATTGTCAGCCGTTGCGGCCGATTGTGCCGATCCCTTCTGCAATCGAACCGCGGCAGCGCGGCGGTTTCGTCACGATGGTGAATCCCTCGCCGGAAAAGGGCGTGACAGTTTTCACCGCGCTCGCGAAGCGCGCGATCGACATTCTGCCCGATGCGCGGTTCCTGATCGTCGAAGGACGTTGGACGAAAGCGCGTTTGCAACAGAACGGGATCGACGTCGACTTGCCGAACGTCACGTTCGAGGCGAACACAGTCGATCTCACACGGATTTATCAGATGACATCGGTGCTGTTGCACCCGTCGTATTGGGAAGAGGGTTTCGGACGTACGATCGTGGAGGCCCAGGGGTTTGGCGTGCCAGTTCTCGCCAGCCGTCGCGGCGGCGCTGCCGAGGCACTCAACGGTGCCGGCTTCATGTTCGATCTCCCCGAACGTCTGACACGCGACTTTAAAGCATCGCCTTCGGATCAAGAACTCCAGCCCTGGCTCGAACAACTCACTACGCTTCTAACAAACACCGAAACCTACGCAGCCGCCTCGCGAGCGGCCCGCCACGCCGCGCAAAAGAGCTTTGAAACAAACACCGCCCGAGCCGTCTCGCTATTCGGCTCAATCACGCGTTAACCACGGATCACCTACGGGCGCGACGAAAGGCGCAGCGGTGTGTCGGGATTTGCGCGGCATGGATCGGTGGACCTCGGTTCGCCGCTTCTGCGCGTCGCGGTCCTTTCGTCGAGTTTCACCAACCCACACTGAAGCTCGACCAGCCGCAACTGCAACCGCTGAATCTCCTCCGTAATCTGATTGATCTCACGATCGCGCGGATCCGACACCGGCGCCGGCGATCGTTGCGACGCAACCAGTTGCTGCAACCGGTTCATACTCGCGTCGAGCGAATAGAACCGCTGTTCGAGCATGCTGATTCGTCGGTCCAAACTATTCACGTCCTGCACCGCATCGGCGGATCCAACACTCGCCGACACCCAAACCGCAGCACCCACGACCGCAACCACCGCCCAATAAGTTCTTTTTTCAAACCCCATACAGACCTTCCTGTTTCTTGAGATTAGTTCGCAATGATCCAAAACGTACAGACCCTTATCCACGTCGATCATTTCATCAGGTACAAACGATGAATGCTCAGGCCCTGCGACTATTGTCCGTCGGCGCGCTGCAGGTATCAATTCTTACCTGCTCGCAGCCAACATCTCAACAACAATCAGCAACCAGTCGCCAATCTTTCACTCCACCAGCTTACTCTTACAAGATCGAGGACGACGATGGTCAATGGCAAATGCCGGCGAAGAACTACGCCAGCACCAGGTTCAGCAACCTGTCGGAAATAAATCCCGCCAACGCAAAGAACCTGAAGGTCGCATGGACCTTTTCGAGCGGCGATGGGCGTCGTCGTGTCGAACGACGGCGCGAAGATCTACGTCGCTAATGGAAGGGCCAACAATATCTCCGTCATCGATGTACGCACTGACGCGGTGCTCGCTACAATTCCCGTCGGTACTCGTGTGTGGGGTTTAGGACTCACGCGCGACGGTAAGAAACTGTATGCGGCGAATGGCATCTCGAACGACGTTTCAGTCATCGACACGGAGACCAATTCCGTTGTGGCGACGGTACGCGCCGGCGAAGGACCGTGGGGCGTGGCTATCGTCGAATTCTGAACCCGTGCGCGCATCAATCAGAACTCTTCTGTGTGTGTTTGCCGTCATCATCGCGGCTGCTTCGGCAGGCTCTGCGATCCAGGATGGCTTTCGACTCAGCGGAGTCGTCGTCGACCAAAACGGCGCGTCGATCGCCGCCGCGCAAGTGTTTCTCTACGCGAGCCCCACGCTGCTTGCACAAACCACGACTGGACCAACCGGCGAGTTTACTTTTTCAGATTTAAAAACTAATCGCGGCGTGCTGAAAGTGCGTGCTTCGGGATTCGCCGAAGCCGAGCAGGAGTGGACTGCCGGCGGCGAGCCGTTGCGCGTCGTTCTGACGCCGCTGCCGCTGAAGGAGACGGTAGTAGTGACGCCCGCGCGGACCAGCACGCGACTCGGCGAGACGTCCGCCAGCGTCGCCGTCGTTTCCGCCGACGAGCTCGAAAGGACAGGCGCGCTCCGGCTCGACGATGCGCTCAGGCAGGTCACCGGCTTTCAGTTGTTTCGCCGTGCCGGAAGCCGCACCGCGAACCCGACCACGCAGGGCGTTTCGTTGCGCGGCACCGGCGCCAGCGGTGCGAGCCGCGCGCTCGTGCTGGTAGACGGGATTCCGTTGAACGATCCTTTTGGCGGTTGGATCTACTGGGGACGCGTGCCGCGCGAGTCGGTGGGCCAGGTTGAAGTACTGCGTGGCGGCGCCTCGTATCTTTACGGCGCGAGCGCGCTCAGCGGCGTCGTCAACGTCATCAGCCGCGCGCCTGATTCGCCGTTTGCGTCGGCGGAAGTGTCGTACGGCAATCAAGAGACGCCGAGCGGATCGTTCTTCGGCAGCGTGAGTCGCGGGAAGTGGACCGCGAGTATCGCGGCTGAGATCTCGAAGACGGACGGCTACGTGATCGTAGATGAAGACGAGCGCGGTTCGATAGACACTCCCGCTGGGTCGCGGTATTCCGCTGCGAGCCTGAAACTGGAACGGCAGCTTGGCGACGAGAGCAATGTGTTTGTGCGCGGCGAGATCTTCGGCGAGTCGCGGACGAACGGCACGCCGTTACAGACCAACCGCACCCATCTGCGGCAGTTGAGCGCCGGCGGAAACCTGGGAACCACGGATTTTGGGAATCTTGCTTTTCGCGTATACGGCGGAACGCAAGTTTTCGATCAGAACTTTACGGCCGTCGCCGCGGATCGAAACAGCGAGACGTTGACGCGCGTGCAGCGTGTTCCTTCACAAGCGGTGGGCGCGACGTTCCAGTGGTCACGTGTTGTTGGTGCGAGTCATACTTTCGTGGCCGGTGTCGAAGCGCGCAAGGTGCGCGGCGCAAGCGACGAACTGGTGTTCGTGCAAAACCGGAGCCCGGTCCTTACAGGCGTGGGAGGACGAGAGCGAACGATCGGTGTGTTCGGTGGAGATTTCTTCCGAGTCAATTCGCGGTTTTTGGTGACAGCCGGCGCACGTGTCGACCGAGACCAGCGTGAGACTGCGTTCAGCCCGCAAGTGTCCGTCATGTACTCGCCTTCGGATCGCGTGTCGTTCACAGCGTTGTTCACGCGCGCGTTTCGTCCCGCTACGCTTAACGAATTATACAGAGCCTTTCGCGTCGGCGACGTGATCACGCTGGCCAACGAAAACCTGCGCGCAGAACGTCAGACCGGCGGTGAAGCAGGCGCCAGGTTCTATCTCTTCAATCAGCGCCTCGACTCGCGAGTGACTGTCTTCTGGACGGAGATCGCGCGGCCCATCGCCAACGTCACGCTCAACATCACACCCGCTCTCATCACGCGTCAGCGGCAAAATCTCGGGCGGACGCGTTCTCGCGGCATCGAGTTCGAAACGGAAGCGCGTTTGAGCCGGAGCTGGACGTTGAGCGGCGGATATCTATTAGCGGATGCGACCGTGCTTGAATTTCCGGCGAACACGGCGCTTGAAGGTCTGCGCATCCCGCAGGTGCCAAAACATCAGGCGACATTCCAGGCGCGTTACACCAATCCATCGTGGATCACGCTTGGCGTGCAAGCGCGCGCCGGCGGCGAACAGTTTGACGACGATCAGAACCGCTTCTCGTTGGGCCGCTACTTCACGATCGACGCCTTCGCCTCACGCGCGCTGACGCGCAACTTCGATCTGTTCGTCGCCGCCGAGAACCTTCTCAATCAGCGTTACCTGACCGGACGCACGCCCGTAACCACGATTGGACCACCAATTCTAATTCGCGCGGGCATTAGATTTCGTCTGCGAGGGTAGATCGACGATCAGCGGATTGTGATCCGAGATTCGATCCTTCAAACTGTAGTTCAAACCCTTCAACGTCCGGCCAAACTGCGGCGCGAAGCGAAAAGGCTGATCGCGATCGTTCGGATCCGTCAGTCCAATCGGCTTGACGAAGATCCAATCGAGTTTCAACTCGACCGTGATCTTTCCTTTCAACTCGAGCGTACTGACGAACCCCTTCTTGGCGCGCTCGTTGGAGTCTGAAAGCGTTTCACCGCTCGCGCCGATCGAGTGCGCCTTCGAACCACGGAAGTCAAAAGCGCCGCCGTCAGCAAAGCGAAAGTCTTTCAACGTATCGAAGAACTTCTCTTCAGGGTTTTCAGAGACGAACTTGACGCTCTTCACCGTCGGATCATTCTTCACGCGCTGCATCTTCACCAGTCCGACGGTGATGTCGTAAAGCAGACCGACGCCGGTGGCGTACTTGATTCCCTGCGTGGCCCAGAATTTGGTGCTGCCGAGCCGCTTTTTCACTTCGCGCTCAAACGACGTCGGCGTGGAATCGCTGCCCGAAGTGTTCATATCGCCCGCAAAGACGACGGGATGATCGATCCGCTGAATCTCCTTCAGCGCCTCTTCCAGTTGCTTCAGCCGTTCGCTCGGTTTCGACTTTGCTTCGAGGTGAGTTGCGGCAATAGTTAATTCACCGCCGGGGATAGTCGCGTCATTGACGTCGGCCAACAGCATCATGCGGCCGCCGCGCCGCACCTCGCGCACGATCTTTTCGCCAAACACCAGCCCAGCGCCTTTGCGTTTCCCTTTTTCCAGCTTCGAGACGCCGTTCTTCTCGTCCGTATACCAATCGTGGCCCTGGTTGACGAAACGAACGATCCGCACGTTCTTCAAAGGAAATCGGCTCAGGATCGCCGTGCCGTGCAGACCAAGCGTGCGCGTTTTGTCGACCACGAGATTCCGCAGCATCTCTGGTTTGTCAGTGCTAGTTTCGCCCTCGAGCGTTTCGATGCCGAGGTTGAACGGATCGACTTCGACGAACTCCACGGCGAACGCGTAATTCATTCGCAACGCGTTCGCGAGCTCGCGCGCGACGTTGCGATAGTTGGTGCGCTTCAGTCCCCAGTCGACTTCGTTCAGCACGATGACGTCGGCGCGGCTCAGTGCCCGTGCTTGTTCGTTGATATGGCCCAGGTTGAAGCGTGACGAACGCTCCGCAGCCGGCAAGCGGCGAAAGAACCGTTGATCGTTCGTCAACGCCGCCCTCACTGCTTCAAACTCGAGCCCGCGCTCGATGTTCCACGTCGCGACTCTCACGAAATTATTTTTGCCCTCGACTGGCGTTGCCGCACGAACGCCGAACGAGTTGTTGACGAACGGCGTCGTCAGTAAACGCGTCAGCTTGTTTGCGAGCGGCGCGGGAGGTTCAGCGTTTTCGTAGAGCTCGACCAGCTCGTTATAAGTCAATAACGGTGGACTTGACTGCTGGGCTTTCAGGTTCGCGGTGGTGAATGGGCCAATGAATGGGAAAGTCGAGAAAAGCAGCAGAACAGCTAAGCTTCTGGTGAACGACACACGAGCAGCCACAGGAATGTCCTTTTTCGGATCGATTTGACTCCATGGCCTGCCATTATTCGCAATACGTGTTCGTCAGCGCAAGCTTAGTTATCTTTTACTTCAGCGTTGCACGAGCTGTATTTTTGTAAACAATGCCTCCCTTCATGACAAACACCACGCGGCGAACAGCGGTGATGTCCTTTAACGGATCGCCGTCGACGGCGATGATGTCGGCCGCTAAACCGGGCGCGATCGAGCCGATCTGGTTGGCCAGTCCCATCGCTTCCGCGCCCAACGAATTAGCCGAGACGAGCGCCTTCATCGGATCGACGCCGGCATCGCGCACGCGATCGATCAACTCTTCCGCGTTGCGGCCGTGCGAGCCCGCCAGAGCGTCCGATCCAAAAACGATTCTTAGACCGGGGACCTTATCGGCCTGCCGCATGAACTCGCGCGACGTCGAGATAAATTTCCGCAACCTCTCTGAAAACCCTTCAGAGGAAGCGGGAAAGCCGGGCGAGCCGATGAACTTTTCCTCGTTCAGTAGATAGTTCTCGTAGACAAGTCCGGCCTGCGGATCGAGCCAGGTTCCGTTCTTCGCCAGCACCTTCAGATCGTCGTCAGTAGCAAGCGGGCCATGCTCGATCTGCGTGCAACCGGCGAGACTCGCCATTCGCACGGCGTCTTTGTAAGCGTGTACCAGCGCGCGCATTCCCTGCGTCTTCGCTTCGTCGCAGGCGGCGTTGAGTTGTTCCTGCGAGAGCAACGTGTCGGGGCGCGTGATGCTGCTGGCGGCAAAGATCTTGATCACGTCAGCGCCCGCTTCCTTCTGCTTTCGGACAAACGCGCGAATCTCGTCAGGGGTGCCGGTCTGCTCTCCGCGGCCGATCAACGGCTCAGCGGAAGTCAGGATGCGTGGTCCAGGCAGTTGACCTTTGGCGATCGCCTCTCGCAGCGTGAGGTCAAGCGGCGAGCCTACGCTTTGCACGGTCGTGAAGCCCGCCACGAGCGTGGCCCAGGCATTCGCGGCGGCGGTGTAAGCGGCGAATTGCGTAGTGTTGCCGCCGCCCGCGTTTTTTCCGTCAGGACCAAAGCTCCACGTGATGTGTACGTGCGCGTCGATCCAACCCGGTAAGACAGTCATGCCGCGGAGATCGTAATCGACTGGTCCAGCGTTCGGATCGATACGGACAATCTTCGATCCCTCGATGACGACGCGAGTGTTGCGCAGGACGCGTCCTTTACCGTCGAGGACGGTGCTCGCCGCGATTACGACGCGCGAGCGCGCCGTGGGCTTCTGTTGCGCTGATGCGGTTTGCGTTGCGAAGAACAGCGATACAAACAACAGAACCCGAAGAATCTTCATATTTTGGGGCGCGCGCGCTCGAAGGCGCCTTCGAAATAGATGGGCTCCAATCCTGTCGCCCAGTATTCGACACTCATTTCATTCGGCTGGGACGTCTCCTGTTCGGTTTGCAATACCGGCTTGTCAATGTCCGTCGGGTGAAACTCGATCCAGCCGGTCCAGGTACCATCTATTCTTTCGGCCCCGTAGCTGCGCACGACGTATTCCGTGCCGTCAGGACCGACCACCGCAGTCAAGTACTCTTGCAAGAGTTTCGCCATTCCTTGTTCACCCCCGAAAAATCAGATCTGAAGCGCATTCTGTCATGAAAACAACCCGTAATCGAGTTCGGTCAACCAATATTCACGTTACAAATTGTTCAGAATCTGGCTCAGTCCACGCATCGATCTGCGTGTCATCCAGGTTGATTTAGCTCACGACAAACTTTCCACAAAAAAATTCCGTACGCTGTCGATCCCTGACTCGCTTATTCGACCATTCCATGAAAGGGGTAAATATGGCAGCTACTAATCCACAGACCAGTACGTCAATGAACGCGCAAACTGAGCCGCGTAATCAAAAAATAACCACCTTCCTATGGTTCAACAACAATGCCGAGGAAGCGATAAACTTCTACACCTCCGTCTTCAAGAACTCGAAAATCTTGAACACCACGCGCTACGGCGACGCCGGACCCGGTCCAAAAGGCAGCGTGATGACGATCGACTTCGAGCTCGACGGCCAGAAGTTCGCCGCACTCAACGGCGGCCCGCAATTCAAATTCACGGAAGCGATTTCACTCGTCGTGAATTGCGAGACGCAGGAAGAAGTCGATTACTTCTGGGAGAAACTCTCGGAAGGCGGCCAGAAGGTCGACTGCGGCTGGGTCAAAGATAAATTCGGCTTGTCGTGGCAGGTCACGCCCGTTGTGTTGTTGGAGCTCATTCAAGACTCTGACCCGCAGAAGGTGGACCGCGTCATGAAAGCCATGATGACAATGCAGAAGCTGGACATCGCACGGTTGGAAGAAGCGGCGCGAGGATAGGCGCGCTTACTATTGCATCTTCCCCGTCGATAAGAACCGCCAACGCTTAGTGTTACGGCAGCTCGCGACGTAGTTATCGATCCTCAGCTTCGGCATCTTGCCGGGCTCGATATCGGAAATCGAAAGGACCGATGCTTTCGACGAGCTGCCGGGCGTTCCCGACCCGCACGAGTCTTCAATCACGGTCCCGAAGTCCTCGATCACGTGCACGCGTCCGTCTCGAAACTCGATCAACGACGCCATTTCGATGACTGTTCCCTGGGCCATATCGCCGGTGGTCATTAATAACTCGTCGATGCCGTCGCTGTTCAGGTCTGTTTTGCGAACGATGCTGTTGTGGAAGTCGACGTCTACGTTGGCGATCAGTTGTTGGCCGGAGAAGATGGCGACTCGTTTGCTGCCGAAATTTTCAGCGTGTGAAGCGTTGCACTCACCGACCCAGATGACGTAAGCCGTTTGCGTCTGTCCGGGCGCGGTGAAACTCCCGCTCGCCATGTCGGTAATTGACGGCACGATCTGTCCCGCGGCGCGCGCGGCGGCGAGATAGTCTTCGCTGCTCGCGTTGAAGTCACGATTGCATTTGTCCGGGTCGGTCATATACCTGCGAAAGACTCTCGACAGCACCATGCGCTCGTTCGCGGGGGTGATCTTCGCGGGACTGGCGGCGCGATCTTTCCGGAAGTCGAATAAAATCTGACGGCCTTTCTGCATCAACGGCGCACTCTGCTGTTGGCCCACGCCGGCGACGCTGCCGGCAAACAGCACCAGTAGGAGAGGAAAGATTTTCATGCTGCAAAGATTACTCGTATTGCGTTGATTACCCAAGGTGGGTGTAAGCTGTGCGGCATGAAGAACCTATTTACGACCCTGGTTGCTCTAATAGCCATTTCCTTCTCAATTACGATCGCCCTCGCCGAAGACTGGACACAGTTTCGCGGGCCTAACGGCAGCGGCGTATCGACGAGTAAAGGTGTTCCCGAAACCTTCGGCCCCACGAAGAACGTCGTCTGGAAGACTGAGTTGCCTCCGGGCCATTCGTCGCCCGTGTTGACGCGCGATCGGATCTTCGTCACCGCGCACACGAAAGACAAACTGTTCGTGATCTGTCTCGACCGGCAGACGGGAAAGATTCTCTGGCAACGCGAAGCGCCGCGCGCGCACGCCGGGCGTTTGCAGAATGTTAATGGACCGGCGTCGCCGAGCCCCGTGACCGACGGCACGAACGTTTACGTCTTCTTCCAGGACTTCGGAATGCTTTCCTACGATCGGAACGGCAAGGAACGCTGGAAACTGCCGCTCGGTCCTTTCAACATGTTCTACGGTTTCGGCGCGTCGCCGATACTGGTCGACAACAAAGTGATTCTTCCCGTCGATCAAGACTCGCCGAGCTCGTACCTGATCGCCGTCGATAAAGACACGGGTAAAGTTCGCTGGAAAGTTGAACGTCCAATCGTTATCTCGGGCTACTCGACGCCGATCGTTTATCAACCGAAGAATGGTCCAAAGCAGATCGTCGTTCCTGAGTCGTTCCAGTTGTCGGCGTACTCGGTGGAGGACGGAAAACGTGTTTGGTGGGTTCGTGGTCTTGCGTGCGAGATGAAGTCGATCGCCAGTCACGACGACGAGTATCTCTACATCAACGGCTGGGGCTTCCCTCAAAATCAACCCGGCGCACAAGTGAAGACTGTCTCGTGGGACGAAGGGCTCGCACGTTACGACAAAGACAACGATCGCCTGATCGCGAAAGCAGAAGCGGCCGGCGGCCCTGACCCGATGGACAGAATGCTGAAAGCCGCGTTTGAAGCTTTCGACATGGACCGCAACGAGAAGTTGGACCAAAAGGATTGGGAAGTGTTTCGCGCGATGATGGCTTCCGAGAATGGCCTGCTGGCGATCAAGATGGGCGGCCAGGGCGATCAAACCGCGACCGCGATTCGTTGGCGTTATCAAAAACCGGTCCCGCAGGTTCCTTCCACGCTGCTCTACAAAGGCGTGCTCTACATGATCAACGACAGCGGCATCCTGATCTCGTTCGATCCCGCAACCGGCAACGTGCTGAAGCAGGGACGGCTGCACGGCGCGATCGACAAGTACTTCTCTTCACCAGTCGCCGCCGATGACAAGGTGTTTCTGATCGGCCAGGGCGGACAAGTATCCGTCGTGAAAGCAACCGGTGAGTGGGAAGTAATGACGGTGAACGAGTTGGACGACGAGTGTTACGCGACACCCGCCATCGCCGACGGGCGCATTTACATCCGCACTCGCGGCGCGCTGTACAGCTTCGGCAAGTAGATCCACGGTTTTCGATACTCAAACGAAAGCTCGTTCCTCACCAAAAATTTTCCTGTCACAAAGATGAAAGCGGGAGTGTTTATTCCGTTGAGCGTCTAACGGACTGATTTGAGCGGAATCAGTTGCCGATAAATCGCATACAACTAAAGGGTAATCATGAGAAAGTTTGGCAGCATAGGTGTGCTGTGCCTGCTTGCTCTGCTCGCAAGCGCGTCTGTTGTGGCGGCACAAACAACCGCCCCAAGTTCCGATCCCGCGATCACCTCACTGAGCGTGACGGGCGTCGTCACTGATCTAAAACCGGATACACGCCAGGTAATCGTCAAGACCGCCGCCGGAAGCGAGGTGACGGTCACGCTGAGCGACCGCACGACGTTCATGCGCATCCCGCCGGGAGAAAAGACCAAAGACAAATTCATCCCCATTACGCCCGCCGATTTCGGCGTGGGCGACAGCGTCTTTGCGCGCGGCAGGATGTCGGAAGATCGGAAGAGCATGCCGGCGCTCGAGTTTTACGTGATGAGCAAAGCGGACATCGCGCAGAAACGCGAACGCGAGCGCGATGAATGGACGAAGCGCGGCATCGCGGGCACAGTCAGCAGTCTTAACGCAGCAAACAACGAGATCTCGATCGACTCGCGTACGTCGCAAGGACCGAAGCCTGTAATCATCGCCGCGAATGCGCAGACGCATTTTCGACGCTACGCGCCCGATTCGGTGCGTTTCAGCGACGCGAAGCCAAGCACGTTCGCGGAACTGAAAGTCGGCGACCAGCTTCGCGCGCTCGGCACGAAAAGCGCCGACGGTAGTCGTTTCACGGCGGAGGAGATCGTCGCCGGCTCGTTTCAAACCATCGGCGGAACGATCGCCGAGGTCAACATCGAGAAGCAGGAGATCAAGATCAACGATCTTCAGAGCAAGCAGGCCGTGACCGTGGTCGTCTCGAAAGATTCGTCGTTGCGGAAACTCGAAAGCACGACCGCAAAAACCAGTGCCGAGTTGCAGGAGATGTTCGAGCGTCTTCCCGCGTTCACGCTACAGGAACTGAAACCGGGCGACTCGATCATCGTTTCGAGCACGAAGGCCGCGGATCCATCACGAATAACCGCGATTGCAATCGTCAGCGGAGTAGGCGCGCTACTGCAAAGCGCGCAAGGAAACCGCGCCGTGTCACTCGGCGCTATGAGCCTCGGTGGACCATGAGAACACACATCATGAAGATAATTCTCTGCATATTGCTACTGTCTCTGACGATCGCGGCGCAACAACAAACTGGCTCGTTGCGCGGGCAAGTGACGGATGAGCTCGGCGCGCTCGTCGTCGGCGCGACGGTCACGCTCACGGCGGCGGATGGATCGCAGAAAACTGCGGTCACAAACGCCGAGGGCGTCTACACGATCAACTCTCTCGTGCCTGGCCCATACACGTTGAGTGTCGCGGCGCCCGGTTTTAGTCCGTACGTAAAAACCGACTTGACCATCGCCGCCGGTCCCCGCACGACGCACGACGTGCGTTTGATCGTGACGCTCGAGAAACAGGTGATCACGGTCACCGAAGAACAGGGCCTCGATACGGATCCGAAAAGCAACGCCGACGCCGTCGTCTTAAAAGGACAGGAGCTCGACGTGCTGCCGGACGATCCCGAAGCGCTCGCGTCCGCCGTACAGGCGATGGCCGGCCCTTCCACCGGCCCAAGCGGCGGACAGATCTTCATCGACGGCTTCACCGGCGGGCGCATGCCGCCGAAGGAATCGATCCGCGAAGTACGTATCAACCAGAACCCGTTCAACGCCGAGAACAACAACATCGGCTTCGGTCAGATCGAGATCTTCACCAAGCCCGGCGCCGACAAGCTGCGCGCCAGCAGCTTCTTCAATTTCAGCGATGAGAGCCTGAACTCGCGCAATCCTTTCGCGCCGAGACGCGCGCCGTTTCAGGTCCGTTACTACGGCGGCAGCGTCAGTGGACCAATAACGAAGGGCAAGTCGTCGTTCTTTGTCGACGTTCAGCGGCGCGTCACCGACGACAACGCGATCATCAACGCGCAGGTCCTCAACTCGAACCTGATCCCGTCGCCTTTCAACGTCGCTTTGCTGGTACCGAACCGCTTCTTCTCGTTCAGCCCGCGATTCGACTATCAACTCAACCAGGCAAACACGCTTGTCGTCCGCTACTCGTATTCGAACACGAAAGCAGACAACGTCGGCGCATCAGATTTTTCATTGCCGGAGCGCGCCTTCAGCCGGTCGAACACGACACAAACATTACAGGTGACGGAGACAGCGATCCTCAGTCCCGCGATGATGAACGAAACGCGCTTTCAGTACATCCGAACTCGCGGCGAACAGAACGGCAACAACGTCATCCCGACGATCGTCGTGCAGGATGCCTTCATTGCCGGCGGCTCGCAGGTCGGGCTGGCGCACAACAACGAAGATCGTTGGGAGTTGCAGAACTACTCGACGTGGACCAAGGGCCCTCACATACTGCGTTTCGGCGCGCGCTTGCGCGGTGTAAAGATCACCGACTTCGCGCCACAGAACTTCGGCGGCACGTTCACCTTCTCCGGCGGCGACGCGCCGCTGCTCGACGCGAACAATCAGATCGTGCTTAACGGAAACGGCGATCCGATTCTGATTCCGATCACGAGTCTCGAACGTTATCGCCGCACGCTGTTGTTTCAAGGCAACCCCAACATGCGGCTACTCGGCGGCGGCGCCACCCAGTTTTCGATCGCAGGCGGCAATCCCGAGGCGTCGGTGACCCAAACGGACATGGGCTTGTTCATCCAGGACGAATGGCGCATTCGGCCAAACCTGACGTTCACCGCGGGACTGCGCTACGAACGCCAGACGAACATCAGCAGCAATTACAACTTCGCTCCGCGGCTGTTCTTCGCGTGGGCGCCCGGCGGTACGAGCGTCGGCGGTGGTCCAGGAGGGCCTTCGAGCTCTTCGCCGAAGATGGTCATTCGTGGCGGCATCGGCGTCTTCTACGATCGCTTCGGCGAGAGAGCGACGCTGCTGGCGAACCGCTTCGACGGCGAAAACCAACTCGACTTCCGCGTCTTCGATCCGACGGTGCTCGATACGTCGACGTTCTCGCTGAACGGCGTGACGAACGTGCCGACTGTTGAATCGCTCACCGCGTTTGCGGCACCCCAGATCGTGCGGCGCATAGCAGACGACTTTCAGGCGCCGACGTTCGTAATGACGGCGGTCAATTTTGAACGACAACTGCCCTCGAAGTTCACCTTTTTCGCCGTCTTCTTCAACTACCGCGGCAAGCACCTGCTGCGCGTGCGCAACACCAACGCGCCGCTGCCGGGCACCTACGATCCCGGGAATCCGAACGACAGCGTTAGACCACTCGGCAACATTGGCGACGTTTACTACTACGAGTCGAGCGCGAAGTTTAACGACTACCGGTTCTTTGGCGGGCTGCGGCGGCAGATGAGCAAGGGCTTTTCACTGTTTGCAAACTTCGGCACCGGCAAAGGCAAGACGGACACCGATTGTATCTTCGGATCGATTGGGAGTTGCTTCCCGTCTGATACTTACGACTTGACCAGCGAGTACTCCCGCGTGGCGTTTATTCCGAGTGGCAACTTCTTCGTCGGCGGCTCGCTCGTGTTGCCGAAACTGAAGGTGAACCTGAATCCGTTCATCGTCTATTCGACGGGACGGCCATTCAACATCGTCACCGGACGCGATACCAACGGCGATGGGTTGTTCACGGAAAGACCGGCATTCGCGACGTCGCAAACGGATCCTGCAAATCTAAGGCGCACCGCGTTCGGAGATTTCGATCTGGCGCCCGCGCCGGGTCAGGAACTGATTCCGCGAAACTACGGCCTGGGGCCGAGCTTCTTCACCGTGAACCTTGGAATCAATCGATCGTTTGCGTTTGGCGACGTTCCAGCGGCGGCGGCTCCGGCGGCGGGAACAGCGGCAACAGCGTCGGGCGGAACAGCAAGACCTGCGAATGCCGCTGCTCCAGCCAACAACGCTTCCGCGGAAAAACGTTACACGCTAACGCTCTCTGTCAACATTCAGAACCTGCTGAATAACACTAATCTTGCTAATCCGATCGGCAACTTGAGCTCGCCGCGTTTCGGCGAATCGTTTTCAACTTCCGGAAGTTTTGGTTTTGGTCCAAGCGGTAGTGCGGCGGCCGGCAACCGCCGCATCCAGGTCCAGGTGCGACTCAGTTTTTGAACCGCTGATTTAGACGGATCTGAGCCGCGAATTAGACGCATTATGACTGCTTCTGCTTCTCGAGCTCGGCGCGCAGGCGCTCTTCCTGCGCGCGTGCTTCCGGAGTGAACTCGGCGCCGAAGTCTTCCGCCTCGAACACGGGACGAATCTCGATCTCGGCGTCGCTGTTCGCGTCGTCCTCGTCGAACGGAATGCGTTTCACCCATTCGATCGCTTCCTCGATCGAGTTCACCTTCCACAGCCAGAACCCGGCGATTAGCTCTTTCGTTTCGGCGAATGGACCATCCGTGACGATTCGCTTGCCTGCGGAAAACCTGACCCGCTTGCCCTTCGAGCTCGGATGCAATCCCTCACCCGCCAGCATGACGCCTGCCTTCACCAACTCTTCGTTGAAATTCCCCATATCGGTGAGAAGCTTCTCACTGGGCATGACTCCTGCTTCCGAATCCTTGTTAGCCTTGATAATGACCATTACTCTCATTGAACTATCTCCTTTCTACTGCATAATCGAACGCCGCGACCATGGATCGACATTTCCAGAAAAATTTTTTCCGTAGTGCTAACATTTCCGCATGATCGTTCATTTACTGGACGGAACGTACGAGCTTTTCCGTCACTTTTACGGCATCCGGCGCTTCAAGAAAACTGATCCTCCTTACGGAGCTGTGTCCGGCGTGCTCACCACCGTGGCGCAGTTGATCGACGATGGCGGAACCCACGTCGGCGTTGCCACGGATCACGTAATCGAATCGTTTCGCAACAATATGTGGCCGGGATATAAAACCAGTGCCGGAATGGAGCGCGCGCTGCTCGCGCAGTTTGTTCCGCTCGAAGAGGCGCTGCTCGCGATGGGCGTCACAGTGTGGCCCATGATCGATCTGGAAGCTGACGATGCGCTGGCGTCCGCCGCTCATTTGGCGGCGCAGGACGAACGCGTCGAGAAAGTCTGCATCTGGACGCCCGACAAAGATCTGTCTCAATGCGTCGAAGATGATCGTGTGGTACAAGTGGATCGCCGCTCCGGAGTGATTCGCAATGCCGAAGGTGTTCGCGCCAAGTTCGGCGTCGACCCCGAGTTCATCCCCGACTACCTCGCGCTGGTCGGCGACTCCGCCGACGGCTTTCCGGGAATCGCGGGTTGTGGTCCAAAAACTGCCGCGCAGTTGATCAATCGCTGCGGAGCGATTGAAAACTTCCCGCCGGAGGCGTTGAACAAGGAAAACCGCGTGCTCGCGCTGCTGTTCAAAGATCTCGCGACCCTGCGCATTGACGCGCCGCTGTTCGAGAACGTCGACGAGCTGCGCTGGCGTGGGCCAACGCCGGAGTTTGAGTCTTACGCGGAGAAGATAGGAAACGCGCGTCTCTTACAACGGGTACGTAAACTAGCCAAGCGACTCGGAGCCACCGATTAAATCCAGGTACGACAGATCGATAGTCGAGGGACCGTTGCGCCCGGCCGTCTGGAAGATCGCCTGGCCGTCGATGCTGACGAACGTCATTGGCGGCTTGCAGGGCATGGTGGACCATGCGCTCGTCGGAAATCTCGTCGGTTTCAAAGCCAACGCCGCGATCGGAGTGAGCTGGCAGATCTTCATCGTGGTGATCGTGTTCATCTCGTCGTTGTTCACCGGCATGAGCGTGCTGGTCGCGCGTTTCGCCGGCGCGGGCGACGAGGAAAAAGTCAATCGCACGGTGTACCAGGCGTTTCTGACGGCGATCTTCATCTCGCTCGGAATCATGGCGCCGATCGGTTACTTCGTTTCCCCTGCCCTGCTCAACCTTGTGAATGCCGCGCCTGACGTCAAAGTCGAAGCATTGCCGTTTCTGCGCATAATGTTCGTCTTCAGTCTCGGCATGATGGTGTTCTTCATGCTCAGTGGCGCGCTTCGTTCCGCCGGTGACGCGCGCACGCCAATGATGCTCGGCATCAGTATGACCGTGCTGAACCTCGTCTTGAACATTCTTCTGATCCGCGGCCTCGGACCAATTCCGGCGTTTGGGACCAAAGGCGCGGCCATGGGCACGTGCATCGCTTCGGGGCTCGTCGCGTTGTATGCACTCGTGAAACTGTGGACCGGCGCGTGGGTCATTTCGATTCCGCGATCGGACGGTCACGGCTTTGGACCTGACTGGAACATCATCAAGTCGATCTTCAAGTTTGGCCTGCCGACGGGTATCCAGGGAATTGCGATGAACATCGGCGGCGTGTTCATGCTGGCATTCATCGGATCGCTTGCGCAAAGCGCGGCGGCACAGGCGGCGTTCGCGGTCGCGTATACGGAGCTGTTCTCGTTGATCACGTGGACGTCGGTGGGCCTGATGGGTGCAGCCGCGGCCGTCGCGGGACAGAACCTCGGCGCCGGACATTCGGATCGCGCGGATGCGGCGGTGCATGTCGCAGCGCGGTTTGGACTTGCGGGCGCAGCGTTCGTCGGCGTCTTCTTCTTTTTCTTTCCGCGACAACTGCTGGCGATTTTCGGAATGGACGATCCCGTAGTTGTCGAGATCGGAGTTCAACTTCTTCGCGTGCTCAGCATTTCGGGTCTCTTCATCTCCGCCGCGCTGACTTACACCGGCGGACTTCAGGGAACCGGAGACACGCGGAGCCCGCTCTACATCTCGATCGTTTCTCAAATCGCCGTCCCGCTCGGCCTCTGTTTCCTGATTCAACAGACGAGCACACTCGATCCGATCGACATCTGGGTCGCAATCCTCGCCGGTCACGCGACGCGCTGCGTTCTCAGTGTGGTGCGGTTCAAACAGGGACGCTGGCGCAACATCGCAGTGGACATCGAACCGAGCAGATAGTCGTTACTTCGCTTTGCCAGCCAGGCTCTTCTTCAGGATCTGGACCAGATCGACGACCTTGTGATCGGTCTCTGCTTCGACGTCGACTTCCACGACATTGCCGCGTTTCTTCTGCTTCTGCTTGACCAGCTTCAGCAATTCGTCCGTCTGCTTGTCGGCGAGCTTGGTGGGTGAGAATTGTTTTTTGGACTTACCCGTGATGAGCTTCTCGAATTTACTGACCTTTGCTTTCGGCGGCGCCTTCTTCTTCGGCAGACCGACATCCGAGGGCGATCGCAGCTCGGCCGCGAAGCGCATCGTTTCTGCGCGGAGAATGCCGTTGTCGGAAAAGATCGCCACGAGGTACTCCTTGCCGCGCATCACGAACGTCGCGATGCCGGCGAGGCCGCTCTTGTCCATCGTTTCCGCGAGTAGTTTGTATGCTTTCTGTGAACCGGCTGCGGGCGTCAGGAAGTAACCGCGCTCGAAATACAGCGGCGGTATCGAGTCTGCCGGAACGAATTGCTTGAGATCGATGTCGCGCGTCTTTTCAGGTTGCAATCGCTCCAGCTCTTCGTCCGTGACGACGACGTACTTGTTTTTGTCGACCTCGTAACCACGCACGACCGCGTCGGCGTCGAGATCCTTACCGGTCTTCTCGGCGTAATACTTTCGCGCGAGAGGCTTGCCGTCCGGTCCTAACATGCGGAGTGACGAGCGATTCGATCGCGCTGCCGGAAAGAGACTCACCGGCACGCTCACCAAACCAAACGTCAAGGTGCCCGACCAGAATGGTCTACCGCCGGCGTTCTCTTCTTCCGGTTCCTGTGTTTTGCGTCTGGTGCTAGGCAGCGCGTTTCTCCTTCTTCAATGCCGCGATGCTCTTCGCGAGCACAGTATCGAGACCGGCCGTTTGTCGCTTGGTCTTCACGGGCTGCAAGCGCGGCGCGCGTCCTTTCGCTTTGCGTTCGATGAACTCCATCACGCGCTCGCGATACTCGTCTTTGTAATCAGCCGGATTGAATTCTCCCTGAAGCATCTCGACGAGTTGGGTCGCCATCGCGATCTCCTTCTGCGTTGGCGCGGCGCCTGTCGGTTTGGCGAGGTCCTTCGCAAGAATCACTTCGTTCGCATCTCGCAGCGTGAAGAGAAACAGGTAGTCGTCGACTGCACGCAGCGCGCCGGCGTAGTACTTCTTGCGCATCACCCATTGCGCAATGCCTTCGCGCTCTTTGTTCTTCAACGCCTCCACCAGCGCGAAGTAATCTTCGGTGCCGTTATCGGGCCCGAGATAGTAAGGCCGTTCGTACCACTGCTGGCTGATCTTGTCCTGGTCCACAAACTCGATGATCTCGATGTCGCGCGAGGGCGGCGGTTGCAACGCCTCGAGGTCTTCCTCGGTCAGAATCACGAATCTGCCGGGCTCGATCTCGTAGCCTTTCTGGATCTCTTCCGACGCGACTTCCTCTCCCGAATCCGGATCGATCATATGTTGCTTGACCCGCGCCTTGTGACGGTCGTCGAGAATGTGGAAGCGCACGGTTTGGTCCTGCACCGCTGAATAAAGTTTCACCGGTATCTTCGTGCCGCCAATCTTCAACTGGCCTTTCCAAATGGCTCGCGCAGCCATTTCAGGTCGACTCCTTTTCTGACTCTCGACTCGTGACGCAGCCGCTGCAAAGTAGATCCGTCGTCACTATTTGTACGCATACTGAACACACGGCGCCGTCGCAATCGAGACAGTAGCCGCCCGTTTGATATGCGTACGCATGACCGCACACCGAGCAGACCTCGGTACCGCCTTCAAACCACCACGGAGAATCGTTCTGTTTTGAGCGTAGGTTGCTCAACCTACTCGACTTCGACGCCACGATGTAAGGCAATCCCCCGAGCTTTCATCACTAAATCATCATCAACCGGCTCCGTGCCGTTAAGTATTGCCTGTACCTGCTCAACGGTCCGTCCGAGCGCGACCGCGAGCTGGTCGTCGTCAGCATCGAACGCGCGATCGCGCAAGTTTCTGATTATCTCCCTTGCCTGCGCCTGATCCGTTCCTTTGTCGTCAACTTCCTGGTCGAGCATGATACGGTCCTCTTTCTGTTCTGTTCCAGATCACTTTCTGACTCGTTGAGAAAAGCGGCAACTAAAATGCCAAAACTCCCGCAGAAACCCATTCTCAAACAAATGAAGATCGTGTAAGATTCGCGGCGCGGCAAATCACCTCCCGAAAAAATTCGCAACCCTGTGTAAGGATAAAGTCCTTAGTGCGGCGGACCGTGCCCTCGAGTCTGGATTAAGCCCAGCATAATGTTCGCGTAACGCGAACTACATCACATCGAACCTCCCAAACGCTACATCGGAAGATTGGAGATTAGTGTCGCGCATAATTACCCAATCTCGCGAACGGGCCTCCGTGAGCCACAACGTGCTTGTGGTCGCCGACGATGCGAGTTTTCGTTCAACGCTCGTCGAAACGGTGCGCGCCTGCGGATATCGGGCCGTCGAAGCTTCAACTCTCGCCGAGACTTTGACGATCGTCGAACGTGACAGACCAGCGGCCGCGTTGCTCGACTCGAACCTGCCCGACGCGGCGAGCGCAACTGCACTCGACGAGTTGAAGACAAGATCGCCGCAAACGATCGTGATTCTCGTCAACAAACCGATCGATCGGGTGCAGTTGCAGTCGATGCTGGAGCACGCTTTACGCCGGCCTGCGGTATCGGGAACCAGGAAGAAGGGCCAAGCCAAACGTGGCCGGCCGCGCCAACAAACCGCCGCGCCTTTGGGACAACTCGTGTTGTCGGCGATGAAGCTCCTCGGCTTGAGTTACAAGGACATCGTCTTTGAAAGCGAACGGCTCGTGCAGATTCACAACAATCCTGACATGCGCATCGGCAAGTCGACTCTCGGTAACGTCATCACCGGAAGCATCCGTCAACCGGGGACAGCCAAGCTCGATGCGTTGAGAATCATCCTGAACTTGTCGCGCCAGGAAATCGCCGGCGCTCTGGGTCTGCAACCAGAGCGCCAGTTGCCGGAACAACTGAAGATGGCCCGCGCGCGCACGCACGAGTTGGGCGCTGAGTCAGTCACGCGCAACCGGCAAGTGAAGGTCCCGATCGTCCGCGACGACGCCAAACTCGAAAACACACAATTTCTGGAAGGGGCTTTGAAGGAATGGACAACCGTTGACGTAGAGTATCTCAGCTCGTTCTACCCGCCGCATCTCGGATACGTAGTGATCGGCGAACACGATACCAATGCGTCGCCGATTGCTCCTCCGGGTAGTCGCGTGCTGGTGAACAAGCTGTTGCGAGAGGTAATACCGTCGGAACAACTGAGCTACCACGAAAGGCAGTTGTTCTACGTCCTTACACCGCGTGGGCCAACGTGCGTCTACCTCGAGTATGCGCCTGGTGAATCGATCGTCCTGGTCCCTCATCCGTTGTCGGGAAATGTTCGGGAAGTTTTTTCGCGTGAGCAGGTGAAGATCGTCGGGCAAGTCACAGGCGTGCTGTACCGGAGTGAATGATTTATCCGGGATAAGGAACGGACGAGGTCGGCGTCGTCTGCCGCAGATCAACGAAATGTTTAAAATCTTTCGCTGCTCTTCAGACCGGCAACCGTATTTTGCCGAGATTCCGCACGAAAAAATTCATTGTTGGCGGTCAGCAGACGACGTGGTAACGTGCTGGTCCTCGACAACAACTCCCAATGAACTCACAGTAGCCCTGCGGCAGCGGTAAAAATCGGAACTCGCCCAAATAGTCAACCTGAAGTCGGGTTTATTATGCGTGCGAGTAATAAGCTCAAGGCCCTTCGAAACAAATGCAATGTGACTGTTCGCGAGGTCGAAAAGGCGAGCCGCCGAATTGCTGACGCGAAGGGCGACACGAACTACTTCGTCTCGAACAGTTGGCTTGCGCAACTGGAAAACGGTGTCTCCGCGCCCAACATCTGGACCGTCTTCAGCTTGTGCGCGATCTATCGCGTCAGCATTCGAGACTTTTTACTGGTCTACAACCTCGATATAAACGAGACCGAAAAATACGCATTCATTGCGAATCCTCACCTCACGCTTTTGCATCCGAACGGGCACGACAACGCAGCAGTCGGTCCACCGGCAAGTGATAAACGACACACGCTCTACGGCCAAATCGGGCTGTCCGACTACACGATGTATCCGATGATCCGGCCGGGGTCCGTGGTTGAAATTGACACCAGGCAGTACAAGCTTCAGGGCAACTCGTGGCACAACGAATTCGAGCGGCCGATCTACTTTATCGAGTTGCGCGATGGATATGCCTGCGGTTGGTGCGAGGTGCAGGGCAATCAACTGCTCATCGTTCCGCATCACTCTTCACCCGCAAGTATTCGTCGCTTCAACTATCCGCGCGATGCTGAGATCGTGGGCCGTGTTATCAGTTACAAAACACCGTGCATCGATTCGGCGCCCGAAAGCGGCAACACGCAAACGTCGCTGACGTTTAAGAAAGCGTCGAAATGAAGTTTTGCGCTGATTCCGAAGCAACCAAGGTCTACCGCTCGCAGGCGCTCGAGTTTCACAATCCCAATAAACACGCGCGAAACACAAGCTTTGCGTTCGATCGTGAACGCACAGACGTTTCCATCGATCCTGTATCTGAAAAAGCGTAGAGTGCGCGGCACCCCCAACAACTGAACTTAAATTCGCAGGACCGGTTGCGGCAAGCCACCAGCGAGATAGATCACTTCTGAAAGAGGCAAGACGATGAGTGCTCAATTCAGCATCCATCCGGAGGTGCGGACTACACCGAGCGATGAGGACGGAAGCGTGCTCATACAGTTGCAAACCGGCAGAGTCTTTAGCCTGAACGGAATCGGCGCCAAGATATGGACCATGCTCGAAAGCGGCGCCAGCTTCGACGGCGTCGTGGACGCGCTTAACCGCGAATACAAAGTTCCCTCGGAAGAACTGAGAAACGATCTCGACAGTTTCATCAACGAGCTCGCCCGAAAGAATCTGTTGCAAGTGACAGCACGCAGCGATTCCAGCAATTAAGGAGAGACGAAAATGTCGTCGCAGTTTGAAACGGCCGTTGCTCCTGTAGTGCAGCACAGTCTTCCCGCTTCGCCCGTCCTCGCATTTGTCGCGCTCGCGGCGGCCGACGTCCTCATGAAGTTCGGCGGCTTTCATCGACTGTACGACATGGTGAGGAACTGGCCTGTCTCAAAGAAAAGATCCGCGAACGCAGAACAGATCGCCGCCGTGATCGCCGCGGTCGACCGAGCGGGACGTTATTACCCCAAACACGCGCTCTGTTTGCAGCGTTCGGCGGTCGGGACTTGTTTATTACGTATGGCCGGCGTGCCCGCGCAGATGGTGATGGGCTGCCGAAAGATTCCGTTTCGGGGCCACGCGTGGGTGGAGGTGAATGGCGAAGTCGTCAACGACAAACCAAACGTGCAGGTCCACTACCGCGTGCTCGATCGATGCTAACCACGTTCACGCACCTCGCGCTATCGCGTGCCGAAATGAGAGATGAGATGAGCGTCGTTTTCGAAGATCCACCCTATACACCTGTCGAGCCGGTCACGGACGTCTGGCATGGGCTGGCGATAACCGATCCGTACCGCTGGCTCGAAGACTCACACTCCGAACGCACGCGCGAATGGATCGCCGGACAGACACGGTACGCGCGCAGGTTCTTCGACTCCATTCCCGGACGCGAGCGAATTCGGAAACGAGTCGCCGAGTTGTTGAGTGTCGACTCGATTGAGTCGCCGTGCAAAGTGGGCCATCGCTATTTCTTCTTGAAACGAACGGCCCGGCACGATCAGCCGGTCATCTGCATGAGAGACGGTGACAATGGCGGTGACGAAATATTGATCGAGCCCGGAGATCCGCAGACTTCGCTGCGAGTCGTAAGCGTTTCGACTGATGGAAGACTCGTCGCTTACGCATCAAAACGCGGCGGCGAAGATTCTTCGGAAGTCAGGATATTCGACGTCGAAGAAAGGGCAACGCTTCGTGATGGTCTGCCGCGAGGCTATTTGACGGGCTTTGCGTTCGCGCACGATGCGAAAAGTTATTACTACGTTCACGAACCCTTAAACGCCACACGTCCTTACCGTCTTCAAGTGCGCCGCCACTTCATCGGCAGCGATCCTCATGAAGACGCCGAAATGTTCGACGCCGGGGAGGAGGCGCATACAAAACTCGGTCTGCGGATCTCGGAAGACGGCCGCTATCTCGCCTACGTGGTGATCCGAACCCGGGAACGCAAATTCATCGATCTCTACCTGCACGACACTCTCTCCGGCGCTGCTCCGCAGTCGATCGCGCGGAACATGGAAGGACCGTTCTTCCCGTTCATCGTCGACCGGCAGCTAATCGTCAGTACGAGTTGGGGCGCGCCGAACAAACGAGTCGTTGCGATCGACGTCGATTCTCCTGCCCGGGAGAACTGGCGCGAGTTGGTGCCGGAGTCCAGATCGCCAATCAGAGACGTCGTCGTGAGGCGGCGCAAGATCTTTGTCAATTACGTCGAGGACCTTTCAGCACGCACCGACATTTACGATCTCGCCGGCAGGAAAATCGGCGCGTTGCCTTATCCGCCGAACGGCACGGTCAAACTGCTGTCCAATCCGGTCGATGACGACGAGCTGTTCTACACGTACAGTTCATTCGTTCAGCCGGAAACAATTTTTCGATATTCCATCGACACCGGCGAACAGCAGATCTGGAGTCGCCGGAACATCGCGTTCGATCCTTCGTCGGTCGACGTAAGACAGGTCTGGTACTTCTCGAAAGACGGCACGCGCGTGCCGATGTTTTTGCTCGGAAAGCACGGCTATAGAGCCAGCGGCAGCATTCCCACCGTCCTCACCGGCTATGGCGGTTTTGGCAAGAGCGTGACTCCGCAGTTCAGCGCGTTCGCTGCGTTTGTGGTCGAGCACGGCGGACTATTTGCAGTTGCGAACATTCGCGGCGGATCCGAGTTTGGCGAGCAATGGCACCAGGCTGGAAAGCGTCAGAAACGGCAGAACGCTTTCGACGATTTCATCGCCGCCGCCGAATGGTTGGTCCGCGCCGGTTACACGCGTCCCGCGAAGTTGGCGATCGCGGGCGCTTCGAATGGCGGACTGTTGGTTGGAGCGGCGCTGACGCAGCGTCCGGATCTCTTTTGCGCCGCAATCTGTGTTGGGCCATTGCTCGACATGCTTCGTTATCACAGCGGCCGCTTCGCCGATGGCTGGATCGATGAGTATGGATCAGCCGAAAACCTCGACGACTTTCCATACCTGTACGCCTACTCTCCCTATCAACACGTTCGCCATGGAGTGCTTTACCCCTCGGTCCTGCTCATCTCGGGCGACGCGGATACACGCTGCGATCCGCTGCACGCCCGAAAGATGACCGCGCGATTGCAGGCAGCCGGCGGCCGCGGCCGGACTACTTTGCTGGACTACAGTCCGCTGCGCGGCCACGCGGCGGCGCTGCCGTTGAGCGAGCGGATCGATGCTCTCACCGATCGGCTCGCGTTTTTGTGCGAACAACTTGGTCTGCGTGTGTGAGGAGGCGCCAATGAGCGCGTTCGGCGGAATCTACAACTTCAACGACAAGCCGGTCGACGAACGAGTGCTGCTCGCGCTCGGGACCGAGTTGGAGAGTCATGGCCCTGACGGCGGCGATGCGGTGACGTCGGGCGCGATCGGTCTTGTTTACCGTGCGTTCCATACCAATCGCGAGTCGCGCCTGGAGAGACAACCGTTGATCTCAACGGAGCGGCACATTCTCTGTTGGGACGGCCGTCTCGACAATCGCCCCGAACTGATCTCGCTGCTTCCTGGAGAGGCCGGCCGTGATCAGAGTGATGCGGCGATCGTGATGGCTGCATACCGCGAGTGGGGCGTGGATTGTCTGGTTCGTTTCATTGGCGACTTCGCGCTATCGCTCTGGGATCCGGAATCGAGAACGCTGCTGCTGGCGCGCGACGCGGTCGGTCCTCGCCCGCTTTATTACCACGCGAACAACGAGCGGATCGTTTGGTCGTCGGAACTGATGCCGTTGCTCGGGCTGCCCGGTGTCGATGTGGAGATCAACGACGAATACGTCGCCGGGTTTCTCGCGCGCGGAATGGAAGTCGATATCACTCCGTACAGAAACGTCTACGCCGTCGCACCCGGGCACGTGGTTCTGAGCAGCAATGGCCGCGTGGAAGTGCGAAGGTTTTGGCAGCTCAGCCCTACGGCGAAGATCCGTTACAAGAGCGACGAAGAATACGAAGAGCACTTCCGCGCTCTCTTTCGCGACGCAGTTCGCTGCCGGCTGCGAGTCGATGGACCAGTGTGGGCGACGCTGAGCGGCGGCTTGGACTCGTCGTCCATCGTTTGCATGGCTGACGAGATCCTGAGGACTGAAAGCGTCGCCGCTTCGCGGATCGAGACAGTTTCATACGTTTACGACGAATCGACCACCTCCGATGAGCGCAAATTCATTCAATGCGTGGAAGAGCAGAGAGGCGCCGCCGGACATCATCTGCTGGACGAGGACTATCCGACGCTGGGCGCGTTCCCGGAGGAATCTCACGCCAGCTTCCCGGACTTTCTTGACTGTTTTGTGAATCGCCATCGAGCGCTGTGTTCGTCGATGAAAGCAGATGGCGCGCGCGTGCTGTTCACGGGTCACGGCGGCGATGAAGTGCTTTGCAGTGCACCGAACCCCGCACCTCAATTAGGCGACCTTCTGGTTGAGCACCGCTGGCGTGACTTGCATCACGCACTGAATGACTGGGGCAAGGCCCTGAAGCGCCCCTACATCGATCTTCTTTGGCGCGACGGTTTGCGTCCTCTGCTTCCAGCGAGACTGCAACTCCTTTGCGGCGTCAAGGCAAACTTCAGACTACCGCCCTGGTACGACAAAGGGTTTGTAGAAAAGATGAACCTCCGCGAGCGCTACCTCGCGAGCAGCAACGGGCTTGATTTCGATCTTCCGAGCGAGAGAGATCAGGCGGTGGGTTTCCGGTCCGCCATGAAGACAATCTCCAGGAATTCTTACCGCGCACGCGGCGGCATTGAGACCAGCCATCCGATTCTTCATCGCCCACTGGTGGAGTTTCTTCAGGCAATTCCGTTCGAACAACGCGTGCGTCCCGGTGAAGCGCGATCTCTGATGCGCCGGGCACTCGAGGATCTCTTGCCCGAAAAGATCTTGAAACGGAGAACCAAGACAGGCCCTCAGGAGGCGTTGTATAGAGCAATCACCCGACAGTGGCCGAAGCTGCGGCCAATATTCGACCGCCCGTTGGTGTGCGCTCGAGGCTATATGGACCAGACCGAACTGCGTACCGCGCTTGAACGAGCGCGGCACGGTTGCGAGACAAACGCCTTTCCGATCTTACAGACGATTTCTCTGGAGTTTTGGCTGCGAGCGTTGGAACACCGCCGCTCGCCAGCCAGGAACGATGCTGCGCTGGAGGAGTCCATAACTTCACTCAGCGATGGCAAGAGCTGTGGCCACAAACGCAGTCCGCTAACACCGTGTCCGACGGGCACGGCATACCTTCCGTTCAGGCTCATCCCTGAGCGGCAACCCAAATCAGGCTAAAAGGAGGATAAGCCAATGACTAACGAATACATGACACCCGAAGTGATCGAGATCGGCGAGGCGACTGAGGTCGTGCGTGGGCTCAAAGTCGAGCCGTTCATCGACGAAGCCGGCGAGACCGTTGACCCGTACGGCGAACTCGACGAATAGCAATCAGGCACCGGGCGCATAGGTCAACTCCGTTGTGTCCGAATCTGTTGCGTTCTCGAAAACAGTGGATTCGGTTCGCTCGTGATGCGATCGCGGGGAGCATGTCTGAACAGCCATCACCCGATTCAAAATTTCAGTTTCAGGCGTGCCGAATCCACTGTAACTCGCTGTCCATAAGGGCGGAGAAAGTATTTCGAACTGGAAAGGAGGCAGTCCAATGACTAACGACTACATGGCTCCTGAAGTAATCGAGATTGGCGAGGCGGAAGCGTTGATTCTCGGTGCCAAGATGCTTCCTGACGTCGACGACAACGGTGAAGCCACTATGCCTGACGAGAGTCTTGACGACTAACTAAATGTCAGGGTCACGGATTCGGCCGGTCTTCGGCGGCCGGTCGGGTCCGAACTGAGTTAATGGATACTATCGGCTGGATGTATCTGCGTGCGGCTGAAGGTATTTGTCAAACCACTCAATAGCGCGATGCCAGTAGTCCACCTGATTGGCAAACATCCGGAGCCCGTGTCCTTCGCCCTGGTACTTCGCGTAGGTAGCTTCTTTTCCGAGACGTCGCAAACCGACAAACACTTCATCGGCGAGAAAAGGCGCTGCGGCTGTGTCCTCCGTCCCATGAACGATGAGCAGCGGTGTTTGCACTCTGTCCAGGTAGAAGACTGGCGAGTTCTCAATGTAGCGTTCCCGAAATTCCCAGGGAGTGCCGCGCATGCGTGCCGAACCGTCTTCCAGCACGCCAATGCCATAGGCTGAGCCGTTCTTCCCCATCGCGCCATAGAGTCCCATCAAGCTGCCAAATCCCGCACGCATGATTGCCGCCCGAAAGCGTGGGGTCTGGACGAGCAAACTGAGTGTGCTGTAGCCGCCGAAGCTTTGGCCCACAACTCCCAGTCTGTCGGGCTCTGCGACACCCATCTCGATGGCTTTGTTAACTCCCGGCAATACGGTGTCCGCGAGATCTTTCATCGCCGTTCCAATGCCTACCGGAGCGTCGGGAAGAAGCACTGCATAGCCTCGAGTTGCCAGTAGTTGCAGGTTGTCGAACGTAGAGCTTGGGGTGAACCCAAAAGCGTTGAGCACGTCCGATTGCATCCACCCGCCATACACGCGGACGATCAGGGGATACTTTCTTCCCTCTACATAGCCGGCCGGCAGGACCAGCGCGCCGCGAAGCTTCTGTCCTGAGAGACTTCGCCATTCGATGATTCGCGCCTTGCCCATCGCGTAACGGTTGAATTGCGGATTGATGTCGGTAACGCGGCGCGGTTGCCGAAAGTCACTCTGCACAGTCCAGAAATTCCGGCAATGACCGCCATCCTCCGAGGTATAGACGAGCGTCCGTCCGTCGTCAGAAACGTCCAGGTTGAAATCGAGATCAAATCCGTAGGATTTGTCCTCTTCAACAAGCCGCGTGTAGACGCCGGTTTTGAGGTCTACTTTGTAGAACCCACTTTGTTTAGTTTCGTCATTCAGAGTGACGACGACGATCGAGGCGCCATTGTCGATGGTCCAAAGCTGCGAGCCGTCGCGCGGTCCGGCGATGTTGGTCACTCCGCGATCCGGTATGCGTACAAATTCGGTGGCGACGCCAGGGGAGACGGAGACTCTCCACAGACCTTTGCCCGTAGTGAAAAAAACATTTTCGCTGGCGCTATCCCACGTGGGCGGCCGAAAAAAGGCTGTCGGGACTGCGCCGGCGGCGATCTTGCGGACGGGACCTCCGGTCGCCGACGCCACATAACACGCCGGTTCACCGGAGACGACATAACTCAACCACTTGCCGTCCGGCGACCAGCTAACATTGAACCAGACCGCAGCCTGAGCGATGTCAGCAGCGACGACCTGTGGGCGTCCGCCTTTGGAGATCACCATCAGGTCGAAGAGAGTGCGATAGTTGTTGTTGCCTGCCTGCCCTTTGTTGCTCGTCGTAAAAGCAATCGACTGCCCGTCAGGCGAGAAGCCGTACCACAGCGGGGAGTAACCTTTGGCGATCCGCTCCACCTTTTCGCTCTTGATGTCGAGCAACGCCAGATCGGCCCGCAAAGCCTTTACCACCGGAACCTGATAAACGCTCCTATCCTGACTAGCGACTGCGGGCCCTGCCTTCGGCGTCGCCGTCGAACGGAAAATCACAACCGTAGATCCCGGCTCTCGTTTCTCTTGCTCGCGTGAATTCAGAGCAGTGACAGCATCGTTTGCTTCTTGAAGACTTTCGCCCTCGGGCAATACCTTGATGAGGACCTTTCGGGAATCTTTGGTCCAACGTATCAAATCAAAGCCATCTCGCGGCCGGACAATCGCGTCTCCAACCTGAGTCAAACGATCGCCCGCGACATTCCAGGCCCACAGGCGCGCCTGCCCGCTTCGATCCGAGTAAAAAGCCAGATGCGTTCCATCCGGCGACCAGACGGGCCCCCAACTGCTGCCTTTCCCCTGCGTCAAGTTCCTCGTCTCGCGGGTAACGACGTGAGTTACCCAAATGTCGCAGCCGATCTGATTTCCCGGCACACCGGTGTCGGTGAAATATCGATTGCGCTCCTCTTCGTCGACGGCTTTCCCCTTGTCCGGGTTTTTGAGGGTGTAAGCAATCCATTTCCCGTCGGGCGACAGGTCGATTGGGACCCGGAACGGAAAAGATAAGGCAGCAAGCGCTTCTTCGACGGGGAGTGGACCATCAGACGTACTCTTTTTCGTATCGCCGACAGCGACGATTTCCAAAGACAGAATCAGGAGAACCGCCATCACACGCCGAATCGCTATGTAGGTGCGCATCGATTTGCTCCGTGATTCTAGAACTGTAGTTTCAGGGCGAGCTGTATCGACCGAGGCCCACCAACCTGATACAGCGGACTGAATCCACCGCTGGTGCCGCCGGTGCCGAGACTCGTCTTCAGCATTTGAGTGGATTGCCCGAACAGTGGGTTACTAAGCTGGCTGGTGCCGTCCCCATTGGTCCCCGGATCACCAAAATTTGGATGGTTGAATATATTGAAGGCTTCCGCTCGAAGCTGAAGCGTTACTTGTTCTCCCAAACTAAACTGCCGCCGCAAGGCGAAGTCCACCTGTGACATCGGGAAACCGCGCATGACGTTTCGTCCCAAAGTTCCCTGCCGGCCTGCGGGTGGCGGACAAAACGGGCCTTTACATCCGGGACGCGCCGGGTCAATCGTATTGTTGAACCTGCGCCCACCGGGCGCGGACGGATCGTCGAGATAGAGCGGAATTCCAGGGATTAGATTGGGACGCGCGAGTGTTTGAAGTCCATCAATCACGGCGGTGAAGGCAAAGATGTCGACGGGCAAAGCCGATCGGGCGCTCACGATGGTGTCCACGAACCAGTTCCCCAGCAAAGCTCTCGCAAACTTGCCCTCTGATGGACCAGGCAGTGCGTACGTGACGGCTGCGCTGAAGGCGTGACGCACGTCGAAATCCGAAGACGCGCGATCACGACTGGGATCCATCGAGCTGGTTCCCTGCCCGAAATCAGTTGAGGCGGTGTCGATGGAATGCGACCACGTGTAAGACGTGAGGAGCTGTAAGCCTCGGGACATCCGTCGCTGAAACTGCAACTGCATTCCATGGTAATCCGAGGTAGCGCTGTTATCCATCGTGAAGATGAAGAACGGTCCCGGAAACGGCTTGGTTGTCCGGCGCAGCAGACGCCTTCCGGCAGCGCCTATGTAGGAAGCCGAGAACGTATTCGTCGAGTTCAACGATTGCTCCACGGCGGTGTTCCATTGAAACGTCCGCGGCAGTAACAGATTTCTGTCGGCGATGAACGCCGATCCCTGGGTAGGAACCGCAAGACTGAATGGCGGCGGCGCGATTTGGGCAGGCGTCAGCGGAAACGGCGCGCTGCCGACATTCTTGGATCTCGTGTACGGGAAGCCGGCCGGCGAATTGGCCACTATTCCCGTGCCGAGATCGTAGAAAACGCCGAAACCGCCACGCAGGATCGTCAGCCGATTGGCTTCGCGAAATAACTGATAGCTCGCACCCACGCGCGGCGCGAAGTTGTTGTACGTAGTTTCGTAAAGCGGCGTGCCGGCCGGAGCAACGGTGAGCGCCCCAGGACCATTAACGTTGTCAAAGGTCAGCAGATCTTTCCCATGTCTCGCGACCGGCGCCGGGTTCACGTCCCAGCGGAGCCCGTAAGTGAGAGTCAGCCGGTCTGTAACCTTCCACGTATCCTGACCGTAGAGTGAAAAATTGGTGTAAGAAAGCGCGACCGCATCGCGCGCATTTACGCTTGCCGATTGTGTATTGCCCGAGATCGCCCCGGTTGCGCCCGTTAGCCCCGAGAACGTTATGAACTGATCGTAAGCGCGCGGCCCGTTGACGGGTAATAGCAGACGGTAGTCGACGCCAAACTTCAATTGATGGCCGCCGGTGACGTACGACACGTTATCGATCAGGTTGATTTGACGTTGAATATTTCCAACGTTCTTTCCAGTGTTGAGGTTCCGCGCTACTCCCGCTGGGAAAGCGAAAGAAAAGAATGCGTCGTCAGGTGATGCAAATGACGGAAAGGCGAACGAGTTGTCGAGCGGAACGGCGCCGCCAAGCGCGTCAATACTTAGGTAATTGGCGCCTTCAGTCCTGGTGTAATTGGCGCGAACCTCGTTGATCAGGTGGGGCGTCACGCTCTGCGTGAGGCCCAGAGTCAGCGTCTGCGTCTTGAAAACAGATCGGCTTAGAACGTTGAGACTTCTACCGGCGGTGCCGCGTTGAGTCGTTTCGGAAGGTGCGTGGTTGTACCTGACAAAGAGCCCCACGTTCTCGTTGAACGCATGGTCCACTCGAAGGCTGGTCGCGTCCAGGTTCAACGGGTCTGAATACGACGCCGTGAACTCTGCGAATCCGTTAGGGAAAACCGTCCCATTCGGAATCGGATAGGCGTTCAGGTACGGCCGCCGCGACGGAAGTGCCGCCAGACGCGAGGCAACCGACGGAACTAACGTTACCTGCGTAGCAGGCTGCCGCAACCGCAGACCTTCGTACGAGAAGAAGAAGAATGTTCGGTTCTGGCCGTTGTAGTACGCAGGGCCGCCTTCTCCAAATCGTGGAAGGTGAAGCGGGCCACTGAAGACGCCGCCAAAATCGTTCTGCCTGAGAGCGGCCCTCGGTTGGCGGCGGCTATTTGCAAACCAGTCGTTCGCATCGAAAACGTCGTTACGAAAGTAATCAAAAAGCGTCCCGTGAAAATCATTGCCGCCGGAGCGGGTGGCGATCGAGATCTGCGCGCCTGGCGTGCGGCCAAACTCAGGCGCAAACGTCGAGGTCTGAATCCTGAACTCCTGCATCGCGTCGACTGACACCAACGTGTTCGTGCCACCCGCTGCGCTGAATGCCGGAAGCGATCCGCCCGCTGATTGCACCAACGGCAGTCCCGCGGCAACACCCGCGTTCGCGCTGACGCCGTCGACAGTAAAGTAGTTGGAGTTAGCGCGCTGACCGTTAACACTGAACTGTCCTTGTTCGTTGTAGTTGGTCTTAGTCGTAACGACGCCCGGCGTGAGCGCGATCAGCGGTTGGAAGCTCCTGCCGTTGAGCGGCATGTTTTCCACGAACTGCCGGTCGACTACCGTTGCCACAGTCGCTGATTCATTGATCAGCGTACCTTCGACGACGCTCACCGTCTGGCCCACCGAGCCCACCGACAACTCAATGCGTAACGTTACCTGACTGTTCACATTCAACTGGACGTTAGGGACTTCCATCGGATTGAAACCCTGGTGCTCGGCCTTCACCGTGTAAGTGCCGGGAGGTAGAACCGGAACAACAAAAACCCCCTCGTCGTTGGTGACGACGTTTCTCTGGATTCCCTGCGCGATATTGATGACCGCGACGTTGGCCCCGCGAATCACGGCGCCATGTTGGTCGGTAACGGTTCCACTCAGCGTTGACGACGAAGTTTGAGCATTGCCGGTGATGAATGAAAGAAGAAGGCACAAGGTGAGTGACAACAAATACCGAAGCAAGCCCCGGGGAGCGATAAGGTTCAGGGCTGATTCATCAGATCGAGGACAGAAGGCAGACGAACAGACTTCTGGGGTTCTGGGCATCGCGATTTTCTCCTGGTCATGACACGCTCTCCGGGCAGAGAGAGTGCGCGGTTTCGACAGACGCTTGTCGTCATCTGTCCCGGATCGCACGGACGATAAGCGCGTGTTTTGTTCGATTACCTGGGCTCGTGTAAGAGCAAACTCAAGGAGCTGAGAGCTTTCTCCTCATCGATCAATCCAAGCGCCCGCTGTAGGCGCTCACTGCGCGTACCGTTCGATTCGTTGGGCCAACCGCTCGGCACCCGCGGACAAACTCCAGAAGGACGATTTCAACGGAGCCGCCGAGCTCCGCGCCGAGATCGTGAACGCCATTTGCACAGCTTCATTACTCGTCAGCGCCAACTTGTGCAGCTTCTCGACTGCCACCGCGAGATCGGCGTCATTCGAAATCACCGTCTCATCGACGACGCCGGACGAGGCGCCGGCGAAAAATATCGGACCAAGCTCTCCGCGCAGCACCGCCATCTCGCGCGCGTACGCAGACGCGTGCTCGCGCACCATCGCCAGCCACTTGGCGCGCGCATCCGGCGCGACCGTGCGCATGTCGACGCTCGCAAATCTGTTCACTACGCGACGCAGGGAGATAGCGTGGAATACAGCCCGATAGGCGCGGTTAACCGTGCGCGAGGAAAACGAGCGAACTTCCTCATCGAGATCGCCACCCTGGCGGCGGCGCAACAAATACTCGCGCAGCTCGCGGTCCACTGCGACCGTGTTCGCCGTCGCCTCCGCTTGCCGCACTGAAACCGGACCTGAAACCTTAGTACGCTGCTGCGCTTCCGCAATCGTGCGGATCTCGAGCGTCACCGCCGGGTTTTGACTCACCGGCGCCAGAGCACGCAGCAACTCACTCTTTCGCTGCTCGTCGTCAACAAGGCCCTCAACGCGCAACGACCCACCTGCGCTGCGCGTGAGGGTAACTTGCTCATTCCGGTCGGCCTTCGCCTGATTGAGCAAGTAAGCAACGTCGACTTCCAGCTCGGCCGAGGCTACGGCTGGAGCCAACGCGCTCGTCGTCGGAGGGACACGGCTAGAGGTGAGGTCCCGGTGCGCCCAGTCGCCGGTCCTGCCATTTGGTCGAGCCCCTCCTGTCAGTTCCGGTTCTATTTCGAAGACTTTCTTATCCACAGCTTTGCTCGGCACTAACGCAAAGCTCGCTTCGACGAACCGGTATTCGCGCAACTCACCGCCACGTTGGACCAACAGCATCTGCTCGATCGGGCGCAGATCGAATCGATTCAACGTGAGTATTGCTTTCAGCAGACGACTGGCGCCAATCGCCCGCTCTTTCGCGTACGTCAGAACGTAAGTTGTCGATCGCAGCTCCACCTGCGCTGCCGCTGCATCGGTAATCAAACTCGTGAATGCTCTGGCGGAAGGATCCAGTTGCCAGACGTCTTCAAGACTCAGCAACAGATCCGCCGGCGTCGCCGGCGCTGACTGCGGCCGCGGTTTGTTTCCGTGGTTGTAAACGACGCGCGAGCCGTCCGCCTTCTGCCACATGCCCGCCACGACCTGGTTACTCTCGTCATACAGCCGCTGGACCTGCTCACCCGTGTCATGGTTCTTCCACGTCTCGATCCTGCGCCGCGCGATCACCGCGCCTTCCGTGGAACGTCGCTCTTCCAAATGCGTCACACGATGACTGACGCGATCACGCGACTCCGTACGCTGCTCGGCGATCGCAGCCTCGTTCAGCAGCGACCCGGCCGTCAGCGTGGGCTCGGACGCGTGTCTCCAGATCATGAATCCGGCGATCAGCAGCACGGCAAGCAGCACACTCACGAAACCCGGCCGCGACCAGAGGCGCCTGCGATCGCCCGCTGCAAACCGTTCCGACAACACCGACAAACTCTGATACCCGGAGTCGCCGCTCGCGTCTTCACCTGCGCCGCCGGTAACAGAAGAGCGCTTGAACACGCTCAGAAGTTTCCTGGTCCATGACCGGAGAAGATCGACGCCAGGCGGGGCCGCCACGTTCGGCTCCACCATTTCGCCGGCGGCCTGGACCAGAACCAGGGGTGAGGACAAACTTTTTGCGCTGAGCGCTTCCCTGTACGAGGAAAGCTCTTCGGGCGACGGATCTTTATAGACGATGCGCAGGCCCGGCCCGTCGTGCAGACGCAGAAACGCCGCCAGCGTTCGCCCTTCACTCAATTCGATCCACGCCCATTGCTCGGCTTCAGATCCTTTCCCACTGCTGAGAAACAACAACTGCACATCCTGCTCGCTGCGGATCTCGATGAACTCGATCATCTCATCCGGACTCAGGTTCAGATCCAACTCAGTCAGGTCGGAACTGATCCTGAGCGAGCTCACTACAAAACCGTTTACCGCGATCCTCAACTCCTGCGGCTTGTGCTCGCTGATCTCCTGCAGGTGACGCCCGAGCTTCTTCCTTAGCTCGGCCGATCCTCCGCCTGAACTGCCGCTGCCGCTGTCGCCAGTGCCGCTGCCACTGCCGCCGGTCAGATCCGGCGGCTCCTCTCGATCGGGCGGCTCAGGCTGATAGCGTTGATCGAGCAGCGGAAGGCCCAGCAGGACGTTCACCCTGTCGAGGCATACGCGGCAGCTCACGATGTGAGCGAGCTTCGCAGTGGTCAGCGCTTCGCTGTTGCCCGTCGAGTAAATGTCGCGGAGCTCTTCTGCCGGCACGCACACGCCCTGGCAGGAGAGAAAGATCATCTGCCGCAGCTCCGTCATCAGGTCGCCGCCCGATAAGAAGCTTTTGATCTCCCCCCGCTCCGCAACACGTTTGCCATTCACGAACCGCAGCCGGCCCGGCTCGTTCATGAAGAGCTTCACTTCGCGGCGCGCCAGTCTCTGCCACTGATCCACGCAATGACGCGACGCCGCCAGGATGCTCGCGATCTCCGTCGGAAAATAGTCGTGAAAGAACCTGAGGATCAGAACACTGCCCGCGCGCGACGACTCCTTGCGCGCGCAGGCGTACGAGCAGATCTGCTGCAACTCTTCCAGCGCCTGCATCCGGCGCGGGGGTTCAATTGCCGTCCAGCCGAGATTGAACGAGTCGTAGTCGGCAACTGAGAGCGCCGCATCATGCAGGCGTTGCGCTTGCCGGCTCATTCGCGAGACGTACATGTAGCGCAACATTCGTCGCAGGTATCCGTCGATGTTCTCTATCTGCTCCAGTCCCGTCCGCCCCAACATGAACTGGACAAACGCGTCCTGCACCAGATCCTGCGCCGCCTCGAGATGCTGGTTAGTCAGGCGCATCGCCCACGCGAGCAAACTCTCGTATCGCTCGGTGAACAACTGCTCTCGTTTCTCTTCTGGCCTTGCCGCTCGGCGCTGATCCAGCATCTGGTCTCTGGGCTTTCTGGATTAGTCCCGTTGGGGCTTCTGGACTGGACCCGTTTTTGTTCTCAATCGTGTTTGCAACTCGCCGCGTCCAAGCGACGACGTCACTATCTACTACCTATGTGTATTTGCGTGCGCCGATCTCAAATGGAATATTTGATTTAAAGTGAGTACTTTCAAGGGTTTAGCGTGAGAAGCAGACACACGAACACCCCGCGAACGCTGCACTTCAAAATGCGCGCCCGACGGGCTGCCGCACGAACTATTTAGTCAAAAGAACGGCACCAGAAGCCGGGCGAGGGACGATCGACTTCATCGTTCCGATGGCCACTGGTCTCGTTCCTTTCCCGCACGATCACTTCAAACAGACATCAACTGTCTCTTCAACGATCAAACAACTTGAGGCTGCCTAAACTGCTCAGCGGACTAATGCTCGTCCACTCGGTTCTCTACACACTATACACAACTGAGTATAGTGCGCAAGGAATATTTTTGGAGGCTTGAGATTGATGCAGCACGGCCCGTCTTTCAGTTCGCCGAACCGGCCTGACTGCTTTGGCGGCGGACAATATCGCAGCAAACTGTAGCTGTCAAGACGCGATCGGAGTAAACTCTTTCGCATCCAGCCAAAACTTGCAGCCGGGAACATTTCCATGGAGTTGAAGGAAGTAGTATTTCATTTGCGTGATTACACCGGGCCGACGCATCGATTGTTGACTACGTGGGCCGATACGCCGATGGTGTTGATGATGGAGGAGGATTGGGAGCGAGGGCCGCTCGTGATCATCGGCGCGGCCGACAGGATGATGTGGCCGCTCCTCCCTCCCGGAAGCCTGCTGCGCCTCGATCCGAAAGCGCGAAAGATCGACGATCGATCGTGGCCGGAGTTCGAGAGGCCGGTCTACCTCGTCGAATACGGAGAACGGTTCTACTGTTGTCATCTACAGCGAAGAGGCGACATGCTGCGCCTGATCTCGCATCTCGAGTCGCCTGCTCCGCCGTCAGTTTCAATCCCTTACAAAGACGCACGCATACGTGGACAACTCACACCGGTTTTCCGTCCGCTGGCGACGCGCGGAAGTCTTGCAGGCCGGCCGCAGCCAGGTGTGCGAAGTCAGCAGTGACTAATACTATCGCCGCGAATACCGTGCGTTCCTGTTAGCGCGGTCGCCATAGATCTCTTCAAACTTCCGCCATGTCTTTATCTTCGTCAACGAACGCGGCGGCGCATATCCGAGCCGTTCCGCCTTGATCGCGAGCCCGGCATAACTCAACGTGGTCCGTGTTTTCTGTTTGAGCCGAACGAGCGTCCGCGGCAGACACTCGTGAGTTCCGATTCCCATGATTCGCATCTGAGTCATGAAATCCTTGTCCGGGAAAAGCAATTCCGCGGCAAAGATCTCGGCGCCGACCTCGAGCGTCTTGCCGAGGTTGGACTGGTCGCAATACGAGATGCCCAGATGACGATCGCGATAGAAGTGCTTCAACTCATGGGCCATGGTGAAGACTTTCGGATCCTGCGGCAGGCCGCTCGCCAACATGACCGTCGTACCGAGACGATCGCAGATGAACGCGCCGCGCAAGTTCCGCAAACGATAGGGCCAATCGTCGATGACGATGCCGTTCTTTTCGTAAATGCGACGGAGGTCGCTTTCGAGCACGCGCGGTGAGTGCAATCCGTGCTCGGCGCGAACCTGGCGCGCGAGCCGTTTTAGATCTTCGTAATAGGCTTGTTCTTTCATTTATGTTTTGCCCCCTTTCGGCCTGGTTTGGGGCGCGTCTGGCCCTGGTAAATTCCACGGGCCCGGCGAAACTCGGCGTACTTTCTCAATTCTTCGAGATCGGCGGGATGAAGTTGTCTCGCGGTGCGCAGTAGCGCCTTGAGGTTCTCGTCTTCATCTTCGTCGACCATTTCTTCCGGAAAGAAGCTCATCATCGAAACCCCGAAGAAGCGTGAGATCCTTTCGAGGTCTTTAAGGCTCGGCCGATACGTTCCAGTCTCCCATCTGGAGATCGTGTTCGGCGCGACTTTCAAGCGGGCAGCGAGTGCTTCCTGAGAGAGTCCCTCGCCGCTGTTGTAACTGACGCGCAGATCTTTAATTCGTGCTGCGACGTGGTCGAGCAGATCCATTGCGATTCCTCTTTTCTCATCCTGAATGAGGACGACATTTAACTAATATCGTTGACAAGGAGAGAGGGCCCGCGTATTATACGCGAGCGGCCAATTAATTCAACGGCAACTTAAACGAACGACAACTTAAACGTAGAGCTGCTGCCTCACATGAATAATCTCTTCTACCGAAAACGAACCTTTCTCGCGTCGATATCAACCGGTCATGCGTCCTACATACTCACTGAAGTCGAATCGAGTCGTGGTGGTGAGTACAAGTGGGGCCACTACATGGTGACGATCGCTGATTGTCGGCGCCGGATTCAACTGGAGTTTTTTCTCGGCACTATGCGGGCGCGACGCGAGAGTTTGCGGAAGCTCGATCTACTGCTCAACGTGCTGAACTCGTTTCGCAAGGCGCTCCTCGCGGAAGCTCAACTCATCACGGAGTACGAACGCGCCGCCAAGCCAACGAAACCAACACGGAAAACGAAAAAGATCGACGACGCCAAAATGTAACCGCCGGCGCGTCGAGCGGTGCCTACGATCCGTGGTCGCTTATCGGTTCGGTAAGCCTGCGACTTCTCTCACCGGGCGGACTTCGACCGTGCCGATGGTCGCACCGGGAATGCGTCCCGCTATGTCCACCGCTTCTTCGAGGCTATTGGCTTCAACCATGAAATAGCCTCCGATCTGTTCACGCGTCTCGGCGAACGGACCGTCGGTCACGAGCCGCTTACCGTCACGCACTGTCACGCTCACCGTTTCGGTGCTCGGATGCAGCGGCGCCGCGTCGATGTACTGGCGGCGGGCGTGTAAGTCGTGACAAAGCTGCACCGACTGCGCGAGCAACTCCTGGCGCAGGCCTTCCTCGATCTGCGTATCGTCCACGTGGTGAATCAGCAACATGTATTTCATTTGAGTAGTTTTGCGACGTCAAGGACCTGTTCGGGACGCGCGCGGACCCAGTAGTTCTCCGTCAGATGAACCCAGCGCACCGTTCCCGATGAGTCAACCAAAAACTCCGCCGGGCGCGAGATGTCCTGCCCGTGTTCTCCGGCACCCGCGTGTACGAGGTCGTAACGCCGGATCGCCTCGCCGTTCTGATCCGAAAGAAGCGGAAACGTGTATCCCGACTGCTGCGCGAGATTGCGCGAAGCCTCGGGAGGATCGACGCTGATCGCGACCGGACGAATTCCCTGCGCGTTGAAGCTGTCCAAGCTCTTTTCGATACCCCGCAACTCGGAGTTGCAGGCGGGTCACCAGTAACCGCGGTAAAAGACCAGCAGCACGCCTTTCGGTGGGTTGCCGTTGATCGGCGTCGAAAGGAGCTCCGCAAGCGAGACCGGTTTGCCGCTCGTGTCCGTCAGTGTGAAATCCGGCGCCTTCTGCCCAACCTTCGGAGCGCCTTTCGACTCCGGGATCCAACGCGCGAACACGAAGAAGCCGAAAATAAACAGCGCGATGACGAGTGCGCTGAACGCGGTCACCAGCGAGGCGAGAATTTTCGAGCGTCGTGGGTGTGGGCGATCCGGTGCGAACGCGCGACGCAAGCCGATGAACAGCAACACTGCGGCGAGTAGAAACAGCAACAGGTTGGCCCATGGGAAGTCGCGCGTAACGGGAAACCACATGAAGACGCTGATGTAACTGAAGAACCCGACCAGGGTCAGCAACAACCCCGTCCAGAGCGGCCAGTTGAGTCGTCTAATGTTCATAGCTAATTTCAGAGACTTCTATTTCATTGACCTCCCGCACGCGCGAGACACATGTAAAAAGAATTCTAAAAAATTCCCTTCCCATTGACCTCTCGCATGCGGGAGGCTCGTGACTACAGGTCGACGAGGCCTTTGAAGCCTCCGTAGGCCATGCGCTTCAGGTCGAACGGCATCGCTCCCTTCTTCATCAGCTTATTCATGCGCGGATCGGCCATCACCTTCGCATTCACCTTGTCCCGATCCGCCCGCGACTTGTAAACGATAAACGAGAAAAGCACGGTTTCACCGTCCTTCGGCTTCACCAGTTTCGGAAACGGCTTGCCAAACTTGACGTCGAGATCGTCGCCAACAGCCTCGATATACTCGAGCGCGCCATGCTCCTTCCAGATCTTCCCAGCCTTCTGAGCAATGCTGCGATACTCTTTCATGTTCTTTTCAGGAACCGGCAGTACAAATCCATCAACATATCTCATCTGTGCTCTCCTCAAAATTAGTGATCTTCGCAGTTGACCATCCACGGAATACCGAACCGATCGACGCACATGCCAAAACCGGCGGCCCAGAACGTCTTCTGATAAGGCATGGTGACCTTTCCGTTCTCCGAAAGCGCGTTGAAGATCTGCTCGCCTTTCGCCGCATCCTTCAACCCGAGCGCGACCGATATGCCTTCCGGCTTTTGATACTGTCCCGGCGGCGCATCAGACGCCATCAGCTTCGAGTTGCCGATCGACATCGTCGCGTGCAGCACTTTATCGCCCCACTCAGGCGGCGCATGCTCGGCGGCGGGACTCCCGGCAAACGTCTGCATGAAGTCGATCTTCGCTCCCAACGTTGTCTCATAAAACTTAAAAGCCTCGGCGCAATCGCCGTTGAACATCAGGTATGCATTTGCTTCCATCACTATCTCCTTCCGAACTCGAATAATTATGACTTAGCCAAGAGGTCTCAAACGCGACCGGCCGTACGCGATAAACGCCAACATCAACGCGATCACCACGTTGGTCACCGCCACCGAAACCAACCCACCCATAAGTACAACCACGGTCGCGCCGATCATGATGATCAGAAGTCCCAACGCCGCGAGCGGAACCAGGTACTGCCGGATCCTGAACACGGCCGGCAGGATCAATCCGAACCCGCCTAACAACTCGCACAGTCCGATGAACTTCATGAACAGACCCGGGAACACGATCTGACCCGGCGGCGACTGCGCGGCAAGGGCACTCGCCGGCACGACAAGTTTGTAGCCGCCGGCCCAGATGAACAGCAGCCCCAACAGCACTTGAAGTATCCAAAGTATGACGTTCATGTGATCGTTCCTCTAAATGTTAATCAACTACGAAACGGCACCAGTTCGCGAAGCCGCTCGTCGCGCAGGTAGATCCCCAGCCACACCAATGCGCCAAACGCGATCGCGAAGCCGACTCCAAACGCACCATCGCCGGCGCGCACGTGCGTCGCAACAGCGCCGCCGAGATATCCGGTCAGCAAGATCGCGCCCAGCACCGCTGTTTTCGGAATCAGATACAACACGGTGCAGATGATCAAAACGA
>DASRIM010000427.1:0-28330 GCA_035649995.1 Pyrinomonadaceae bacterium | reverse complement strand
GCGCCGGATGACATTACTTGAAGGCATTGCTCGTGGCGAAAAGGCAATTGAAGAAGGCCGGTCACTCACTCATAAGCAGGCAAAGCGACGGATGTCCAGATGGCTGAAGTAATCTGGGCCGAACCTGCACTCAACGACCTTGACGCTATTGCTGACTACATTGCACTAGACAATCCTGAAGCGGCCCGCCGGCTAGTGCAGAGGATCTTCGAACATGTTGAGCATCTTGAAAGCCACCCTAGACTTGGCTCAAAGCCGGACGAGCTCAAAGGCTGGCGGTATCGTCAGATCGTCGAGCCGCCGTGTCGCCTCTTCTACCGCGAGGATTCCGGTCGAGTCTTAATACTTCACGTCATGCGATCAGAGCGCTTGCTCAGATCCGAACTTCTAAGTGATCGAGAGCAAGGTGCCAGCGAGACCTATTGATTGCGACAAAGTTGTGACAACACTACAGCGGAACTGGTCTGAATAGGTAGTAACACATGGACTCGCTGGCGGCTGCAATCCGTAACAAATGTTAGTAAATCGTAAGGGCGGTAATCTGATGCAGTGCTCTCAACCGCACCCTAAACAGCGGGTCGCAGGTTCGAGCCCTGCTCGGCTCACCATTTCATTAAATGAATTACGGCAGGTTGAACAGCCTGCCGTTTGCCCGGCGCAAGCAGCATAACGACCCACCTTCGCAACTCCGCCGGCTGTTCGCGTGGTGCAACTTGCAGTATTCGCGCACGCCGGATGGTGGCCGCCTATTGAAACCGTCGCGGTTATTGATCCGCGAACGACCTCAGAGACGTCAACTGTTATCATCGAGGTTCCCTGGCCGCCGCTAATCTTTCCTGCGCTGACTGACCATGTGTAGGTTACCTTTACGGTAGGATCACCGCCATAGACATGCGCTTGAAATTTCATTGACTCATTTGATTCAGCGTTATCCGGACAGCTCACCATTATAGTAGGGCAGAGCGATTCTCTCGTTATGCAGCTCCGACACAGTGCAATCGTAACTTTTGTTGAGGCGTAGGCTGTGAGTCCCGTACCGTCATTCACCTCAACGTGCGCTGTGTAAGTGCCATCCGCGACATCACTCAAATCCCAAATCACCTTTTGACCTTCACCGCGGATATGACCCGCCGATACAGCCCATACAAATAGTAGGTCGGCATCCACATCTGGACCACCAGCAGTTGCAGAAAGCTCCACTTTGCGACTGGCCGAGCAGTTATCCATAGACCACATCCAAGGAGGGCAGTAATTAATCAATGAGCTCGACGAAGTGATGCTGACGATCGGTGGATCAGAAATCGGCGGAACTCGCTTTCTAAATGGACGACGAACCACCTCCGTCAGCCAGGAAAAGAACCGTCGCACTGGATTCGGCCGCTCTTTGGTCTGGCCTTGCGGAGTTGTCACCGACGACCGTGACATTCCAAATTGCACCGCAGAATGCGTGGAGCTCGTTGCGGCAGATACAGACCCGAAAATGAGAAAGGCGCAGCCGAGGATTATCAGACTGTAAAACCGAAGCAGTTTCTCAATATGCTTTGTCATGATCGTCAACACAGGAGGAGACCCAAGTCCGGCCGAACCGCTCACGAGACGGAGTTTACATTCTATGAACGAACAGCTTAACGATCACATCTCGCGCCTAGCAACAATCTAGGGTGCCCCAACAACGGAATTTTGGTCTGCCCTTCAACGGCAGAACGTGAAGAGGGCTGCCGATGTACTGGGCGTACTTTGTGTTCTCCGCAGCAGGTCGCATCGCTAAATATCAGCTCCTAACAGAAGTCTTTTGGCGTTCCGCTTGCTTCCAACGCGAGGGGCGGCCGCATTACAGAGCTGGAGCTAGTTCTCACCGAAAGACACCTTTTATTTATAAGCGCAGTTCGTATCTTGTAGAATCCTGAAATCTTGGTGGAACCCGCGGATTCCAACATCGCACCTGGACAACGCCTCGGCCCTTATTCCCTCGTGTCAGCTCTTGGTTCCGGTGGCATGGGCGAAGTCTACCTCGCTCATGACACGCGCCTGGGTCGTCACGTAGCACTAAAGTTTCTTCCGGCCTCGCTTCGTAAAGACGCCGAGCGCCTGCGGCGGTTTCAACACGAAGCCCGAGCAGCCTCTACTCTGAACCATCCCAACGTGGCCACAATCTATGAAATAGGCGAGGCGGAAGGTGTGACGTTTATCGCGATGGAATACATCGACGGCGTAACACTGGACAAAAAGATCAGTGCGGGACCAGTCGCCGCGTCGGAAATCGTGGACATCTCAATCCAGATTGCAGACGCCCTCGACGATGCTCACGGCCGCGGAGTTGTTCATCGGGATATCAAATCTGCGAACATCATGATCACTCCCAGAGGACAGGTAAAAGTTCTCGATTTCGGCTTGGCGAAAGCGAGTGCAGCGGTCGATCAGCAACTCTCTGACGTCCCGACTGCGGTCAAGACTATGCCGGGCTTGGTCATGGGAACAGTGCAGTACATGTCTCCAGAACAGGCCTTGGGCAAGTCGCTCGACGCGCGCTCCGACATCTGGAGCGTCGGCGTGGTGCTCTACGAATTAGCTACGGGTAAGAAACCATTCAGCGGCGCTACAGCCAACGAGACCATCGACAACATAAGACATTCGCAACCTGAAGCCATCGCTCGCTTCAATTACGACATACCTGCTGAACTCGAGCGAATCGTACGTAAGTGTCTCGAGAAGAATCCTGAAAACCGCTATCAGTCAGCACGGGAACTGATGATCGACTTGAAAAACCTGCGGCGAAGTCTGGAACCTGGTTCAACAGTTACGGTCAAATCTCGAGCCGGCAAGTCGAATCTTCAAATCGGAATGATTGCGGCAGTCGCGGCCGTGGTCGTCATTGCATTACTCGGCGTCTACTTTCTAAAGCAAAGCCGGCAGGAGCAAGCGCAAGTCACAAGTGCCGCGAAAATCAACTCGATTGCGGTATTGCCATTCAAACCTCTTGTCATTACCGACCGCGACGAGACATTGGAACTCGGAATGGCAGACACGCTCATCACCAAACTGAGCAACGTCAGGCAAGTCAACGTACGGCCAATCAGCGCCGTGCGGAAATACACTGGTCTGGAGCAAGATGCGATAGCTGCGGGCCGTGACCAACAGGTCGACGCTGTACTCGACGGCGTAATTCAGCGGGCCGGCGACAAGGTGCGAGTTTCCGTTCGGTTTCTGCGCGTGAGTGATCAAGCTCAACTTTGGTCGGGGGAATTCCAGGAGCAGATGACGGAGATTTTTGCCGTCCAGGATTCCATCTCGGAGCGGGTGGTCTCCGCCCTAGCGTTGACACTCGCCGGAGGCGAACGACAACGGCTGGCGAAAAACCACACCCAAAACACGGAAGCATACGAACTGTACTTAAAGGGCCGTTATCACCTGAACCGTCTCACAGATGACGGCTTCCTCAAGGCCCGCGACTACTTTCAACAAGCAATCGATCGCGATCCGAATTACGCGCTGGCCCATGCAGGCTTGGGAGAAGCATACGTCAATCTCGGTGGGTGGAACGTTACTACCCCGAAGGAGGCTTTTCCGAACGCCCGGGAGGCCGCAAACGAGGCACTGGAACTTGACGCAAATCTGGCGGAACCGCATGCAATCCTCGGTATGGTTAGCTTTGCTTACGATTGGGATTGGAAAACCGCTGAGCAGGAATTTAAAAAGGCGCTCGAGCTTAATCCTAATTCGCCGGATCCTCATCAGTGGTACAGCTACTACCTCACGGCAATGGGCCGATTTGAGGAGTCTCTCGCACAGATGGAACGAGCGAGGGAACTCGATCCGGCGTCTCTATCCAAAGTAGCCGGGGTTGGAGAAGTCCTTAACCTCATGGGTCGCACCGACGATGCCATACGGCAGCAGGAGAAGGCGTTGGAGATGGAACCAAACTCCGGCTTTGCGCAGTGGGCACTCGGCAACGTCTACGTCCACAAACGCATGTATGACAAAGCAATCGAGCAGTACAAGAAAGCGATTCCCCTCTCTGGAAACAGTCCCGATGAACCCGCAACACTCGCTTATGCGTACGCAAAATCCGGACAAAGAACACAAGCGCTACGAACCATCGAAGAACTGGTGAAGCGTTCGGAACGCAGCTACGTCCCGTCAACTCTGATTGCGGCTACGTATGCCGCCGTTGGCGATCACCAGGAGGCTTCTCGATGGTTACACAAAGCTGTGCAGCAGCGCGACGGAATCTTAATTTTTTTGAACGTCGATCCTATGTTTGAAGACCTGCGATCCGATCCACGATATAGGGCGATTATTCAGCAAGTCGATCTGCCTGCTAGCAAATAGCATTTGGAGCGCCACCGAAGAGGCAAACCCTCGAGGTTCGCCTCGCGTTGGCATCATGTATGGCGCCTGCTGTAGGACCGGCTGAGTCAATTCAATTTTGACGCTCGCACTTGAAACACCGATTTCGTCACACAAAAAACTTTCTTGATTGCCATCCTCAGGTGGTATAGCATCCACCGCACAGGTGTCCACAATTACGACTTCGCACAGGCTTGCGTTAATGCGCAGGTGAGAAGATTTCTCTTGAAGAGCCGTTGCTTCTATTGACGCAAACGAGTTCAAGTAACCCCGCCATTCACTAATGTGTAAGTCAATGTCACACAGTCTCCCAAACCCTTTTCCCAGAAAGAAGGAAACCTTCATGAAACACATAGAACCAAGGACACTGCTACGAGCATTCTGCGGCGCGATCTTGATCCTAATGGCTGCGCACTCACGGCAAGCCGTGGCCCAGAATCCAACTCCAACTCCGCAAGCGGCGCCCGCACCGGAATTCCTCTCTATCACGGTGGTCAGCGTCAAGCCCGAAATGATGATGGAATTTCAGAACTTCATGAAAAACACCACTAACCCTGCCCTTAAGAAGGGAGGGCTAAAGTGGCGTGAAGTTTGGCAGAGCACAGGTGCCACCGGAGACGCATTTGAGTATGTGCTCGTAACTCCGGTGGCAAAACTCGCAGATTTCGATGGGCCGAGTGCGCTCGAGAAAGGCTTGCCCCCGCAGGGGATGACCGCGTGGCAAACGAAGGCAGGCAGTCTTGTCAACAGCGTTCGTAGATTCATTATTCGGACGCGACCCGACTTGAGTTTCGCCGCTCAGCGCACAGGAGCACCGAAACTGGCCGTCGTACACTTCGTTCACGTTGCCCCGAACAGAAACAATGATTACGAGAACTACCTGAAGAACGATTTCGTCCCCGCTATGAAACAGGCGGGCGTCACTTATCTGGTGTCTCAGACAATCTTCGGCGGAAATGCCAACGAATACATTACGCTTACTATGCGCGACAGCTTTGCAGATCTTGATAAAGGGCCTGTCCTTGTACAGGCGCTCGGACAGGATGCAGCACAGAAACTAATGCAAAAGGTGCCTGCGGGCGCAGTGGTGCACCTTGAACGTTCGATCACCCGATTCGTGCCCGATTTGAGCATTATGCCCGCAACACAATAAGAGAACTCGTGCGCACCTCGCGTTTGAAGATGGACCACAAAGAGCAAACTAATACTCTTTGTGGTCCTGGTCATCGTGAGGTCGGGACGAGTCTTAATACTTCACGTCATGCGATCAGAGCGAAAGCTCACGCCTTATCTATTGAGCGCTCGAGAACAAGGTGGCGCGACCTAATTGGGAAAATGCGATTGAGAACTTGTGAGAACACCACAGCGAAATTTGTGACGTCGCTTTTGTCTATACTCTGACGAAAGGCCAATCGCACCGCGCTTTCCTTGACGGGGAGGTCCATGAGTGAAGTCTCGCCAGACCGTTCTACAGAACATCTCTGGAAAAGCTTTCGACCTGTGCATCATTGGAGGTGGAGCGGTTGGCGCTGCCTGTGCCGTCGACGCGCGATTGCGCGGACTCAACGTTGCCCTCATTGAAGCCGGCGATTTCGGCGGGGCCACTTCGAGCTCGGCAACTAAAATCATCCATGGTGGTGTTAGATATCTCGAGCAGGCCCTCAAAGACTTCGACCCGAAGGAGTATCACGTCGTTGTTCGCGCTCTTCGCGAGCGGGTACGGATGCTCGACAACGCGCCGCACCTCACCCGAAAGCTCGAATTTCTGGTTCCGAGCTACAGTTGGCTCAATGTTGCCTATATCGACATCGGCCTCAAAATCTACGACTGGCTCGCAGGCTCCGCACGGATTTCCCCCAGTAAGTTCGTCAATCGCGAAGAAACTTTACGGCGAATGCCCGGTCTCAAACGGGATGGACTTATCGGTTCAGTCGAGTACTGTGACGGACAATTTGACGATGCCCGTTACAACCTCGCGCTCGTTGAAACCTTTGACCGCAATGGCGGCCTCGCGCTGAACCACGCCCGCGTCACCTCGTTAAGCTTTGACTCCACCGGAAAGCTCTCCACTGCTCAAGTCGCGGATCAGCTTTCCAAACAAAGCTTTTCGATCGACGCCACAGTCTTCGTTAATGCCACCGGCCCTGCCGCTGATTCCGTACGGCGAATGGCCGCACCTGCGATTCCGCGCCGCTTGCGACTTAGCAAAGGCGCTCACGTCGTCTTGCCAATGCAAGTTTTCCCTACCGAACAAGCTATGCTCATCCCGAAGACTGACGACGGGCGAGTTCTATTCGCTGTCCCGTGGCGCGGCAGACTGCTCGTTGGCACGACTGAAACCGAAGTACAGCCTGGCGACGAACTCTACGTCACTCACGAAGATGTGGAATTCATACTCGGACAGCTCAACAAATATCTCGCAACTCCTGTTACTCCCGATCAGATCGTCGCAGGTTTTGCCGGAGCTCGTCCGCTCGTCTCCACGGACGAGTTTGAAAGCACTAAGAAAATCGCGCGTGACGACGTCATCGAAATCGAACCCGCCTCTGGTCTAATCAGCATCATGGGCGGCAAATGGACCACGCACCGAGCCATGGCCGAGGACACTATCGACGTCGTTGAAAAATCACTCGGCAGAGTTTCCGGCTCGTGCCCAACGCGTCATCACGTCCTGTACGGTAGTGAAGGCTGGACCATCGGCCATTGGCAGGAACTCGTGAGCACATATAACGTCGCCGGCGATCTCGCTCGTCGCCTATCGCTTAAATTCGGCACGGCCGCCAACGACATCCTGAATCTCGTCAAACAAGATGAGTCACTCGGCCAGCGCATCATCTCTGAGCACCCGATCATTAGAGCCGAAGTCGTTTACGTCATCCGTGAGGAACTCGCCATGACAATCGAAGACGTTCTGGCCCGGCGTCTCGGCGTCCAGTTCTACACGTGGCGTGGTGCCCGTGAAGCCGCCGCCGCGGTCGGCGCAATACTTGGCGCCGAACTCGGTTGGGACCACGAGCAAACCCAATCCTCCGTCAATGCCTATGTGTCGTACATCAATCGGCTTCTCGATCTCGCGGGGCTTCCGCGAGAGACTTCCGGCCCAGCTCCCGCAAAGCCCGCCGTGTAACGGCGAAAGGATTCGACGTCATGTCCAACTATCTCGGCGCGATCGACCAGGGCACTACCAGCACCCGCTTCATCGTCTTCGACCGCACGGGCCGCATCTCGTCTATCGCGCAGAAAGAGCACGAGCAGATTTTTCCAAAGCCTGGCTGGGTCGAGCACGACCCTGAGGAACTCTGGCGGCGAACACAGGAAGTTATCGAGGAAGCCATGCAGCAAAAAGGCCTGCGCCCCAAAGACCTTGCTGCAATCGGGATAACCAATCAGCGCGAAACTACTATCGTCTGGAATCGCAAGAACGGCGACGCGATTTACAACGCCATCGTGTGGCAGGACACACGCATTGAAACGGAAGTCGCAGCTTTCGCTGCGCAAGGGGGTCAGGACCGCTTCCGACACCAAACCGGTCTTCCGCTCGCGACCTACTTCAGCGCCCTCAAAATTCGTTGGATCCTCGACAACGTTCGCGGCGCGCGCAAACTCGCCGAAGCTGGTGAACTTGCCTTCGGCAACGTCGATAGCTACCTCGTTTGGAAGCTCACCGGGGCCGTGAACGGCGGCATTCACATTACTGACGTCACTAACGCCAGCCGAACGCAGTTGATGGATCTCGAAACTTTGGATTGGAGCACCGAGCTTCTCGAAGCATTCAACATTCCCGCTTCCGTTCTTCCAAAGATCGTCTCCAGCAGTGAAGTGTACGGCCATGCGACGCTCGCCTCAGTAGCCGGCGTTCCTGTCGCGGGAATTCTTGGGGACCAACAGGCCGCACTTGTAGGTCAAACCTGCTTCGACCGTGGTCAGGCGAAGAACACGTATGGGACTGGTTGTTTCCTGCTCATGAACACTGGCGACAAACCTGTTCAGTCAAAACACGGACTGATCACGACGGTCGCTTTCAAATTCGGACAGCAGCCTGCAAGATACGCTCTCGAAGGCAGCATCGCGATCACCGGCGCGCTCGTTCAGTGGCTGCGAGACAACCTGGGCCTGATCTCCACGAGCTCAGACATCGAAACACTCGCTCGCACAGTCAAGGACAACGGCGGCGTGTACATCGTCCCTGCATTCTCCGGCCTCTTCGCTCCATACTGGCAGTCATCCGCGCGCGGCGTCATCGTCGGCCTCACACATTACGTCAACAAAGGCCATCTCGCGCGCGCCGCCCTGGAAGCCACGGCTTATCAAACACGCGAAGTCCTCGAAGCTATGGAACTCGATATGAATACGAAGATCGATTTGCTGCGGACCGATGGCGGCATGGTGGTCGACGATCTGCTTATGCAATTTCAGGCTGATATACTCGGACGCGACGTCATTCGACCCGTAGTCAGGGAAACGACCGCGCTCGGCGCTGCCTACGCCGCCGCTCTTGCGGTAGGCTTTTACAAAGACCTCGCCGAACTGAAGGAACAGTGGCGCATCGATCGCACCTGGCAGCCGTCAATGGACGCAGTGACTCGCGAAGCTCTTTTTGCGCAATGGAAAAAGGCCGTCAGCCGTTCGCTTGACTGGGTGAATTGATTCCGAAAGGCGTGGCTATGAAGTCGTTGATCGTACTCGTCATCTTCGTAATGCTCGTTTTGATTAGCGTTGGCGCGGATGGTCAGCAAACGTCTTCCGCGATCCAAAGGAAGAGTGACTCAGCAAAAACAGAGCCGGAGCCTTTCTGTCCTCCAAAGGAAATACGCGACGAGCGTTTCTGTCCTGACAAACGGTCAGGTGTCAACGCGCATCGTGAGTGCACGGCGCTGATGTACGCGGCGGAGGATGGAAACATCGATCGAGTTCGTGCCTTGTTGAAGAGTGGCGCCAATGTGAATGAGGCGAAGGGTACGGGCCACACTGCGCTGATGCTCGCCACCGGCCGAGACCACCTCGAAATCGTGCAGATACTGTTGAAAGCGGGCGCCAATCCGAACGCCATGATATCTGGCCGGTATGGCATTCCGGCCTGGGCGTGGATGTTTGCTATGAATCGTTGTAACAAGCATTGGCGGGAAATGACTGATGCTATGTTAGCAGCCGGTGTTGAGCTCAATCCGAAGGCGAACAATCTACCCCCTCTTGCTCATGCGATTCACGAAGATGATGTAGTGATTGTCGAGACACTTCTTAAAAAGGGTGCTGACCCGAATTTAAGAGACAGTGAAACTGAAGAGACGCTGCTGATGACTGCTGCAAGATACAGTACCCCTGAAGTCGTGCAAGCGTTGATCGAAGGCGGCGCCGACGTGAACGCCAGGAACAAGTCGGGTCAGACCGCCCTGACGCTGGCCGACACCCCGGACAAGTTGTGGAGGCGCGAAATCGTGGAGTTGCTCAAGAGACGCGGAGCGAAGCAATAAGTCGAAGCGTCGTGGTCTAATCAGTTGGAACTGAGTAGTTGCTGACGAAGTACCGTTAGTACCTTTGACACAAGGAGACGAGAAATGATGAACGCAGAGTCCGGCGAAAAATGCGCTCACACGCCGTGTAAATGCGCGGCACCCGTAGGCGAGGAGTATTGCAGCACACATTGTAGAAACGCGGCCGGTGGTACTGAAACAAACTGTAGCTGCGGTCACGCGGATTGTCTTTGATTATCTTGTCAACGCGTCAACTCGGATCGTAAGCACGCTTCGCGCGAACGTTAACGAACTGATCGGTCTCGATTATGTAGGCGGTGAGGTTGTAGCCGTAGACGCAGCCCGTGTCGAGGCCGATGGCTTTCTTGCCGCGTCGAGGCTCGGGCGCGGGCCAGTGGCCGAAGAGCACTGTCTTCTCGCCGGAATAGACGTGATACCACGGAGTTCCCTCTTCACTCTCGCGATCCGGACCAAGAGTGCGCAAGCGCGTCAAATCGCCTGTCGTCTGTGAGTGCAGCTCGACGTTCGGACGCAGGCCCGCGTGCACGACGAGATGTGTATCGAGGTCGATAACAAACGGCAGACGGTTGAGAAAACTGGCGTAAGCGTCTTTCTGATCGCGCAACTCACGGTGCGCCTCTCGCTGCGCCGGCTTCAGCTCGACGTCTTCGCCGTACCATTTGCGGCGCAACTGTAGATCGTGGTTGCCGATCACCGTCGTAAACCGCGGGTCGGTCATGAAGAGCTCCAGCACTTCGCGGTTCTTTGGGCCTTTCGTGATCAAGTCTCCCACTGAAACGACGCGGTCGTTCTGTCCCAGATCAACCTTGGCGAGCAACTCGATCAGCTCGTCATAACAACCGTGAATGTCTCCAACTACGATCGTCCGGCCGTTCATTCAAACCTCCGAAGCATAATTAACGTGGACTGGCAGTCTAGGGCATCGCCGAAACTCAATCAACAGCGCAAATCTTCAAGTATAAACGCGCAAAAACACCTGCAAATAGGATCTTGAGTTGGGCGTGCGGGGAATGCTATCTTGCTCCAGCGCCTGGCGCTGTTCAGGCAATCTCAGTTTGTCGAAAAGGAAAAGGGAGTACTGATGGGAATTTCGGGGAAATACGCGCGGCGGCACGTTTTGTTGGCGATGATCGCTATACTATCGCTCGCCGCAGTCTCTTCAGCACAGCAAACCGACGAATCAAACCCAAAGATCAAAATCAAAAACTTCGGCCGGATGGATGACCGCTTCTTTCGCGGCGCCCAGCCGAAAGAGAAGGACTACAAAGACCTGGCCCAGTTGGGCATCAAAACAATTATCGACCTGCGAGAAGACCCGGAAGCGTATTCAAAGCCGATGGTCGAGTCGCTGGGAATGACTTACGTCAACATTCCGATGATCGCGAAGAAGTATCCGACGGCGGAAGCTACTGAGACGTTTCTCAAGACGGTGAACGATCCGGCGACGGGCAAGTTTTACGTTCACTGTGCGGGCGGGCGGCATCGTACCGGCGCGATGGGCGCGCTGTATCGGGTCCAGTTCTATAACTGGAATTTCGATCAGGTATACAAGGAGATGAAGCAGTACGACTTCTACACCAGTTGGGGGCACGGAGCTTTCAAAGACTTCGTAGAGAATCTTTACACGCAAAAGCAGCACGCCAAAGCGAACGAAAAATAGACTGGCTTCAATTCGTTAATAGGAGGGCCGCCCGGGTTACATTCGGGCGGCCTTCGTGTTTCACGACTCTCCCGCAAGCGTGAGACACATGGTAGGAAGATTTTTAAAAATCTTTTCTACTGACGTTCCGTAAGCGGGAGACACATAGGAATTTAAAAAATCCGTGTTTCATGAGTCCCCCGCAAGCGGGAGACACGTCACTTGTAAATGTAAGTCTTGCTTTCTTTCTGCTCCCACTCGACGCTATCGATATTCTCCGGGTCGGTGGAGAGGATCTCGTCGCTCAACTTACTCGTGCTCACCAACGTGTCGAGATTCACGAGATAGACGATCTTGCCCATCGGTTCATCCGGATCCTGCCGATTCAGCTCACGCAGCTCATAGTCAAAACCATGGCGCGCAAACATCCGCTTCAGCATATCGTTCGTCTTGTCTACCTCGCGCGTCTGCACAGTCATTTCCATCGAACGAAACACCTGATACTGTTCGAAATACTCCAACAGCGACAAAGCAATCAGCACGAAGAGCGTCAAAATAACCGCCATGTCCCAACGACCGACCCCTGACGCAAGTCCGACGCCCAGACAAACCAACAGAACGGTGATCTCCTTCGGATCGCGAATGTTCGTGCGAAAACGAACAAGCGAGGCAGCGGCGAAAATACCAAACGCACGCGCCGCACTATCACCGACGACCATCATCATCGCTCCCGCAACCACCGCCATCAGAATCTGCGTCTGCGCTACATACGGATTCCGCCGGCGGTTCGACAACCCGCGCCGCGGACGAAACGCAAGCAACGCTGCAAGAAACGCAGCGAGCGCGAAGCGCAACGCGATCCGCGCAGACGTCGCTTCCCAACTGGCGAACGTCGAAGGCGTGAGACCAGAAGCGTCAGGTCCGAAGAGCTGCCCCAGCAGTGGAATTTCGCGCGGCGTCTCGGCGGGCGCCGGTGTAGAACTGGTAGTGACCGCGGTTCCCGGCTGATCGCGAAACACGTAAGCCAAAAATCCGCTCCCCAGCAGGATGACGACAAAGGTCGACAGCACTGCAAGAGTCAAACGGTTCATATCTCGCTACCTTTCCAATCTCGAATTCGGATTACTGCTTGGCCCATAGTCGATTTCGTTTCAACGGATGGACGGTGCCGACCGCCGGCGAACTGTTAGCCCCTTCGAAGAAGAGTTGACTATTGAACGGCTCTTCACCAGGCTCCATCGGCGGCATCTCGTACGTCCCATCCGACTTCATGACCCGCGCCTTCACGTTATCGCGCAGATACGCGCCCAAAACCGTGTCTTTCAAATACGTCTTCAACTGCGGATCGAGCACCGGAGCAACGACCTCGACGCGACGATCGAGATTGCGCGCCATCCAGTCAGCCGATCCGATGTAGAGCTCTTCCTCGCCTCCGTTCGCAAAATAAAAGATGCGGCTGTGTTCGAGAAAACTCCCGACGACGCTGCGCACATGAATCGTTTGCGAAAGCCCTGGCTCGCCGGGGCGGATCATGCATGCGCCTCGCACGATCAAATCAATCTTCACGCCGGCTTGCGACGCTTCGTACAGCGACTCGATGATGTTCAAGTCTGTCAGGCGATTCACCTTGGCGGTGATGCGCGCCGGTCTGCCTTCACGCGCATGCTCAGTCTCCCGCTTGATCAACGCCATCATTCGCTTGCGCAGATTCAGCGGCGCCACCATCAAGCGGCTGAACTCCTTCTGAATCGAAAAACCAGTCAGAAAGTTGAACAAGTCGGTCGCATCGTCGCCGATCACGCAATCGTTCGTCAGCAGACCGAGATCCGTGTAAACCTTCGACGTCGTCGGATTGTAGTTGCCAGTGGCGATGTGCGTGTAAGTTTGCAGACCATCCTCTTCGCGCCTCACGACGAGCGCAACTTTGCTGTGCGTCTTCAACCCGACGATGCCATAAACGACGTGTACGCCGGATTCAGCAAGACGCTTGGCCCATTCGATATTATTCTCTTCGTCGAACCGCGCCTTGATCTCCACCACCGCCGTGACCTGCTTCCCGCGTTCGCTCGCCGCCATCAGCGCCTGCGGGATCGGAGAGTTCTTTCCCGTGCGATAGAGACACATCTTGATCGCAACGACCTGCGGATCGTCCGCCGCGGCCTGGATGAAGTCGACGATCGTTCCGAACGCGGTGTACGGATGGTGCAGCAGCACGTCCTGTTTCTTGATCGCTTCGAACAACGACTCCTTGTTCCGCAAAGCAACCGGCACGACGGCGCGGAGCGGCCTGTCTTTCAACTCGGGCAAGTCGAGACTGTGAAGCTGCATCAAATTCGGCACGTCCAACAGTCCGCCGATCGGGTAGACGTCGTCGGGCTCGATGTTGAGCGACTTCGTCAGGTACTCAACCATTTCGGCGGGCATCGACGACGACACTTCCAATCGCACCGGCAACCCGAAACGCCGTTCGCGCAGCGACTCTTTGATCAGCTTCAACAAATCCGCCGCCTTGTCGTCGCGTATCTCTACGTCGGCGTCGCGCGTGACGCGAAAGACGTGGCCCTTGCTGAGGTGCATGCTCGGAAAGAGCGCGTGAATGTTCGCCTCGATCACCTCTTCGAGCAGCGCAAACTTCAACTTCCCTTCCTCTATCGGGATCAGCCGCGGCACCACCGGCGGTACCTTGATGCGCACGAACCTGGCTTCCCTGCCCAGCGGCGATCCCGCGAGCGTGTCTTCAGGATTGCTCTCGACTGTCAAACCGATATTCAGACTGAGGTTCGAGATGTATGGAAAGGGACGAGCCGGATCGACAGCCTGCGGCGTGAGCACCAGGAAGATGTTCTTCATGAAGTACTCGGCCAACCGCTTCTTCTCGCTTGGCGAAAGCGACGCGTAGCGCGCGATAACAACCCCGTGAGACTGAAGCTCCGGAATCACCTCTTCCCGAAGACAGTTTGTATGCTCGTCGACGAGCGTGAGGACCCGTTTGCGAATGACGCGGAGTTGTTCCTCCGGCGTCAGTTCGCCGGGCATTGGTCCAAGCTCGTCGATGCCCAGCATTTCCTTGAGACCGGACACACGGACCATGAAAAACTCGTCGAGGTTCGACGAAAACACTGCGAGAAACTTCAACTTCTCGAGCACTGGCGTCGACTTGTCGAGTGCTTCCTCCAGCACGCGGCGGAAGAACTCCAACTGGCACAAGTCGCGGTTGAGCACGGACCAGGCGAAGAAGCGTTTTGGTTTCGACTTCGTCTGCTTTGGCGTTTCTACGGACTGCAATTCTTTTCCCTGAGAGGTCATAAGTTTGGTCTTTGGTATTTGGTCTTGCCCTAATTCGAACAGCGCGCGTCGATGATCGTCCGCGCTTTGCGCTCGAATTCAGCGGCCCATTTTCCGGGGGGCTCATCGCGCTCCGCATTGCGGGAGGCGGCGAAGACGCGCGTGATTGTTTGGTTCTGTTTCTCGGCGTCGAGCAGTCGCTGGAGACCGTCAGCAAGCAGCTTGCGGCCGCCTTCGCTGATGCTCGTATCGCCAACGCTCTTGGCCGTCGTCGTACATTTTCCGCCACTCACCTCGATCGGATCCTTCTTCCGCCAAACGTCCAGCTTAGCTTTGTTCTCGCTGGAACGCGAATAACCGAAGGTCGATCCCATGTCGCCGACGTAAAACACGGCTTGACCCGGTTCGCACGCGCGGGTGCCGTCGGCGTTCTTCTTCGACTTGAGACAAGCGAACTTGTGATTATCGGTTTTCGTGTCGCCGTGATCGATGAACGCCAGCCAGAGCTTGAACGCGTCGATCTCGGCGCGTGACGCGCCGTTTTGGAGCAGCGTCTGAAGTGTTTCGGCGAGGGATCCGGAATCCTTGTTGTTGCAGTTCACGTCGATTCCCCTCGCCAGCGGAAGCTCGATGCCGGCGGCGGGTTGAAACGGCGAGAAAGTCGCGCCCTGAAAACTTCTCGTCAGGCTCTTCTCGCAGTTTGGACAGGTGACGTCCGCGACCCATGAGTCGTCGGCGAAGAAGCCCAGTGCCCTGGAAAAACGTGACGACAAGAACTCGCCGTAGATCTCGCCGTTACGCTTATCGACTGACTGTCCTTTGAAGTGGGGCTTCACCTTGTAACGGATGAGATCGCCGTCTTCGTCAGTCACGCCCTGAACTGAGCAATGAAACTTCGGTGTGGTGCCCGCGCCGGGACTCTCGTCTTTGTTCGCCAGACACTTGATCGGCTTTGCCAGTCCGTTCTCGTCGACCGGCGGTGCGCCGCGGCGCGGGCCCGTCGCTGGATTGTATCCGAGCACCGGATCGTAACCGGGATCAGGTGCCTGGTAGACACGCGCCGTGCGTTCGGCGCGGGCGCGTTCCTCCGCGCTAAAACAGGCTTGCTGCGCCCTAGCGGCGGGAATGATGAATACGGTTGCGAGAAGAATCAATAGAGGCGGGACGAAAGCCCGAGACCGATTCTGATGCATCGTTTACCTTTGAGATTGATGTTGGTCACGTATATTAACGCGAAAAAACCAGCGGTTGTGGATTGCCTGGCTCGAAGAATGCACAAGATAGCACTTTTAGAGTTTTGAGACAGCATCGCGCCGGCGCAGTTTGTCGTAAACTGACGGCATAAGCTCGCGCGAGTGCAGCTTTGTCGCCGTCGCTTCAGGCTACCAGTAGCTGAATGACCCCTGGTTCGATTACCATCACGATCTGTTTAGTCGGCGGATCTTTTTTGAGCAAATTCCCGCAACAATTCTTGCGTTTACTATTGAAGCTGATAATGCGTTCTCACGCAAAAGGAGAGGAATCATGAAAAGAGCTTTCTTCATCGCGGCTGCATTGATTGTAGCCGTAAATCTCGCGGCGGGCGTCGTCACGAACAGCCAAACAACCGGAAAACAAACGACCAACGACGTTAAGATCCGCCAGCGAATGAGCACCGGAAACGGTCCCGGCTCCGAGAGCCTGATGTACATAAAAGGCCAACGGATGCGGACCGAGATGCCCGGGAATGTCGGTTTCACGACCATCGTCCAGTGCGACCTGAAGCGTACGTTGACCATTAACGAAAATGCGAAGACCTATCTCGTCTCGCCAACCGACGGCAGCGGCATGCCCGGCATGGGCGAAGGCGACGGAGGCGCCGTCCCTGGCGTTCCAAATACACAGCCTCAAGCTCAGCCTGCCCGCGGCGGCATCGTCAATATAACCAACACGGTTACCGACACCGGCGAGCGCAAACAGATGTTCGGCTTCACCGCGCGACGCATCAAGACCTCGATGGTAAGGACAGCGAGCCCCGAGGCCTGCGACAAAGATATGAAAATCGAAACGGACGGGTGGTATATCGATTTTCAATACGCTTTCGAATGTCCCGGTCAGACTCAGAAGTACCAGTCAACGGGTGTCCGCCCGCAGCCCGGATGCAAGGACGACGTTCGCTCCAAGACCGTCGGCACGGCCAAACTCGGTTTTCCGCTCCTCGTCACCACGACCATTTACCAGCCTGACGGCCGAACGATGACCATGACGCAGGAAGTGCTCGAACTGTCGAAAGAACCGCTCAGCGCCTCCTTGTTCGACGTCCCCGAAGGTTACACGCTTGCTAAAAATACGAACGAGCTCTACGGCATCAACCCCGCAGCCATCGCAGCCGCCGCCAATCCGGAAGCAAACAACAACGCCGCCGCCGCAAGCAACGCGAGTGCCGCCGCCGCCACGACTGCGAAAAAACCCGGCGTGATTCGCATCGGAGTAATCAACCCGAAAGTCCAGCTAAGCGCGGGCGACGCAGCGCGAACAACAGAAACGTTGCGCAACAGTTTTGCCAGCAATCTGAACGGCGCGAACGTCGAGGTGGTCCAACTATCCGCGGCGCAGCTTTCACAAGCGCTCGACGAAGCGCGGCGGGCCCAGTGTGACTACGTGCTGACCGTCTCGCTGAACATCAAAAAAGGCGGCGGCTCGATGTTTGGCCGCGCCATCGGCAACATCGCCAGCGCCACGACGGGCATACCGACCGGCGGCCCCGCTAACGGGATAAAAGCGAAAGACGAGCTATCGCTGCAATACATACTCGACAACCTGCAAACCTCGAGCACCGTGCTGAGCAACACGTCTAAAGCGAAAGCCCGCTCAGACGGCGAGGACATCATCACCCCGGAGGTCCAAAAAGCATCGCAAGCGATCCTTGCAGCCGTGAAGCAGTAAGGAGGGCAAAACATGCGTTTCGCCGGATTGCTGATACTGATCGTACTCTTGACGCTGGCCCAACTGACGCCGGCGAATCGTGCCGCTGCAAACGGCGGCGGCACGATCGCGTACGTGCGAGGCGGGACGGAGATTCGACTCATCGGAGCTGACGGCTCGAATGATCGAAGACTATGGACCCATCCCGACGCGAAAAAAGAACTCGGCATATTCGACGTCGCGTGGCGTCCCGACGGTAAAGAGCTCGCCTTCTCGAGCGGTCATGCCGCTGCCTACTCGCTGTATCACGCAGACATCTACGCGGTACGGCCGGACGGCAGCGGCTTTCGCAAACTGACGAACCCGCCCGATCGCGCTGAGTTCGCGCGGTATCCGAAAGGCGCGGTCAGCGTCACCGTGCGCAACGACCAACCGATTTACCGCCAGTCGCAGGCGAGCGCCGGAGTTTTCATCGTGTACGTCGCGGGCGCGGATGAACCGCAGCAAATCACTTTGCCGCCGGGTTCGTCGAAGACGCTGCTCTTCAAGAACGTCGCGGACTTCGGCAACATGGCCCAGGCAGTGGTGGCGATGTGGGGCAAGTATCGCTGGTTCACGACCGGACTCGACGTGCAGGCCGGCCGCACTGCCAAGTCGCCTGTGTTCAGCATCAGCGGCGACGGCATCGATCTCCTCGGCGCGTTTCGTCCAGTTTGGCGAAGCGACGGCTCGCGCGTCAGTTATCGTTCCGGGATGTGTACGTTGAATAGCGCTCCGGTCAACCCGACGCCGGGCGAGTACGTTTACAACCCACTGTTCGAGGGAAAGAACCCGCTCGGCACGTGCGTCTGGGACTGGGGACCAACGGCGGCAACAGCCAATCAACTTCTCTACACGGAGAATGCGTCGGGAGACTCGAGCGTCTTTCGCATCACCGAAGGCGGACGTCATCCGGGCGAGAAGTTGGCCCAATATTCCAACATCGAGTATCAATTGCTCTTCGACCTTCGCTGGCTTCCCGACGGCTCGGGTTTCGTATTTTCAAACCAGACGCTGATGCGCGATTCCGCAAATCTCTTTCGCTACGACTTCGCCACGCGCAAACTCACGCAGATCACTCGTCTGCAAAACGAATTTACGGGCAACTTCAGCATTTCACCTGACGGGCAATCGATCGTCTTCGAGCGGGCGAAGTCGTTGGATGAGGATCGCAATACCGATCTATGGATCGTTTCGACGAAAGGCGGTAATCCGCGGCTGTTGGTCAACAACGCCTTCTCACCGTCGTGGCGCTGAAGCTTAAACTCTTCAACACAAATCCAGCCGCACTGGTGTTTCTCCTTTGGAGGGCTGGATTATGTTTGATTCAACACGCCGATCGTTTCTGCAACATTCAGCTTTGGGACTGGCCGCCGTCGGAGCGTCGGGCCTCGTGCTTCGCTGCGACGCACAGCCGACGCAGCAGGTCAGCCGCGACACTTCCGATCGCATCCTGATTCAAATGGGACCAGCGCCGCGCGAAGCTGCGACGCCAACTGGCGAACTGCGCAAAGTGACGCCGCAGCCGTACGGCCCGTTCTATCGCGCGGGCGCGCCCTTCAGAGGCAAGCTGAGTTTGCCGGGCGAACCGGGCACGACGTTCATACTCTCGGGACGCGTCTGGGCATACGATACGAAGCGACCACTGGCCGGTGCGGTGCTCGACTTTTGGCACGTCGACATGCAGGAGAAGTATTCAAACGGCGTGACTGATTTTCGCAATCGCGGCCGGCTGGTTTCATCCGAGACCGGTCAGTACGAACTGGAAAGCATCCGCCCGATTCCCTATCGCCCCAACCCCACGGGCGCTCCAGAGTTCTGGCGCTGCGCGCATTTTCATCTCGTCGCCATCGCGCCCGGGTATCAGCCGCTCGTGACCGAGATTCACTTTCAAGGTGACGCGAAGAAGAACGATCCGATGTATCGTGCCGAGAACGCGATCGCCGTCGCGGAGCACACCGTGAACGGAAAACTTTTCCAAACCGGGACCTTCGACGTGGTCCTGGAACGTGAGCGGTCGTAAAATACGGAAGAAACGCGGCGGCCCGCGCGTCTAACCGTCATGAAAACACTTGCCATAGCAAGCCTGGCCACCGTCCTGGCGGTCGTATCGATTGCGCCACTTAATCGTGCGAGCTCCGAAAACGTCTTTACCGGAACCAGCCCCTGCGCTGATTTTGTGAAGCCGTTTCTGCGCATTCCGTCTGATGTGAAGTGCGATCGCATCAAGTGGCAACTCAGTGTTAGCCCTGATTCAAGGACATACGAGTTGACGCGAGAGTACGGTTTTCACGTAGACAATAGAACCTATCGATCGCACGGCTCCGAAAGCATGAGGGGAATGCTGAAGCCGACTAAAGGTCGAGCAAGTGATCCGGAAGCGACGGTGTTTCAACTCAGCGGCGACAAGTCGCAGAGCATCTCTTTCGCTGTTATCGACGAGAACGTTCTGCATTTACTTGATACAAATCAGCGGCTTACGATCGGCGACAGCGGCGCGAGTTATACGATAAACAAGCTCCACGCCTCCGCCTCTAAGGGACGAGAATCTCTATACCAAACCGGCGCGTTCCGTGAAAACGGCGCAACCGCAAAGACTTCGTTTAGCGGACGCAGCCCGTGCCAGGAGATCGCGCGAGAATTGAAGCATCCAGTTCCCGCGGACTGCTTCAAACTCAAGTGGGCGCTCGAGCTTCGCCGCGATCCGCAGACACTCGTTCCCACTACATACAAACTCCGAGGAACGCTCTACCGAAAAGACGCCACCGAAACAGAACACCCACGCGAAGGAAAGTGGAAAGTGATCCGGGGAACCAAAACATACCCGAATGCCGTCGTCTATCAACTCGACGCGTTCGGATCGGATGGACCAATTTACCTTCTACGAGCTGATGACGGAATTCTCTTCTTCCTGGACAACAACGGCCGCGTCCTGGTGGGCGACACGGATTTCAGTTACACGCTGAACCGGTCCGAGTGAGACTTACAGACCGAAGACTTGCCTGGTGTTGATGATCTCACATCGCGCGCCGAGGTTCTCCACCTGATTGACGAGATCTTCGGTGCCGCCGGCGCCGTCACCGCCGGCGCCGTCCCAGAGAGCGATCAGCGTGATGTTTGGATCGCCGGTCTTCTCGTCATAAGCCTCGGCCAGCGCGTTGAAGAGTATCCACAGGTTCGTTCGCTGCCAGATGTTGTAGTTCGGTTTAGACCGCAGCCACGAGGGCAGATACTCACCGCCATCCTTGACCTCCGTCGCGCTGCTCAACACTCGCACTTGCTTTCGCGTCGAGTGCTCGCCGTGTAAATCCCAGAAGCGCCGCACCCAGTCAGGCCCTGCCTTCGCGACCGAAGCAGTCACGTAATGCTGCGGCTGAAACGCGAGGTAAAGACGAGTCGGTATTCCCAACTCGGCACAGACTTCATGAAACAGTATGTCGCCGCCGCTGGCGCCGCCCGCATAACCGGCAGCTACTCCGGCGCCGATATTCATCTCTTTGAGCACCACCTCTTTGATCTTCTCCCGAGCGATCGACTCCTTCTCCGCAGGAAAACGCGGCGTCGGTCGATCGGGTGCGTCGATCATGTGACCGGAAAAAACCAGCACGCGCTTTTGCGGTGGATCAACATCGGCGGCAGCGCCGCCGCCTGAAAGCGCATCGGGCTCACCGACAACCTTGAAAACCTCTACGAGATTTCCACTGAGCACGCCGAGGTCCCTGTAAATCGCGAGCTGCTGTCGGACCGAGTCACTGGCGAACTCCGGCGCCGACGATAGGGCGCGCTGGTAAGCCATCGCGACTCGCTGCGGAGCATTCTGCGTGAGACACGTAAGATCAGCCTGGCTGATCTCGGCCCAAACGTCTTCTTTGTCCTGCCGCTCGAGTCGCTTGAACGTCGAATCGAGTGAAAGCTGAACAGCGGCGGCGAGTTTCTCCGCGTGCTCCTTGTGCTCCTCGAGCGCGGCGACGGCTTTTTTATCGCTGGGGAATTGCGCGGCCCACACGTCGGGAAGCCGTTCGGCGAGCGCGATCAGGATCTTGAGCATCGCGAGCGCGTTCAATCCGGAATAGTAGTGATTGAGATATTCGTCGAACGCGCATTCATAGTTCTCCAACGCTTCCTGAAGATGCGGCGAACGCAGCGCAGCGGCCGCGCGCTCGTCGGGAGCTTCTGTTTGCCAGTCGTGACGCCAGCGAGTTTTGCAATTGCGCCCGAGCAGCGAGTAAGCCTCCGCGCGCTGAGCTTGCGTGATCTCCGGATTCTGCAACGCGCGATTGAGCGTTTGGATCGAGCTCACGAGATCGCCGAGCCGCTGGTAGATCGTGCCGAGCAGGATGTTTGCTTCGAGGTCCTGCGGATCGAGTTTGCGAACGTTCTCCCACGTCATCTTCGCACCCGCGAGCGAATCGACGTCGTACTGCGCTTTGCCGAGCACGCGCCAGCCGCGCGACTCCCATTCGAAACCCTGTATCTCGTACGAGAACAACGCAAGATCGCCGGCGTGCTTGTCTGCCGCCGCGCGCGCGACGTCCTCGCCAAAGTCCTGCGGCACCGGGTTGAAGTGCGACGGATCGGGTTCCGTCAGGTTGGGCAACGACGCGAAGACAGGACTGTCCTTTGCCTTGTAATCCTTTTCCAACTCTTCGCGAATGCTTCGCAGCGACGCGATCAACTGCGGCAGACTCGCTTTTGGATCATTCCTGTCATACGTGAAGTAGCGATCCGTTTGCAGGTCGAACGGGAAAGAGTCGGCATCGCAGCGCAGCATCAGCGTGCCGTGCTCGCGCAGCGCGTGACGAATGCCGAGCTCGTAGAAGACGTTCGCATTGTGGACCGAGAGATCCGCCACGACGAGGTCCGCTGTGAGCAGGCGGCGAAACATGTCGACGCGAATGTTGCCTGACTTGACGATGTCGAGTGTCTCGCGTCCTTCGGCGCCGACTGCTGCCAGCGCCGGGCTGATAAGGTCGCTCGCGACGGCGTCGAAGTCGATCTCGTTGCCCTTCCCGTCCTTCTTCGTTCCGAATGGACGGATAATAAAAGCCCGCATCATTTACTCCTGTTCGTGTTAGTGAGGTTAATAGAACTGGCCAAAGCGATCCAGGTTGAAATGTTCGATCTTTACTTCGTCCGCGAGTTTCTGTCCGACACGGACCAGGTCGTTCACGTGCTCGACCGAGTCGAGTTGCGAGACTTGTGAAGCATCGACGTCGCCGAGATCATGATCGCTGAGCCACTTCGCCGTCAGTTCCGCGTTATAACGCGCGTAAAGGAAACGACGGCCAAGGTCTTGTTCGAGCGGAATAACGTTCCCATCGTCGTCGCGTGGAATCAGATCGCCGAGCTCGGAATCGATGGGAGCGCCGTGAACGCAGCGGCCCATCGTGCGACAGTTGACGTCCTGGTCCACCTGCGCGCCGTACATCAGCGCCGAGGGAAAGTTGGCGAGGTTAGTGAACGCCGTCTTGCCTGACGAGTAAACTTGCGCATCTATCTTCGGCGCGGAGCCGGTGCCGACCGACATCACGAGCAGCTTGTCCTCACCACTGTCCCAGTCCAGATTGTACTGCTTCACGGTCGCCATGCGCGCCAGCAGGAACGATGGGTTGTTGTAAGGCGTGAGCCCGCCGTCCTCGAACACAAATGTTTTCGACGGATCGTCCGGGTCCCACTGCAAAACTTCCGGGGAGAAATAGACCGGCGCCGCGGTGCTCGCGCGCACGAGTTGCCACAACGGAATGTTGAGGTTGCAGTCGGCGCTGTCGGTCTGGTTGTACTTGGCGTACGGGTTGCTGCTGACGGGCCATGGCGAATCGGTGCTGAGGTTGCGCGTCACGACCAGCAGCAGGCACTTGAGATCTTCGGGAACGAGCGTCGTGTCTTTGCCGAACGTCTTTTGCAGTTCATCCGCGAGCGGCTTCGTCTCGTAAAGATGCCGCAATCGAAAAAGTATGAACGACTTGTCAAACATCGCCGGCCCGGCTTTCATGTAAAATTCCGACAACTCCTGGGCCGACATTCCGCGCGCGAGACCGGCCGCGATGATCGCGCCGGTGCTCGTGCCGCCGATATAGTCGAAGAAGTTGCAGAGGCGGAACGCGTCGCCTTGTCCGCTCTGCTCGCGCAGCAACTGCTCCATCCTGACCAGCACCTGCAAGGTCAGGACGCCGCGGATGCCGCCACCGTCAAGCGCCAGCAGTTTGCGCGGCCGTTTAGTCCCGTATCTGTTCTCCAGTGGTCCCCAAAGAGACATGCAGTTGAATTCTCCTTTTTAATTGCGAGCGATCGCGAAAGATAAAAGCTGGATTGGTGAATGGAATCAGTGGTTACGGAACGACGCGCCGGGAGCGAGTTACGTTTTTCGGCGCGGCTTCTACTCCAGACTTGGAAACAGTTTTCTCGGTCAGTTCAGCCTGCTCGTAAGGATCCAAACGTGCAAACAGATAGAACGGCTCACCGGCCCGAACCATTCCGAGATACCGGAACGTGTTTCGCACCACTTCGCCGGCTTTCAGACTCGAAAGCGGCGGCGGTTGCGAACCGAAAAGCAGGCCGAACTCGTTTGCGGCGACAGCTTCAAGCTCGGGCAGATAGTCGTTGTGAGTTTCCCGGGCGAGACGAATGGCCATTTGCCGAAGTGCCCGAATGCGATTGGAGTTGCGGCGATAGTAGCTCGCGCTTACTTCGTGCCGGCTGACGCGATCGTCGACTACTTCCTGTTCGTTGCGCAGGTATCCGAGATAAGCACGCACCACCGGACCAAACTCTTCGTCGGATGAGGCGCGCGAGTCCTGGCCTGCCTGCACACACGGAACCGCAAGAAGACCAACAATCAGAAGAGCTGATAATCTTCCCTTGTGAGTTGCCATGGTTTAAGCGCCTGGCTGAGTCTATCCTATTTTGGTTGCGACGGGCGATTATAACAGCATTACGGATGACTAAATTGCGCCTGTCTGTCGGCAATGTTACATTGATCTTCGTTTTCCGTTAAGCGGCATGGCTTCGCCAGAAACTCAACCTCCATTCAACGTCGCGCTTGGCGTTTGCGGCGGCATCGCGGCCTACAAGGCCGTCGAGGTGCTTCGCGGTCTGCAACGCGCCGGCTGCGCGGTCCGGGTGACGATGACGAAGCGAGCGTGTGAGTTTGTGCAGCCGCTCACGTTTCGCGCCCTATCGGGAGCGCACGTCGTCGTCGACGATTATGCGGCTGACAATCCGGATCCGATTGCGCACATAACGTTCTCTCAAACAGTGGACCTGCTGATCGTCGCGCCGGCAACGGCAAACATGATCGCCAAGTTTGCGCGCGGTATCGCGGACGATTTTCTGAGCACGACGTATCTCGCGTGTACCGCGCCGGTGCTGGTCGCGCCGGCGATGAACACGACGATGCTCGAACATCCCGCGACGCAGCGCAATCTGGAGCAACTGCGCGCGGACGGCGTTCACTTCGTCGAACCTGATGCGGGCGAGATGGCGTGCGGCACGATTGGTCCAGGCCGGTTGAGCGAACCGGATCGGATTGTTGCCGCTGCGCTGGAGATACTCGGATCGGCGCGTCCGAAAGATCTAACCGGTGAGCGGTTCCTGATCACTGTCGGGGCGACGCGCGAAGAGATCGACCCGGTGCGGTTTATCTCTAATCGCTCGTCGGGCCGGATGGGTTTCGCGCTGGCGGAAGCGGCGTTGAAACGCGGCGCCGAGGTGACGGTGATCCGAGGTATCACTACTGTGTCGCCGCCGGCGGGTGTGAAAATCGTTCGCGCCTTGTCGGCCGACGAGATGGCCCAGGCTGTAGCTCAGGAGGCAGCAAGCGCGTCTGTGTTTATCGGCGCGGCGGCGATCGCCGATTACCGGCCCGTGCAGCGTGCGGCGGAAAAGATCAAGAAGTCGGAAGACACGCTGACGCTGACGCTGGAACGAACGCCCGACGTGCTGTCGCAGGTGTCGGCGTCACGCGCAAACGGAATGCTGGTCGTCGGCTTCGCGGCCGAGACGGAGAACGTTCTCGACAACGCGCGAGATAAACTACAACGCAAAAATCTTGATGCCATAGTCGCAAACGACGTCACGCGCCCTGATGCAGGCTTCGATACGACGACGAACGCAGTCACGATCATCACGAAGCAGGGTCCGGTTGAACTGCCGGTCATGTCGAAACGCGAAGCGGCAGATCGCATACTCGACGTGATCGCCGGTCTTAGATCGAAATGAAAGCTGAAGTTATCGAACTGACAAAGAAACGATTGGAGCACCTTCGCGAATTGGGTGTGGAGGGCTTTGCGATCCGTGTTCAGGAAACCACGGATAAAACTGAAACATTCGAACGGATCCACGCGGAGATCGGCGACTGCACGCGCTGCCCGTTGCACCAGGAACGGACTCACGTGGTCCATACCGAAGGCAATCGAAAAGCGCGGCTAATGTTCGTCGGCGAAGCGCCGGGCGCGGACGAAGACGCACAGGCACGACCCTTCGTCGGCCGCGCCGGACAGTTGCTCACCAAGATCATCGAAGCCATCGGCCTGAAACGCGAAGACGTGCTGATCGGAAACGTTAACCGCTGCCGCCCGCCCGGCAATAGGGCGCCGATGCCGGACGAGGCTGCGACTTGCAAGCCGTTTCTGCTGCGCGAAATCGCCGTGGCCCAACCGGAAGTGATCGTCGTGCTCGGCAACACCGCGACCAAGAACCTGCTCGACACGCGCGAAGGCATTACCCGCATCCGTGGGACTTTCCAGGACTACCAAGGCATCAAAGTGATGCCCACGTTCCATCCCGCGTACCTGCTGCGCGACCCGTCGAAGAAACGAGAAACCTGGGAAGACCTGAAGAAAGTCCGCGACTACCTGGATAATCGATGAAGAACCCGTGAAGATTTTAGAAAGCGAACCTCACCGCGATGAAACAACGCCGGCCGAACCTGATGCGAACCTCACGTACGCTGAAGTGGCAGTGCCGCTTCACGTCTTTCAGACGTTTACTTACGGCCTCAATCCGGCACTGAGCGCGCAAGCGAGAGTCGGCGCGCGCATCACAGTGCCGCTCGGGCGCAAGCTCGTCACGGGCTACATCGTCGCGCTCCACGACACGCTTCCGCAAAACCTCGCCGACTTCGACATCAAGGACGCGCACGATCTCGTCGACACCGAACCCGTTTGCACTACGGAGATCCTGGATCTCGCTCGCTGGGTCAGCGATTACTACGCCTGTCCATTCGGCGAGGTGATCAAAGCGGCTTTGCCGCCCGGCATGACGCCGTCGAGCAAGCATGGTCCATCCTTTGTCAAACCAAAACTGCGCCGCTTCGTTCGCCTGACAAAATCCGAAGACGACCAGAAGCTCACCGAAATGCAGCGACGCGTCATCACGACCCTCGAGCAAAACGGTCCGATGGCGTTGCAATCGCTGCTCGCCGCCGCAGAAGCGGGCGCTTCGACCGTCTCGTCTCTCGAAAAGAAAGGACGCGTCGAGATCTACGACGAGGCCGTCCGGCGCGATCCGTTGGCCCATACGGCTCACCTGCAAGCCGAAGAGTACACGCTTACGTCCGCTCAGCATTCAGTCCTCGAAGAGATCGAGCACCAGATCGACCGCGAAACGTATGCGGCGATCCTGCTGCACGGAGTCACCGGCAGCGGCAAGACTGAAGTCTACATTCGCGCCATGCGCCACGCTCTCAGCCTCGGCCGCTCGGCGATGATGCTGGTTCCCGAAATCGCGCTCACGCCCGTCTTCTCGCGCAGGCTGCGCGCGCACTTCGGAGATCAGGTCGCGATCTTTCACTCGTCGTTGCAGAAGGGCGAACGATTCGACGAATGGACGCGCGTCAAAAACGGCGCCGCGCGCATCGTCATCGGCACGCGCTCCGCCGTCTTCGCGCCGGTGCACAACCTCGGATTGATCGTCGTCGACGAAGAACACGAGTCCAGCTATCGCCAACAGGAGTCGCCTTACTACAACGCGCGCGACACGGCAATCGTGCGAGCGCAAAAAGAATCGGCCACGGTTGTGCTCGGCTCGGCGACGCCGTCGCTCGAATCGTTCTACAACGCGCGCCAGGGCAAGTACGCTTTGGTCACGATGCCGCAGCGCATCGCGGCGCGTCCGATGGCCGCGGCGACGATGATCGACATGCGCAAAGTGTTTGAGCGTCACGCCAAACCGCGCGTCTTTTCCGACGAGCTGCTCGAAGCGATTCGCGAGACGCGCGAGCGCGGCGAGCAATCGATCATCCTGCTCAACCGGCGCGGCTATTCACGGTTCATTCTCTGCCGCTCGTGCGGCGAGACCATTCAGTGTCCGAATTGCGACGTGACGCTCACCTATCATCGCAGCGAGCGCGTGATGGTCTGTCACTACTGCAATCACCGTCAGGCGGTGCCGAACGTCTGTCCCGCGTGCGAGAAAAAATATATTTACTACGTCGGCGAAGGCACGGAACAACTGGAAGAAATGCTGACGCAGTTCTTCCCCTCATTGCGCGTCGCGCGCATCGATCGCGACACGACCGCGCGGCGCAGCGTGTTCGAAAAGTCGCTCGCCGGTTTCAGCGCCGGCGAGATCGACACGCTCGTCGGCACGCAGATGCTCGCCAAGGGCCACGACTTTCCGAACGTGA
>DASRIM010000426.1:0-12652 GCA_035649995.1 Pyrinomonadaceae bacterium | reverse complement strand
CTGCTCCTGGGCGGCAAGACGATACAGGTCGCGCACTTCAACACCGTCTTGCAGCACGACCTTCATTCGCGTCGGGTTCGTGATTGCATACTCGCAACCGAGCCTCGCCAGCGCCTCGACGAAACGCTTCTGATCGCCGCGTGTCTCGAGCATCAAAAACTTGCGGTTCGACTTTCGCTCTTCTTCGAGATTGCAGTAGACGGCGATCTGCCCGTCGCGCAGGATGAGAATCTCGTCGCAGCACTCTTCGACGTCGAGCAACAGGTGCGACGACAAGACGATGTTCGCCTGCCCGCTGTCGCGAATGTCGCGTATCAGCTTGATCATGCGCAGACGCGCCGGCGGATCGAGACCGTTCGTCGGTTCGTCGAGAAAGATCAGCCGCGGGCCGTGAACGATTGCCTGCGCCAGCTTCGCGAGCTGCTTCATGCCGAGCGAGTACGTTTCCAACTTGCGGTAACGGGCTTCACCGAGCCCGACGTAGAACAATGCTTCGTGCGCGCGCTCGAGTGCGGCTTCGGACGGCAGACCCGAGAGCTCGCCCATCAACCTCACGAAGTGTACGGCGCTCATCTTGGCGATAAACGAATCGCGTTCCGGCATGTAGCCGATTAGCGACTTGATCGCGTTCGCGTCGTGGACGATGTCGTGGCCGAAGATCTGGGCGGTGCCCGCTGAGGGTTCATGAAAACCGAGCAGCGTGTGAATAAGAGTCGTTTTGCCGGCGCCGTTCGGACCGAGCAAGCCGATGGCCTTACCACGAAGGTCGCCGCGCAGGTTCTTCAGGATCGGCCGGCGTCCGAAAGTGACACTGAGACCGTGAAGATCGACGACGGCTGGTTCGTCGTAGGTCGTTTGAGTTTTGATTGCCTCGTCGTGTGCGGTTGCAGGGAGTGCCATGCTCATTCTTTATAGCGCTGCGTCCTGATAATTCCAAACGAATCCAAGCCCGAAGACAGTTCCCATCAGCAGAAATGCGCCGATGCATGCTAACGCTTCCGACGGCGCTAAAGTTCTGCCTATCGCCAGGATTTCGATCAGAAAAACCGGGAGATTGAGGACCACCGCTGAAGCGAGAGGAAAGAGCAGCGCCGGACGGCAACCGCCGAGACGCTGTCGCAGCCAAAAGAGCGACGGCGCATAGGCGAGTGAGAATAAGAGCGCCGCCACGATCATCGAAACGATCGTGGCGCCGCTCAAGTCAGTGCTGATTGTCAGGAGCAATAACAGTCCCAGCAACCATGACCCCAGGGATATTGATATCAGTTTCATCTGTGTTCAAAAACAAACGCGAACACGGATTTAATTCTTCCCGCGCATCCCCCGCTGAATAATGGTCTGCATCTCCAGCGCGTTGGGCATGCCCAGTAGTGTTGCCGGTCCAAGACCGAACGGTCCGCCATCGGTGTTGGCCATGAACGTAATGCTGTCACCTTGCGCGTACGCATAGGCCAGCGTCGGCGGCATGTCGGCAGCGATCGCTTTCACTGCCTCCTGCGGTCCACTCGGAAGTTTCTGGGCCGTGCTCGCCAACCCGGCGGGAACCAGGCCGCCGATGTTGTGATAGAAGACTGCCGAGAAGTTAGCGTTACCGTCCGCCGGCAGACCCGCCGTGAACTTCGCCGAACGCAACAGCGAGAACCCGCTCTCCTGCACCGACAGAGCACGTTCGACCAGCGCGCGGCTTGGACCAACGATCAGGTAACCATTGGCATAGGTGTAGTTCACTTCGAGGAAGCCGAAGTCTGACGATCTGAGCGTGTAGTACTTGCGCCCTCCGAGATCAGCCTGTTCCCAGCTCAAACCTTTGCGGCCAAACTTCGCCGCTTCATTGTTGACTTCAGTCACCACGTGCTCGAGCGCCTGTTGCAGGTGCGCCGGGTCGTTGACCTCGAACACCAGCTTCCAGGACGGCGTCGGCAGGATCGGACCATCAATCGCGAAAGCAAACTCACCGCCTAACGGCGCGGCGATGTCGTTGCGAATGTCGAATCCGCGAGCTGCCTGCTGCTGGTCGAGCATCTTGCGAACGTCCGGCTGGATCGTCTCGAGAATGCCGAGAAGATCGTCAACCATCTCGACGGGTTTCTTCACTACGAATCCCGCGACGACATTCGCGTCAGGCGAGATGTACTCCAACGAGCCCATTGGTCCAGGAGCGGCGAGCCATGCGGGAATGCCGCGTTGCGTATCGCTGAACGAGAGCGACGCCTGCGTGTTCGTCTTGCCGTTGACGTCTTTCTGGTCAAACACGAAGTACTTCACACTCAACACGCCCAACTGCTGCAACGCACTCTCATGCTTCGCACCCTCCGGTCCTTTCGTGCGTTCAGTCTTCGTCTGCTCGACAACCTTCTCGAGGTTGGCTGCGACGAGCAGGCCGGCGCCTTCCTGGTAAACCTGTGCGATGCGATCGCGGAACGGAGTCGTCGTGAAACTGCTTCGGCCGCCGCCTGCGATCACCGTTTGCAGACTTTGCAGTTGCTCCGGCTTTGGGCTCGCGGCAAAAAGACCGTTCTGAATCCAGATGTAGAGCCGGTCGTCGCTGTTATCCGACGTGGCTGCGAAAGTCTTCGGATCTTCGACGAAGCTCAACTTAGCCTGCGCGTTCTGATCGCCGGAGTACTTCGTGATCTCCTGCACCAGAAACTCACGGAAGCCGTCGGAGTTCTTCAACTCCGCCAACACGAGAGGCTCGCCAGGCTCCGCTTTCTCATTCATCGACACCGACACTGCGATCTCGTCGCCCAGGTACGAACCAAACTGGCGAATCGTCTCGACGACCTGATCCACGTTCTGTCGTTTGCCGCCCTGCTCTTTCTCCCACCACTGGCGCAGCGCTTCGTTGTGACTGATGCGCTCCTTGATGATGCGATGCGATTCGGAGATCGACTCCGCCAGGTTCGGCAGCGCCGCGTAAACGACCGTGCCCTCCGGCATCAGATCGAGCAGATGCGTCGAGTGGCGCACGCTCGGCTGGTCGAGCTTTCTCAAGTCTGTGTTGACTGAGGCGAGTCCCGACAGGACTTCCGCGTAACGCGTTGCATTTCGGCTCCACGCTACTTCGTCTTTCACGGGAATCATCGAGATCGACGGGTTAGTCGTGGCCTGCTCGCCTGCGCGCAACATGCGATCGCTGCCGGCGTGGTTCAGGTTCACTTCGCCTTCGATGACGGACACGCGCGAACCCTTCGTGCCGTTGTTCACCGAGAACACTGTTCCCGTTACCGACACGAGTGAATCGCCGCTCTCGACGAAGAGTTTGCCGCCGGCTTGCTTTGCTGCTTCGACGACGATGCTGCCGCGGTTCAGGTGAATCGTTGTTTCCTTGCCGCTCTTCGTCAGGTACAACTCGGAACGATCACGCATTTCGATCGTCGAGCCGTCGCCTAACTGAACAACGGCGCGCGCGTCTTTCGCGGTACGGACTTTCTCGCCCTTTTGCAGTTTCGTTCCGGCTGCGACTGAAGCCGTTTGCGTGTCGGCGATTTGAAAAACTTGTCCTTCCGCTGCCTGCACGGTCGCTTCAAATTCGCCGAACGGCCAGAACTTCTGCGCGAACGGAACAGCCAGCAGACCGATGCCGATCACGACCGCTGCCGCGATGGCCCAACGCATCACCACCGGCTGCACCGCGAAACGACTCGGCCGCGCAGCGACCTTGCGGATTGCAGGCCGGCGCGCTTCGTTCATCGCCTTGCGGCAGGGGATGCACTCATGTGTGTGGTCGACGAGTAACAGCGAACGTGCTTCCGAAAGCTTGCCCGCAAGATAAGCCGGAATCAGTGACTGAAAGTCTCGGCAGCCTTCGATGTGTTCGACCGTGGGCATTTGGAATTCAGTTTCGCCGGCCGCAGCGGAGACACGCGCCCAAACACGGTCTGCCGCTGCTGACACGGACGACTCGTCAACCTTCTGGTTGCGAATTTCAGCAGTAACTTTATCGAGGATCTCTTCTTCACGATTGGTTTTCATGATGCTTCTCCAGATAGTGCCCAATCTCTTTTCTCAGTTTCGTTCGAGCGCGATGAAGCACGACGCCCACTACCAGTGGGGACGTGTTTAGGAACCCGGCAATCTCCTTGTTGTCGAAGCCTTCGTAATAACGGAGGACAAACATCTCGCCCGCCGTCTTGCCCAGGCGGGCAACCGCGGCGCGCACCAGGGTTTGCAGTTCCTTGTCGGCATGGGCCATTTCGGGGTTCCGGAAACCGCTCTCGAGCGCCTCGGTGTTGACGTCGTCGAGGGCGACGAGTTTCGACCGGGTGCGGCTGCGGAGCAGGTCGAGGGAAGCGTTGATGGCGGCGCGGGATAGATAAGCTTCGGGGTTTTTAGAGAGATCGTACTCCTCCTGGCCTTTTATAAGGCGCAGAAAGACGGTTTGCAGGACGTCTTCGGCGTCTGCGGCGCTGCCGGTAATGCGTTGGGCAGTGCGAAAGACGCGTCCGTGGTGTGCCTGGAAGAGGCTCTCCAGTTCCCCGATGGGCTCGCTATTGACCCGATCTTTATTCACGACGACAGGTTCGTTGTTGACTAATCGCAAGGTATTAAGTGCTGCCTGCACGGTGTTTCTCCTTCGTCTCCACCGTGAAGACGGGGAGTTTGGGGAATTATTAACACCAATGGCGGCATAAAATTCTGACGTTTTAGGGCGTCAGGGCTGTTAAACGGGGACGAATATAGAGAACGGTGGGTGGGTTGTGAAGGGTTCTTCCGTCTACTTGAGTGAAAGAGCGGGAAGTCTCTTCAGTGTTTGGTTAGCAGGGTCGACGACCAGGCCGGCTGATTCGAGAGCGAAAACGCCCAGTATTGGCTCGACGTTATCTGGTCCGAAAATCAGTCTGGTCGGCAGCGTTTCGTCCAAAAATGACAGCCGTGCCTCGCCAAACTCGTACTCTTCTATCGAACCGTTGGCGAGCTCATATGTCCTTTTGCCGACAGGTTCGATTCCAATTCTCTTCAGTTCGGATGCGGGAGCCATGGAATCCGTGGCGCCCGTATCTATGAGGAACGCGGCTGTAAAAGACTCATGTGTAACGAGGTTACTGACTGTAACTGGAACATGTGTGAGGCCCATGTAATTAACTCCTTCAAGTTTTCGAGGTATTGGTTTGAGCATAGTGCTCGGATTAGAGCATACGCTGTTGCAAGCAGCAACTAGTGCATAGTTTTCGAGAGTTCGACGAGACGCCGGCGCGCCTCGATGGCTTCGGGGGTTTTGGGGTGAAGGCGTATGAGAAGGCGCCAGGAGTGGCCGTCGTAGTGGAGGCGTTTGGTGGTGGGATTGAAGAGGAAGTGGATGTTTTGGCGGTTGTAGCGGTCGAGGGAGGGGTGGTTGAGGTAGTAGGTGTGTTCGGGCGCGGTGAGAGGGGCCGCAGCAAGTTTGTGGGAGATGGTTTTCGAGAGTTGGGTGGCGAGGGATTCGGCGGTGTCGCCGATTAATAATAGGACGGCGGGGCGAAGGGGTGAGCGGTGGAAGTGATCTAGGAAGATGCGCGAGCGGGCGAGGCGATCAAATCCCTGCGAGTGTCCGATCAGTTTAAACAACCTACGATCGTCGCCAGAGCGCGACGGTACGACCACGGATTCAGACTGAATCCAGCCTCGCGTCCGGGTCGTTACGTTCACACGATAGAAAACAACTCCATCCTTGCTCGTCGCACCGCTGATGGAGACCAGGCGGCCGCGACCCAAACGGCGCACGAGTTTGCCGGTGAGCGCTGGTGTTGCTCTCAAGGCGGCAAGACGTTCGTCGACGACAACAGCAAGACGTCCGCCAACGGGCGGCTTTCGCTGTTGAGCGAACCCATCAAGACAAAAAACGATAATGAGTAGAACAAGAGACAGTTGTACTGCGAGTTTGTGAGGATGCATGAGGTTACTCCCTGTGAGGTTAACGAATTACTTACTGATCGCCGCGACGATCCGATCCTTAAACTGTGCGTGATGGAAGTGACAGATCGCGGCCGCCAACGCATCCGCTGCATCATGCGGCGACGGAACGGTGCGAAGCTTCAACAGCAATCGGACCATCTCCTGCACCTGATGCTTCTCCGCATTCCCGTACCCAACGATCGTCTGCTTGATCAACCGCGGTGAGTACTCATAAATCTCGAGCCCCGCGCGTTCCGCCACCAACAGCACCACTCCGCGCACCTGCCCAAGCTTCATACTCACCTTGACGTTCGTCGCCAGAAACGAATCTTCAAGCACACAAACGTCAGGCCGATATTCCGCGATCGCTTCCTCGAGCCCATTGCACATGCGCAACAGCCTCGCCGAAAATTTCAACGTCGACGGCGCGCGCACTGAGCCGAATCCAACCAACGCATAGCGCCGGCTGTCGCCTTCGACAACGCCCCATCCCATTGTTTGACTACCGGGATCAACTCCCAAGACACGCATCGCGCCGAAGTATACACCGATCTTAGTGCTTAGTACTTTGTGCTTTGCAGTAAAAAGCAAAGTACAAAGTACAAGTACTAAGCACAAAATGCTATGCTGAACTTAACCCCCTGATGTATTGAGCACCCTGCTGATCATGTCTGCTTTTATAGAATTCATCGCGTCGACCTTCGCCAAGCAGAAGACCGACGACGACGAGAAGCCCTTTCAAGCGGAGTTCTTCAGTGTCGAACGTCTCGAGCAGTACGCTCAAACACTCGCCACTGAACACGCGACCGTCACCAAAAAGGGCCGCGCTCAACTTCTGCCCCGTCTCGAAGACAACGGACGCAGACTCGAAGCTGTTTACAAAGCGCTCGTCGAAGCCATCAGAAACGGCCGTCCAATCTCGCCCGCGGCCGAATGGCTCGTCGACAATTACCACATCGTCGAAGAACAACTGCGCGAGATCCGCCAGGACTTGCCGAAGAGCTACTACCACGAGCTTCCGAAGCTCGCGTCAGGCGAACTCGCGGACTACCCGCGCATCTACGCCGTCGCGCTCGCGCTGATCGCGCATACGGACTCGCGTCTCGACACAAACACACTTCGACGGTTCATCGCCGCCTATCAAATCAAGGCGCCGCTGTCGATCGGCGAGCTCTGGGCCGTCGCGATCACGCTGCGCCTGGCCCTCGTCGAAAACCTGCGGCGCCTCGCGCTGGCAATCACCCGCGCCCGTGAAGAACGCGAGGACGCAGACAGGTTCGCCGATAAACTTCTCGAACTCGCCTCGCTGCACCCCAGCGGCGTGACGACGCTCGTAAACGAACGTCTCAGCAAACGCGAAGAGCTTCCGCAAACATTACTGGTCCAACTGGTCCAACGCCTGCGCGAACAGCATCCCGCCGTAATGCCCGTCGTCCACTGGATCGAAAAACGACTCGGCCGCGAAGGATCGAGCATCGAACAGATGATCCACGGCGAACACCAGCGTCAGGCAGCGGCGCAAGTCACGGTCGGCAACATCATCACCAGCATGCGTCTCCTCTCGACGCTCGACTGGAACGATTTCTTCGAAAAAGTCAGCCTGATCGAGCCGCTGCTCGGCACCGATCCGGCCGGCGTCTATTCGCGGATGGAGTTTGCCGCGCGCGACCGCTACCGCCACGTTGTCGAACGAATCAGCAAGCGAACACGCGCCAGCGAGCTCGACGTCGCAAAAGCAGCTCTCACTCTCGCCGCGGAAGGAAAACAGGAAGCAGAGACTCACGTCGGCTACTACCTGATCGACGCCGGACTGGATCAACTGGAAACTCGCTTCCGCTATCAACCGCGGACGGTCGAACGGCTGCGACGCTTTCTGCTGCGGCATCCAACCAGTTCATATCTCGGCACACTAACGTTTCTCACCTTGCTCGTGCTCAGCTGGATCCTCGTCTGGATGGCCCAGTACGGAGTGGGTTGGCCGTTCCTCATCGTCACCGCCGTTCTCGCGCTGATTCCCGCGAGCGATCTCGCGCTGACGGTGTTGAACTGGGACCTCACACACTTCTTTCCCCCGCGTCTATTGCCGCGTATGGATACATCAACCGGCATTCCGGACGAGACGCGCACGTTCGTCGTGGTCCCGACCATCTTCATCAGCGAAGCGCAGGTCCACGAACTCGTCGGACGGCTCGAAGTTCACTTTCTCGCCAACCAGGATCCGAACATCTACTTCGCACTGCTGGGCGACTTTCCCGACGCGGTTTCGGAAGAGACGCCGAACGACGCCACGCTCCTCGGCGTGGCCCAAAGCGGGATCGAATCGCTGAATCGAACTTACGGCGAAGCTCGTTTCCACCTGTTTCATCGCAAGCGTCTGTGGAACCACGGCGAAGACAAATGGATGGGCTGGGAACGGAAGCGAGGCAAGCTGGAGGAATTCAACCGTCTGCTGCGCGGCGAAGGCGAGACGAGTTTCATAGTCCGCACTGCCGACGACACCCTACTCAAGTCCGTGCGTTACGTGATCACGCTCGACTCGGACACTCAGCTTCCGCGCGACGTTGCGCGCAAACTCGTCGGCGCCGCTATGCACCCGCTCAACAGACCGCGCATGGACGAGCAGGTCAATCGCGTGATTCGCGGCTACGGAATTCTACAGCCGCGGGTCAGCATCTCGCTCTCGAGCGCTTCGCGATCGAAGTTCGTCCAGATCTTTTCGGGTTACACCGGAATCGATCCTTACACGACGGCCGTTTCCGACGTCTACCAGGACTTCTTCGGCGAAGGTAACTTCACCGGAAAAGGTCTGTACGAGGCCGACACGTTCCAGCGAACTCTCGAGAATCGCGTCCCCGAGAACGCGCTGCTCAGTCACGATCTATTTGAAGGACTATTTGCGCGCGCCGCGTTAACGACAGACATCGAGCTGCTTGACGATTATCCCGCGTCTTACGAAGCCTACGCGAAACGCGCACATCGATGGGCGCGCGGCGACTGGCAGATCGCGCGCTGGCTGTTTCCGAAAGTGCCGGACGGCAGCGGCCGGCTGGTTCGCAACGTGCTCCCGTTGATCGCGCGCTGGAAGATCCTCGACAACCTGCGCCGCAGTTTGGTTGCGCCGGCGTTGTTCCTATGGCTGGTCGCGTCGTGCGCTTTGTTTCCCGGCTCAGCGCTCCTCTGGAGTCTCTTCGTTTTTCTGACCATCGCATTCCCGGTCTATCTCCACGTCACGACGGGACTGCTGATACACCCGAAAGGCATTCCCTGGACCAGCCACTTCTGGAGCCTGTGGGGCGACTTCCGCACCAACACTTTGCAGATCGCGCTGTCGTTCGTTCTTCTTCCACATCAGGCGTACCTGATGAGCGACGCCATCGTGCGTACACTTTACCGGCAGCTTGTCTCGCGCAAGAAGCTGCTCGAATGGGTGTCGGCGGCTGAGACCGAACGAAAGATGCGCGGCGATTTCTCGTCGTTCCTCAGGTTCATGCTCGCGGCCGAGATCCTGACGCTGATCGCGCTCGGCTTGACGCTCGCAATGCAGCCCGCGGCCGTGACGGTGATGGGTACGCTTTCGGCGATCTGGCTGCTGTCGCCGCTGATTGCGTACTGGGTCAGCAAACCGCGACTGAGGCAGCGCGAAGTCCTGACAGACGAAGACGCGAAATTCGCGCGACTCATCGCACGGCGCACGTGGCGCTTCTTCGAGTCGTTTGTCGGGCCCGAAGACAACTGGCTCCCGCCTGACAACTTTCAGGAAGATCCGGCGCCCGTCGTGGCCCATCGCACTTCACCAACGAACATCGGTCTGCTGGTGCTGGCCACGTCGTCGGCGCACGATCTCGGTTACGTTGGTTCGCTCGAGTTTGTCGAACGCGAGGAGTTGACGTTCGCGACGATGGCGAAGATGGGACGGCTTCACGGTCACTTCTTCAACTGGTACGACACGAAGACTGTCGAACCGCTCATGCCGCAGTACATCTCAACGGTCGACAGCGGCAACCTCGCGGGCCATCTGATCGCGCTGAAACAGGCATGCGTCGAGTTTCCCGACACGAAACTGTTCGGCCGGCGGGTGATCGAAGGGCTTTCCGACACGCTCGACGGTATCGCGAGCGAAGCGTCGACTCTCGGTAGCGCCCGGCAACGAACCGAGGTCGTGACCGTGCGCCAGCTCGAGGACGAGATCGCCGCTTGCCGCAAACTCCTGGCCGCAGTCGAAAATCTTGACGATCTCGCGTCGTGGTTTGTACTACTGGATTCTCTCTTCAAGCGCGCGTCTGACATCGACGACATCGTCAACGCGCTGGCGCACGAGCACGGTGAAGTCACGTTCAAGGAGCTCCGTTCGTGGGTCAGCGCCTTCCACCATCAGGTCAGTTCGTATCGCAGAGACGCCGACGCGTTGACCACCTGGGGACGCGTGCTTCCGTCACTGCCCTCACCATCGCCAACGGACAACGAATGGTCATCCATTCTCGAGTCGCTGCTATACGTTCCGACGCTGTCGGAGGTCCCGCAACTCTGCGATCGCGTGCTGGTCCAACTTGCGGCTCTCGATAACCGCGGCTCACCGGAAGCTGTTGCACGCTTGACGAAATTCCTCGAACAGGCGGCCGGCGCATCCGCCGACATGCTGTCGCGGCTCAGCCGCCTCGCTCGCCGTTGCGATCAAAACATCGACGAGATGGACTTCTCAGTCCTCTTCGATATGGAGCGCAAGCTGTTCACGATCGGCTACAACGTCACGGCCTCGAAAGCTGACGACTCCTACTACGATCTGCTCGCTTCCGAAGCCCGGCTCGCCAGCTTCGTCGGCATCGCAAAGGGCGACGTGCCGCAACAACACTGGTTCCGCATGGGCCGCGCGCTCACGAAAGTCGACGGCGGACGCGCGCTCATCTCGTGGACCGGCACGATGTTCGAATACCTGATGCCGCTGCTGGCGATGCGCAACTACGAGAACACGCTGTTGGCCGAAACTTATCGCACGGTCGTCGATCGGCAGATCGAGTACGGCGAAGAGCGCGGCGTGCCGTGGGGAATTTCCGAAGCCGCATACAACGTGCGCGATCTTCATCTCAACTACCAGTATGGACCATTCGGCGTCCCCGGTCTCGGCTTGAAACGCGGACTGATCGAAAACCTCGTCGTCGCTCCGTACGCGACGCTGCTGGCGGCATTGATCGATCCGAAAGCGGCGTTGCAGAACCTGCGACGGTTGCGGGACGAAGGCGCGTTCGGACCGTTCGGTTTCTACGAGTCGATCGACTACACGCGCGAGCGCCTGCCCGAAGATCAGAACTCAGTGGTCATTCGCGCTTTCATGGCGCACCACCAGGGCATGAGCCTCGTCGCGGTCGCGAACGTCCTTCACGACAGTCTCGTCGTGCGGCGTTTTCATTCAGATCCGACGGTGCAGGCAACCGAGTTGCTGTTGCAGGAACGCGTGCCCGTAGGAGTGCCGGCCGCGCATCCACGCGCCGAAGAAGTGTTGACCGGACGCGTGATCCAAACGATGCCCGGCATGATCACGCGCGTTTACGAATCCGCAAGCCTCGATACGCCGCGCACGCAACTGCTCTCGAACGGCGCATACAACGTGATGGTGACGACCGCCGGTTCGGGCTATTCGTACTGCGAAGGCAACGCCGTTACTCGCTGGCGCGAGGACGTTACACGCGACAACTGGGGCGCGTTTATTTACCTGCGCGACGTCCGCACCGGTGCTGTCTGGTCAGCCGGACATCAGCCCATTCGCACTAAAGCCGCCGCGTTTCAAGTAGCGTTCTCGGAAGACAAGGCCGACTTTCGCCGCATCGACTCCGGCATCACCACTCGCATGGAGATCGTCGTCTCCGCTGAAGACAACGCCGAGGTGCGGCGCATCTCCTTGACCAACAATTCGAGCCGCATGCGCGAGGTCGAGTTGACGAGCTACTCGGAAGTCGTACTGGCGAGCCCATCCGCCGACGCCGCGCATCAGGCGTTCAGCAATCTCTTCATCGAGACCGAATTCTTCGCCGGCGAGAACGCGCTTCTGGCCCGCCGGCGCCAACGCTCGCAGGACGATCGGCCCATCTGGGGAATTCACGTCGTAGTTGTCGAGGGTGAAACGATCGGCGCCGTGCAGTATGAAACCGATCGCGGAAGGTTTTTGGGACGAGGACGAACGCCGAGTAACCCGATCGCCGTGATGGAGGATCGCCCGCTTTCAAACACGACGGGCGCCGTGCTCGATCCGGTGTTCAGTTTGCGGCGGCGCGTGCGAATCCCGCCGAACCAGACGGTCAGGTGCTCGTTCAGCACGGCGATCGCGCGTTCGCGGGAAGAGGCGATGGCCCTCGCGGACAAGTATCACGATCCGAACATCTTCGAACGTGAGCAGCGTCTAGCGTGGACCAAAGCGCAGGTCGAGATGAGCCATCTCGGCATCGACTCGGAAGAGGCGCACCTGTTTCAACGTCTCGCGGCACGCATCATCTATTCCGATCCGTCGCTTCGTCCCACGCCGCACGTGCTCGCGCTCAACACCAAAGCACAGTCGAGCCTCTGGGCGTACGGCATCAGCGGCGACTTGCCGGTCGTCGTCGTGCGCATCAACAAGGCCGACGATCTTCGCACCGTCAGGAAACTTGTGCGCGGTCACGAATACCTGCACTACAAAGGTTTGACAGTCGATCTCGTAATCCTCAACGACACGCCGACCGACTACATGCAAGTGTTACATCAGGAACTCGAAACAATCATTCGCACCAGCGGCTTGCAAGGTCTTCAG
>DASRIM010000425.1:0-26278 GCA_035649995.1 Pyrinomonadaceae bacterium | reverse complement strand
GCGAGCGCCGCAATGATGAAGAGGAACGCCGAACCGATCAGGGTTTGGATAACTTGAAAAAACTCGCCTGGCCCGAAGGTGGTGAAGCGCAGGCCGCCACCGGCCGCTGCAATCGCAGTGGCGAGCGCCAAAGAAGCAATTCCCACAACTGAGCCAATAAGAAAATCGCGTAACCAGCCGCGGTGGAGCGTTAGGCCGATTGCACGCCACGGCAACCCTTCGAGCCAGCGAGTACAAATCCAGGCCAGCACCAGGGCTGAGACCAAAAAACTCAACCTGTAAATGACGTCAGAATAGACGCCCGGACGCCACCCGGGCATGACCGAACGCATCGCTGCATAAGCGACTAGCGTTCCCGTACTTATCAGAGCAAACGTAAGGACAAAGAGGACGGCAAAGATCAGCAGTCGCAACCCCCATGGAACATGACGACGCCTGCGCGTGCTCGACTTCAGGTTGGACCGCGCCGTTGAATTCTCCACTATGCAGGGGTTCCCGATTTCATCTTAGGCGGGCAAACATAACATATCGTTTTGTCGTTGCGTAACCAGTCGATGAACTATCAAAACTGTTGACTTTTGAAATGCGCCCGCGATAAGGTCTCGCCTCTCGCTCGATCCTCAATCAAAGGAAATGAAAATGGCTGATTCGCTAAACGCCGTCGTCGACATTTCTCATCACAACGGAAACATCGATCTGCAACTGGCGAAGGCCGACGGAATCATTGGCGTCATTCATAAGGCAACGCAGGGAACGACCGGTGTCGATCCGATGTATCAGACTAATAAAGCGAAAGCTGCCGCGGCCGGACTGCTTTGGGGCGCGTATCACTTTGCGACCGGCGACGATGGAGTCGCGCAGGCGGAACACTTTCTCGAAGTGGTCGGGACGTTCGACAACACGCTGCTCGTGTTGGACCTCGAGGCGAATCCGACTGGGCCAAGTATGTCGCTGAACAATGCGCGCGCGTTTGTCACGCACGTCGATCAGGTGACGGGCCGGTTTCCGGGTTTGTATTCAGGGAGTTACATCAAGGAGTTGTTGGGCAGTAGCAAGGATCCGGTGCTGGCGCAGTGTTGGTTGTGGTTGGCGCAGTACGGGCCGAACGCAGTCGTGCCGCCGAACTGGCCGACGTGGACCATGTGGCAATACACGGATGGCGCGTCAGGGCCGCAACCGCATCAGGTCAATGGCATTGGACACTGCGACCGCGATAAGTTCAACGGCACGGAGGACCAGTTGCGCGCGCTGTGGCAAGGAACTTAATCACTTAGCGGCGCTCAGTTTGTCGACGTCGAACGCGTACGCCACCTGGCCGGCCGTCACCACGAGCAATTTCTTACCATCCAAACTAAACCGAACGAACGCGGCGCCGTTCTTCAACCGCAACCGCGCCTGCGAATTGCCCGTCGCTAAATCATAGACCGTCAGTTCGCCCGGATAATTCTCAACCACCACCTGGTTCCGGCTCGGATTCATCGCCGCGTTCGCACCAAAGAATCGGTGACGCAGATCGCCGTCCTTGATCGAGTAAATCAGCACGCGGTTGTTGTCGTCATGCAGGACCAACCAGTTGCCCTCGGAGAAACCGGATTCGATATCGAACGATCCCTTCCCGGTCTCCAACAGCAGGACGCCGACCGACTTTCCGACAAACGCGTCGATGATCTCGACGATGTAATCGTCATCCTTGTTACCCATCTGATTCGCGCGTTCGACGAGCGCCGGATCCTCTCTCAACCGCGCCTTGCCCTCTTCGCTGCCGAGGTCCCAGTACAAGATCACTCGTCCGGAGAAGTCGTCGAAAAAGTATCCGGGCGCGTCTTTTTTGAATTCCTTGCTCCAAACCATCTTGTCATCCACGACGTCGCGCAGCTCAAATCGCACCTCGCGGTTCAGCGATTCCTCGAGCGAATGGTCGCTTGGCGGTGGCGGCAGGAGCTTGTCATCTTTCTTGTCTTTCGCGTTGTCTTTCTCTTTCGGTTTCTCCGGTGTCGAAGCCTTGAGACTCCGGCGCACCATCACGAAACGTCCATACTGCCGCGCGCCTTTATCAGGCAACTCTCGCAACTCGCCTACTTGATTGCTGTTTGCGTCGAGCAGAACCAGAGTGTGATTGGCCGGTTCATGCCTGGGAAAGTCGCCAATCGCGATGCCTTTCGCGTCGATTATCGCGCCACGAAATCCCCTGACGTGCATCTTTCGTTCGCCGGAAGAGAGATCCCAGATCGCGCCGCGAGTCTTTGAGGAAATCGTGAGCCATTGCATCGTGTCGGAAACAGTCGCGGCGTACACACTATTCATCGATGCAACCGGAATCTCGACCGTGCCGACCGCAGTCGTGCGCAGATGTTTTGCTTCAGGATCGTATTTGGCTTGTGACACTGAAACATTGCCTGAGGCCAATTCAAAGAAGATCAAATCGTTCCACAACGTGGCGTCAGCTTTGTTCATGCCGCTGATGATCTCCCCCTTGCTCACGTCGAAGACTCCCATCGTGGCATTCGCGAGGGGCTTGACGATTACGTAATCAGGATGGGCCGTGCGTTTCAGTTCATTTCCGGTCAACGTGAACTTCGCAAGCCGCTTGCCTTGCGGGAACGAGAAGATGCCGGATTCATGCGGATTTGACGGCATCATTCCCAATATCTTGTCGGACCCGAGGAAGATGAACGGCCTGCGTGTGGCGCGTTTCAAGTCGCCGCCGGTCGAGAGCTGTTTCAGCGTTGAAAGATCCACCGCGACCAGCGTGTCTTCCGTTTCGTCGGCCGTCATCACGTCGAACCTGATGCGGAAGCGAAACTTGTTTGAACGAGTGGCGACCAGGTAGCGCGAGTCAGTGGAAAACTGGAGGTGGAAAAACCGGTTGAGGTGAGACGTCTCGTCCGAGTCACGAATGGAGCGAATCCAGGCGAGGAGCTCGAAAAAGTTTAAATAACCGAAATCTTTCTTCTCCCAGACTTTCTTTCCTGTCTGCGTCTCGAGCACGTTCAGCCCGAGCCCGTAGTCGACGCAAGCGAGATACTTCCCATCGGGAGAGAACTCATGCTCCCAGCAGTCGCGCCTGACGACGAGCTCACGAACCTCGACTGGCTTCGCCTCAGCGACGCTCCACTTCTCAAAGCGCATGTCGTCGGTCCCAAACACCACAAACTGTCCGTCGGGCGTAAACGAAGCAGGCCGCGCATCAGTCACCGGTATCTGAAACGCGACTTTCAGCGGATCACGTTTGACGACCGTGATCGCGAAGTCGTCCTGGGCGAGGAAATACGTGCCGTCGTTGGCGGTCGCGAAATGCGAGATGTCGCTTTTGAGCTGCGGAGTGAGTTGTTTTTTCCAGAGCATGCCCGGCAGCTCTTCAGCAATCGCGGCCGCGCGATACGACACCACGTCCGCCTGCCATTTCAGATACTGTTCCGACGCAGCAGCGCGACGGTCACGGCACGGCGCCGGAAGCTGCTCAGTCGTCTTCACCATGTCGCGCAAGCGCTTTTCCGTCGGAGTCGAACGTCCAAAGACGTTCGTGAACCAGTTTCCCGACTTGGCCTTCGTTTCCACGAGACGCGAGAAGAATTCCGAAAACGCGTTTGGGTCGTAACCTGCAGCGACCATTGCGAAGAGTCCGATCCGATCGGCTTCGAGTTGCTGCTCTGATTCGTGATCTGAGCTGCGCGACACGCTCTTCGTACGCTCGCGCTCCAACAGCAAGTTGTACTTGTCCGTAATATCTTTGCGATCGCCGAGCTGGGTGACGCCCAGGATCTTTTTGAAAAAGTCAGACATGTCCACCGCCGCGTGACGTACTGTCGCGTGCCCAAGCTCGTGGGCCATCACACCGGCCAATTCGTCTTCGGTCTTCGTGAAGGCGATCAGCTTGCGCGAGATAAAAACGTATCCGCCCGGAGTGTTGAAAGCGTTCGCCGTCGGAATGTCGATGATAAAGAACTGAAACTTGATCCCGATTGGCGGCAGGTGGCGAACCAGGCGATCTCCGATGTCTCTTATGTAAGCGAGGATCTTTTCATCCTGAATGAAACGAGTGTCGCCCGACATCCGTTGATAGTTCAGGTCGCCGAGAATCATCTCCTGTTCGGGAGAAAAGATGTTGTAGCTATGAGAGTTGGCACTGATGGCGGGAGGGTTACAGTTCTGGGCGGAAGCACTAATCCAGCCGGCGCCGAGGCATAACAAAAGCAGCAGGGGGATTCTTATTGTTCTGGGCAAAGCGGCTCTCCGTGAAAAGAGTGAGTCGGTCGTTGCGACCTATCGGAACCCTAGCGTAGCGTTCGAGCGTTCGTCAAGGTTTTGTGGCCGATAATTAACTCACTTAGCCTTGCGGACAGTGGAATAGAGCGCCAGCGCGGAGCCGCCGACGAATAACAGAGCGCCGCCGATCACGCGCGTGTAGTTAGGCAGTTGACGGATGTCGCCCTCGTCGGTGATGACGACGGCTGACCTGGGTTCGACATACAGGGCGCGGTAAGTGATCACGCCACCGGCCGTGGCGGCGAGCATGCCGACGATCAGCAAGAGGGTTTTCATTTATCCGCGTAGCGATCTGGTTTAGCGGCCTTTAAAAACTGGATCGCGCCTCTCGAGAAACGCACTCACGCCTTCGTCCTTGTCTTCGGTCGAGAAACAGAGTGCGAACAGATCCACTTCACGCCGCAAACCTTCGTCGAGGTTCGAGCGGGAAGCGATCTTCACGGCTTCCTTTGCGAGCTGCAACGCGATTGGGCTCTTGCGCGAGATGTGCTGCGCGATCTCCATCGTCTTCGTTTCGAGTTGATCCGCGGGAACGACGTGATTTACTAAGCCGATCGCATGCGCCGTTTTCGCGTCGATAAACTGGCCCGTCAGGATCATCTCCATCGCTTTTCCTTCGCCCACCAGCCGCGTGAGACGTTGCGTGCCGCCGCCTCCGGGAATGATGCCGAGATTGATCTCCGGTTGACCGAACTGAGCGTTCTCGCTCGCGATGCGGATGTCGCACGCCAGCGCGAGCTCGCAGCCGCCGCCGAGACAGAAGCCATTGATCATCGCGATCACCGGTTTAGGAAACGTGTCGATCGCCGTAAACAGCGATCGGCCCATCATCACGTCGCGCTGCGTGATCGACGTGCGTCCTGCAAACTCGGCGATGTCTGCGCCGGCAATAAAAGCTTTGTCGCCCGCGCCGGTGAACACGACGACGCCGACGTCAGCGTCGTTGCGAAGTTCTTCGAGCAGCGCCGCGCCTTCTTCGCGAGTTTTGATGTTTAGTGCGTTTCGTTTTTCGGGACGATTGATCGTTATGATTGCGACACGGTCACGTCTTTCGAGCAGAAGAGTCTCGTAGGTTTGCGTCATTCAGGGCTCCTGATTGGGTACGCGCATTGTACCAATTACTTGCCCGGATCTTCACGCTTCTTGACGTAGACGTCGCCGCGCGGGGTCATGTCGGCCTTTTGCGCCAGGGTGTAAAGGACTGACTCGAGGAGCTCTTTGTTCTCGAGTTTGAAGCTGGTGATGCCGCTCGCCTTCGAATCCGGATCGCTGTATTGCAGCGTCAGATAGCGGACCTTCGTTTTGATGAACCGTGCCGGCAGCGTGAAGATTGTCGGCACCTGGCTGGCGACTGTCGCAGCCGCAGGCTGTCGCTTCTGCGTATCGGCGAAGGCTGACGTGATGGCGTTGTAAGGTATCGAGATCTCCTTCGGCGGCTTCTTGTCTTTGAAGAGGAGACGACCGTTCTCGTCGTCGAACGTCAACGTGCCTTCCATCGTTTTGGTGTAACCGAACACGCCGCCTTCATACTTCGCTTTCACGGTTTTCGGTGCCGCTGGAGGCGTGGACATCTTCGACGCCGCGGGATCACGTTCCATCGTGCGCGGGCGTTGCGCGATGGCGACGGTCAACATCAGGCCGAGCAGCAGTAAACTCAGAATGGTTCGCATGTGTTGGTTCTCCCTTATAGTCCCGCTGCCCACGACGGCACGCGATACAGAATCCACCAAAGTAAAAGTTGAACCCCGAGCACGACGACGCCGACGATGGTGCTCGCGTAACAAACGTTGCGTCCTTCGATTGTCTGGCCGGGCCGGTACGATCTGACGACGCCTACTGTGCCGACCACAACTGCGCCCGGGCAGAACAGAATGCCGAGATAGGGCACGAGGGAGTAAGTCGCAAATGCTCTGGCAGTGTCGGCCAAAAACACGGATTTATTTGGCAAACGGCTTGACGCGCTCGATCGATTCTTTCAAGTCGGGATCAGACGGAGCAAGCGCAGCGCCGCGCTGGTAAGCGGCAAGCGCTTTCGCATACTGCTTCTGCACTTCAAACGCGTAACCGAGCTCGCGATAAATGTTCACGTCATCCGGCGTCTTCTTTGCCGCGGCTTCCAACGCTGCGATCGCCTTCGGGAAATTGTTCGCGCGCGAATGGGCCACACCGAGCAGATAGAACGTGACGCCGGTTGCTTCCGGAGCGGCAGTCGCGCGTTCGAGCGCTGACGCCGCGCGTGCATACTGTTTCGATCCGATCAGCGCCTGGCCGAACAGCGTTACTGCTTCGGCGTCGGTGCGGAGTTTGATCAGTCCTTCACCGGCGCGAACGGCGCTCAAGTAATCCGCTTCTGCTTTCGCCGGATCCGCGCTCGTCGCCGCGCGGCGGAGATACACTGAAGTCAACAAGGTCCACGCGCCGGCGAGACGAGCATCGTTAACAGTTGCTCGATTCAACGAAGCGATCGCGCCGTCGAGATCGTTCTTCGCGAGCGCGATCTGAGCAAGATAGAAAAGCGACAACGAGTCTTTCGGATTCAACTTCACGACTTCGTTGAAACTCTTCTCAGCCTGTGCTGTCTTTCCTGTCTTGTATTCAGCGACGCCACGATAGTAGATCATCACCGCGTCAGGCTTGTCGGCGCCGCGGATCGTAGCCGCGTTCAAATAGGGCAGCGCCTTGTCGTACTTCTCGGATAGAAAGTAGGCCTGACCCAGCGCGCTCTCGGTGTTAGGATCCTCCTGCTTCGATTGACGCTGTAAATCGAGCGCCTTCTCGAGATCCTTCGCCGCCTCTGCATACTGTTTCAGGTTCAACTCGGCGAACCCGGCAATCTTCCACGCTTCCGGGTCGTTGGGATACGTCGCTGTTAATTCCTTCGCTTCCTTCGCTGCAGCCGCAAACTGTTTCTGTTCGAGCAAAAGATAGGCGTGCTTCGTGTCGGCCGTTCCGGTCGCACTGACTGCCGGTCCCACCGGCTTGACCGGCTGCACGTCCAGCAACGAATCGTTCGAGGCCGTACGCCGCGGCGCCGGTTTCGATGTGGGCTCAGGACGCAGCAAGGGATCGGACGCCGGTTTGTCGGCAGTGGCCGTCGTCTTTGACGCCGGCTTGGCGCGCCTTGGCCGGGTCGACTGGGCCGAAACAGCGGAGACGGCAAGCAGAAACGCTGCTATCGCACTCAAAAACCGTGGAATAAAGGTAGATCGCTTCATAATGGGTCAGATTGTATTCGGGAGAGGATAGGTTTGAAAGCTCAACCTAATGATTCACTCTAATTCGTGGTTCCGTGAGCTTCGGATGCGGCTGAGCGGGCAGAGTTTGCCTGTGAGGTTGGGGTTAATTGAGCACGTCGCGGCGCACGAACTCGAAACAACCGATTAGAACGGCAACGATTCCGCCGGCGACCCCGAGCACGAGCGCGGCGGTGCCTCGCCCCTCGAGAAAGATGTTCATCGGCAGTAGCCAGGGATAGTACTTTCCGATCGCGGCACTCGCCGCAAACAGCGCGAAGAACGTTCCGGCGATGCCCGTGCCCAGCGGGATCGGAAAGCCCGACCAACGCACGCTCACCCACGTGTGGATAGCGATAATCAGCCACGACGCCAACCAAACGAATGTCGCGTGCTTCACGATCCAACCATATGGAACCGGTCCCGCGTTCGCCAACTCCGGCCGTAACGAGATCGCCGCAATGCCGACGAGGACGATCAGCGCCGCCAGAATGAACGTGCTGATGAGGATCAACGCCTGCGCGACGATGACCTTCGCGAAGTAGACGGAGTAGCGCGGCACAGGCAGTGCGAACAGGTGTTTCCATTGACGGTCGCTGTGCTCGATGCCGTTGAGCAGCGCCGTTTCCAGAGTGATCAGCAGCGGCAACATGAACACTGCCCAGACCTGCATCGAGCTCAACGGAAGCGAGTCCCAGATATTGAAGTCGGCAGGGAACTTTTTCGTCCGCCACGCGATAAAGAATTGCAGCGTCGCCACCAGGAACGGAAGCACGAAGATGACGCGAAACGCCAGCGTGCGTTTTAGTTTCAGTAACTCAGCGTGAAGCGCCCGCAGCAACGACATGGTCTGTTATCCGTGATGTCCGTGTGGTTAGTGTTAGAAAAATGTCTTCCAGGGACGGTTGGGCCAGTGCGATGTGAAAGACGTCGATCTGTTGGTCCACCAGCAGCCTGGTGACGCGCGCCGCATCGTCCGGCGTCTTTGCTAAAACACTGATCATACCGTCAATGGTTCGCGCGATGGTCCAACCGGCGTTGACAAGACACTCGCTTGCCGCATCGAGTTGCTTTACGCCGACGATCAGTTGCGTCTGCTGTTTTGTTTGCAGCTCCGCGAGCGCACCCTGAAACAACAGCTTGCCTTCGTGAATGATTCCAATGTGACCGGCGATCTGTTCGACTTCGCTGAGCAGGTGACTGGAAAGAAAAACCGTGACACCAAACTCGTCAGGCAGGCGACGGATCAAGTCACGCATTTCGTGAATGCCGGCGGGATCGAGACCGTTCGTCGGTTCGTCCAGGATCAGGAGCTCGGGTTTGTTGAGTAGCGCTAACGCCAGACCGAGACGTTGCCGCATGCCGAGCGAATACTCGCGCACACGGCGATTCGCGTCTTGCGTCAGCCTGACTGTGTCGAGCGCAAGCTCGATCAGATTGCGTGGCGCGCCGAGTAGACGCCGTGTGACTTCGAGATTTTCTCGTCCGGTCAGGTGGGGATAGAGCGATGGGGATTCGACCAGCGCGCCGACTCGCCGCATCAACGAAGCGCGATTGCCGGCGACCTTTGCGCCAAACAAACGCACCTCACCGGCGTTGGGCCGGATCAGGCCGAGCAACATTCTGATCGCGGTGGTCTTGCCAGCGCCGTTTGGCCCAAGAAACCCGTAAACTCCCGCCGCCGGCACGGATAGATTCAAATCGTTGACGGCGACGCGCGCGCCAAAACGGCGCGTCAATCCCCGGGTTTCAATCAGACACTCGCCCATCTTCGTCTCCCGAAGATAGACGAGCGTGACAGCGCTTGATTAACAGATGGCGGGCCAGAGGCCGAACCGGGGGCGTAGCCCCAAGTTTCTGCTGAAGCGTCCGGCGAGGCAAAGCCCCGCCGCACATCCGGCGGCGGAGCCGTAGAAAGAGGTATTAACGTGACGCCGGCTCGGTACTTGGGCCAAACGGCGCGGGCAAGACGACTGCGATCAGGATGTTGCTTCCGTTTACGCTTTTTTAGAAGTTCAGCTTCAGTCCGAATTGGAACTGCCGCGAGTCGAAAGCCGCAGTTGGGCGGCTGAAGTAGCGGCCGTTTGAGGCCCGGAGATTGAAGTTGCGAACGTCGTCGATAAACGGCGACGCAGCCGCTTCGTTGAAGCGATTGAACAGGTTGAATCCTTCGGCAATCAGTTCCAATCGCAGGTGCTCGCCGATTGGGACCAGCTTCGCCAGGCGCATGTCGAGCGATACGTAACGATGCGTGATGCCGTAGTTACGCGGCAGGCTTCCGGTCGAGAACTGGCCGTTGGTGATCAGCCCTACGCAGCCGATCGTGCCGGGCACGCACAGCGTTCCGTTGTCGAGCGCCGCGGGACGGTCCGTCTGGTTCGACTGGTCGTTGTTCGTGTCCTGGTTGCTCAGGATGTTGAACGGACGCCCTGACGAGATCTCGAAGATCGGAGCGACCGTGAAGTTCGACAGGAAACGATGGAAGCCCGAACCCTGGTTCCAACTGCTCGGCGATCCAATCACTGCGCTGAAGACAAACCGGTGACGCTGATCGAAAAGCGAATCCGCACGCTCAGCGCCGAAGTTTCGATTGTCCTGCGGCAGCAGCAACGTTTGTAGGTCAGACGAGTCGTCGATCGAGTGCGACCACGTGTACGACGCGAGGAACTGGAAGTTGTTCGAGAAGCGCTTCTTCAGCTCCGCGTTCAACGCGTTGTACTCGGAATTGCCGTCGGACGTTTGCGCGTTGATCGAGCCGAACGGCGAAACAGTTCCGGGTGTTCGAAGAGTACCGGCAAGGGCGCTGTTCAGCACCGCCGGAGTTACGAGACCACCGGAAAGAGCCTGAGCGAGAAAATAGTTTGGCGCGCTGGGCCGGAAGAAGTTCGCGATTCCGGCGTTGATCACGCGGCTGCCCAGGTTTGAGAACGGCGCTGCAATCATTCCGGGAATGATGATCGCAAACGTCTGGCCCGCTGTTGGAAAAGCCGTGGCGCCGGCTGGCGTCGCCATCGTGAAACACTGAAGCGGCACGCCGCCGGGACAGGGAGCGCCGGATATTGGAATGCTAAACGCCACAGCTTCCGTAGTGCTGACCGGGTTGCGGCCGGCCCAGCGGACGAAGTTTTGAATCTGCAACTCCGTGCGCGGCGCATTGATGTCGAGCGGGTGCGGCAGGTGCCGCGCGCCGACGTAAATGTAGCTGCCGGACACCGTCATGTCCTGCGTGAGTTGGCGCTCGACGGTGAAGTTGCCCTGGGTCGCGTACGCGTACTCAAAGTCCTTCTGCACGTGGAGCGTGAACGGAAGCACCGGGCCAAATCCGGGGAACGTTTGATCGTTGAATCGTTGCCGGCCGAATTGATATTGCGCTCCCGCAGCGACGCCCGGTGTTTGGAATGTTGGTGGAAGACCATTCGCCGCGATGAAGCCCTGGCACAACGGAGAGAGACTGGCTTGCGAACACACAGTGCCCTGGAAAACTTGAACGGCATTGAGCAGGACGGGTCGTCCTTGTGCGTCAAGTATTGCGGGACTCCCCGGCGTCAGGATGCCTTGTTGCTGTTGGACGGCGTCGGCGATGTCGGAGTTGAAAGCGATTGCGAGCAGCGGATGGTCGTAAAACAGACCGAACGCAGCGCGGACCGCCGTCTTCCCATCGCTCCACGGATCCCAGGCGACGGCCAATCGCGGCGCCCAGTTGTTCTTGTCACGCGGAAATCCCTGCTGCACGCCCATCGCGTCTTGCGCGGCGGCAACCTGTTGAGCGGTAAGCGAGATGCCCGACAGCGGATCGTTCAGCGGAAGCGTCGGGATCTGCTCGGTCAGCTCGATGTCGTAACGGACGCCGTAATTGAGCGTCAGGTTAGGTCGAACCTTCCATGAATCCTGCGCGAAGAAAGCGATCGGTTTGTTGCTGATGCTGCTGATCGGATTGCCGAATCCCTGAATGAAGTTGGCCGGGAAACCGAGACCATACTGCTGCACCGGCGTGAAATCCGGCGCCGGAGGCAAACCGGGTGAGCAGAGCTGGGCCACCAACGTACACGCGCCGAGGCCGCCGAAGTTGAAAAGACCGGCGAAGTTCAGTTCGAAAATCGCTTCCGGAATGCGAACGAAAGCGATGTCGCCGCCGAATTTGAAGTTGTGGTTACCGGCGACGAGGTTCAGGTTGTCAGTGAATTCGTAACGCGTTTCCGTGCGCAGCACCGGCGAGAACAGCTCGCGCCCGATGAACGCGGTGCCCGAGATGTTGAACGCAACTGCGTCGCCGTTCTGCGATTTGAACGTCGCGCGGCGTTCGCCGAAGTTGAAGCGTGCTTCATTGACGACGCTATTCGACAGCGTGGACGTAAGTGTCGCTACCGCCGAGAAATCGCGCAGCTTTTGAATGCCTGTGCGCGAGAAGTCGTTCTGGCCGAGCGACTGGTTCTGCGACTCCACCTGGATGCCCGTGATCTCGCTCGGATTGTAGCCAAAGCGCAAGGCAAGCTGATGCTCGCGCGTGATCAGGTGGTCCAGCCGGAACGAGTTGAACGTCGTGTCGTCGGTAATCGGAAACACGGTTTGCAGACTGTTCAACGGACGGAAGGCGATGGGTTGGCCCAGGCTGTTCGTGGTCGTCAGTGGGATCGGCGCGCCACTCAGGAAAAAGCGACTGCCAACCACCGTGCCCGGAGTGAAAGGCGTACCCGTCGCGATCAGCGGGTTGAAGCCGGTCAACGCAGTGCTGCCGCCTCCGGACGCGAGATACGCGTAACCGATGCCGAGTTGCTGCGCGGAGCCGCCGAGAGCAAGCAGGCTATTAATGTAACCCGCCTGCTGCGGCGTGAGATTACGTAGTGTTTGCGACGGAAAACCGGGAGCAAGCGGCGGCAGCGTGACTGAAGCCGTCAGATTTTGCGCGACGTTGCTGGTAAAAAAACCCGACTCGTTGCGCCGGCGTTGCTCGAACGCGAAGAAGAAGAACGTGCGGCCGCGATCGAACGGGCCGCCGATCGTGAACCCGTACTGCGCTCGCGTGAACGGCGGATCCTCGATCGGTGCGAAAGCGTTGCGCGCCTGAAAACTGCGGTGACGCAGGAACCCGAACACGTTTCCGTTAAGATCGTTGGTACCTGACTTCGTGACGACGTTAACGACGCCGCCCGCTGACCGGCCAAACTCCGGCGCGAACGAGTTCGTCACGACCTGAAACTCCTGCACCGCTTCCTGACTGACGGTCGAGCGCGAGGCGTTGACGGAGTTATCGGTGTTGTCAGCGCCGTCTACCTGAACGAGATTGGAACGTCCGCGCTGTCCGCCGAAGTTCAAACCGGTGGTTGGCGCTGGTCCAATCGGCCGCCCGTTGTCACGGCCTACGGTCGAAGTCGTCAGCGCGAACGATAGATAGTTGCGCTCGTTGATCGGCAGATTGTTGATCCGCTGCTGGTCGATGGTCGTCGATACGGCGGTCTTGGAAGTCTCCACGATTTCTGACGTCGCGTCGGAAATGGTGACTGTCTCAGTGATCTCTCCGAGCTCGAGCGTCACGTCGAGTTGAGCTGTCTGGCCCACGGTGACGTTGATGTTCGGCAAGAATGACTTTTTAAAATTCGGCGCTTCAACCGTGACCTCGTAGTCGCCTGGCGGCAGGTTGATTAGCCGGTACAAGCCTTCGTCGTTGGTCGTCGCGTTGCGCGAAACGTTCGTGGCTGGGTTGCGGGCGGTCACCGTTGCGTTTGCGACGACGGCGCCGGTCGCGTCTTTGACGGTGCCTTGCAGATCCGCAGCGTTAGACTGCGCCTGTCCGAAGGCCACGCTCGCTGCTGCGAGTGAAACCAACAGCAGGGTAGTGAGTTGAAAGAATCGGACAAGCCCTGACTTTAAGGATACAAACATCGTCGTATTCTCCTTAACTAGTTTTCGCGGCCCTTGGTACTCGCGCAGTCACTTAAGACTCAATGTTACGTTTCATTCGTAGACGAGATGCTTCGGAGGTGCAGCAGAGAGACAAACTGCTCAGTCTTTTTACTCCAAAAGAGTCTTTTGTGGCAAGAAGTTATGTGACTTCGCATTGGAGCGCGTGGCCCGCGCAAGACGGCCGCGAAGCCGCTCGCTGGCGCCGCAGATCGCGATGCCAATCTCCGCGAGGTGTGGACTGAACGCAGCCCGTCGCAACAATCCGCAAATTCGTAAACGGGAATCAAACATTCGGCGATAGCTGGCGGTGTAATCGTTCGCTAAATCGCTGAAAATGTCCCGGTTGTGACGAAGAATTGCTTGTGCAACGAGCTCGCCGCTTTCAAACGCCATCAACATTCCGCTACCCGTGAACGGATCGATGAACGCGGCCGAGTCGCCGATCGCCAACAATCCCGGCGCCGGACTCGGGCGTTGCCGGCCGAAACGCTCCCACGATGCGCTCAGCCACTCCGAACACGTCTCCGCCGTTTCCAACGTCTCGGCAGCGCGCCGGTTCCTCATTACCACCTCGCGCAAAACGATGTTTGGATCTGAGTGACAACGCTTTACATGCTCGGCGGCGACGATGAAACACAGGTTGCTCGTGCCGGCTTCGATCGTGCTGAGCCCGCCGTAGCCGCCGGGATAAAAGTAGATCTCACACGCGCCGGGCGCGACTTTCGTTTTCCGGAAGTGTGCTTTGAACGCGACGAGGCTCGGACGTTTGTTTCTCGTCTTGATTAGCTTGCGTGAAAGAATGCGGGCGCGTCCCGTCGCGTCGATCGTTATCGGCGCGCGGTAGTCGTCATGGCCGGTATCTGTCTTGATGCGTACGCCGGTGATAGTCTCTCCGTCGCGTATCGGCTCAGTTATGCTCGCGTCTTCAAAAACTGTGACGCCACGCTCTTGAGCACGGCGCAGCAGCACCTCGTCCATCACCGCGCGGCTCAATCCAAACGCGGCGCGTCCGCCAAACCACTTACTCGGCACTGCGACATGATGACCCTTCGTCGAGTAGAAGACCGTCTCCTCGAGCAACGCCGGTGCGGCAGCGATCATCGCGTTCGCGACACCAAGCTTTTCGAAGTGCGCCTGGCATTCGGGAGAGACAAACTCGCCGCACAGCTTCGCTCGCGGGAACTTCTTCTGTTCGATCAACAGAACATTCGCGCCGCCGCGCGCCAGATGAATCGCAGCGCTCGCGCCCGCTGGTCCACCGCCGGCGACGATCACGTCAAACTTGTTATTATGCGGCTTGAGCATTCAAAACCAATCGATAAGGAAAGTGGCGGCTGACTCCCACACCGCGCAGTCCCGCGCGCTTCGCCAAAGCAAGCAACTCTTCAGCTTTGAAACTTCGTAGTATCGAGAGCGCGCCATCGTGACGAGTCAAGCGGTTCTTCAAAACCAACTTTCCCAGCGTCGTATAAAGAAAGTAAGCAACCGGGTGACGATGAAGATCGATCACGATTATCCGCCGGCGTGCTACGCGATTCATCTCACGAAGTATTTTTATTATTTGGTCTTCCGCGAAATGGTGCGTAAACAGCGAACAGATCACGTAATCAAAATCCGTGTCACCAAATGGCAACGCCAGCGCGTCGCCGCGCACTGAAGTGATCTCCGGAAAGTCGCGCGACTCTTCGACGATCGACAACGCGGATCGTTCGTTTAGTTCGAGACCGACTGCTTGCACGGTGCGTCCTGTTTCTCGCGCCCACGTCGCCGTCACGCGCAAGAGCTCTCCTGAGCCGGCGCCGACGTCGAGCACCGAGAAACGTCGCAGATCCTCGTGCTCGATCTCGCGGAAGAGCGTGCTCTTCAGCGTGTGTGCATCGCCCATCCACCGATTGACGAGTTGCAGCTCTCCGATACAGTCGTCGTACTCGGCAGCCGTGTAGTTCCCCGTATCGATGTACTCGAGCTCGTAGCTGCGACGCTTGAATCGGTCGAACATCAATTCATCTTTTGAATCACTAGCGCACTGTTCTTCGATCCGAAACCGATGCAATTGCACAGTGCGACTTTCACGTTTGCTTCGCGCGCTTCGTTGGGAACGTAATCGAGGTCGCAGTCAGGGTCAGGGTCGTCGAGATTGATCGTCGGTGGGATTCTGTTTGTGTGCATCGCGCACAACGCCGCGCCCAGGCCCGCGGCTCCGCTCGCGCCCTGCGGATGGCCGATCTGCGACTTCGTCGCCGACATCGGTATCCGTTTCGCATGTCCATCGAAAGCGAGCTTCAACGCGCTGGTCTCGATGCGATCGTTCAATAGCGTCGACGTGCCGTGGAGATTCACGTAATCGATGTCTTTCGGTTCGCAACCGGCTTCCTCGAGTGCGAGACGCATCGCGCGCGCGGGCTCGTCGCCATCCTCGGCTAAACGAACGCGATGGTACGCATCGCACGTCGCGCCGTAGCCAAGTATCTCCGCGTAGATCTTCGCACCGCGGCTGGTGGCGTGTTTGAGCTCTTCGAGGACGTAGATCCACGATCCCTCGCCAAGCACCATTCCCGATCGATTACGCGAGAACGGACGCGAAGCTCGATGCGGTTCGTTGTTCCAGTCGTTCGTCAAAACCGTCATCAAATTGAAGCCCGCCAGAATGCCGGGAGCGATCGGCGCGTCGACACCGCCGGAAAGCATCACGTCCTGACGACCGAGCGCGATGTGCTGCGCAGCGTAAGCCATTGCATCAGTCGAGCTCGTGCAGCCAGTCGAGACGATATGCGACAGACCTCGCAAGCCAAAGGCCATCGACAACTCGCTCGACAGTCCGCCATGCGTAGACGAAGGGATCGTGTAAACGCTCGCTTTGTTGGTTGGACCAATGTACCAGTACTCGTATTGCTGTTCAGTGAAGGCGAGCCCGCCGCCGCCGGTCCCCAACTCGACGCCAAACGCGCGCCGCTCCTCGAGCGAAAGATCACTGGGAAACATTCGCGCATCGTCGAGCGCTTCACGCGCCGCGGCGAGCGCCAACGGCACCGTGCGTGGAACGTGCTTGCGATCTTTCGGATTGAGCTGGGCTTGCCAGTCGAAGGAAGGAACTTCCGCGGCTATCTGTACCGGCGAACCGGAGGGATCAAACGCTTCGATTCTGCGGACTCCGCTCTTTCCAGAGAGGAGCCCGCTCCAAAACGCTTCTCGTCCAACTCCCAAAGGCGTTACACACCCCATTCCGGTGATGACGACCCGGCGTGGACACGTCAACGCTCTAAGCATCAGGATTAGATCCGAGTTTTCACTGTTAAGCTAAACTTTCTGCCCACACTCATTGCAGAACTTAGCACCGGGGGCCAATTCCGCCTGACAGTTCGCGCACTTCGCGGAGCCTTGCTTGGCACCGCACTCGACACAGAACTTCGCGCCGGGATTGTTTCGAGTGCCACATTCTGGACACGCTGGACCGGTAGCAGACGGGGCCGGCGCAGCCGCTTCGCTTCCTTTCGACTGCTTGATTGCGTCGGCCATCGCACCAGCCATCGCGTTTCCAACAGCGAAGCCGGCGCCGAGACCCGCGCCTGTTCCGGCGCCGCCCGAGGGATTCTGAGCGGCGTCGCGCATCGCATCGGCAGCCTGAAATTGCGTGTAGCGACTCACGTCGCCAATCACGCCCATCGAAGTGCGCTTGTCCATCGCCGCCTCGACTTCCTGCGGCAGCGAGATGTTTTCGACGACGAACTTCGTCAACTGCAAACCGAAGGTCCCGAACTCTTCGTTGAGCTTGACGCGCGTCAGTTTCGACAACTCGTCGTAGTTCGAAGCGAGGTCCAACGCCGCGATCTTCGACTCCGCGAGCGCGTCGCTAAAGCCGCTGACGAGCGTGCGCTTCAGTTGACCTTCAATATCTTCCGTGACGAAGTGAGCGTTGGTGCCGGCAATCTCCTTGATGAACGCCTGCGGCTCGCTCACGCGCATCGAGTAGATACCGAACGCGCGCAGCCGAACCATGCCGAAGTCAGTGTCGCGCATCATCACCGGATTGGGCGTGCCCCACTTCAGATCCGTGAACTGTTTCGTGTTGACGAAGTAAACCTCCGCCTTGAACGGCGAGTTGAAGCCGTACTTCCAGGCTCCCAACTTGGAAAGAATCGGCGTGTTGCCGCCGTCGATGGTGTAACGGCCCGGGGGAAACTGGTCCGCGATCTGGCCTTCATGTACAAAGACGGCAGCCTGCGACTCGCGCACGATTAGCTGCGCGCCGTTCTTGATTTCCTGGTCTTTTACGGGAAATCGATAGACGAGGGTGTTGCTCGTATTGTCGAGCCACTCGATTACCTCGATGAACTGCGAACTCGGGCTTAGGCGGTCAAGTATTCCCATTTGAGCCTCATTTCCTCACAAGAATCGAAACCAGCAAATTATACGATCAGACGGGGGATTTTGATGCACGCCCAAACCAGCCGCGCCTCGCGACGACGATCAAAGCCGTCAAACCGCCGGCCATGTCGATAAAACTGTCGTAGACGGTACCCGTCCGGGAGGGAACAAAGCTCTGATGATATTCGTCGAGCAGCGCATACACAACAATCAGCGCCAGCGACGCCGGAAACCACCTCCGCTGCAAGCCCGGACGCGGCGAGCCGCGAAACGCCCGCGCCGCCAGGAAGCCGAGCAACGCGTACTCCGCAAAGTGCGCCAGCTTGCGGGTGGTCATGTGGATCACGAGCAACGTTTCGGGGCTGGTGTTCGGAAACAACCAGAGGACGAGTGGGCCAATGATTCGCGAAGTATTGCCGGCGGAAAAATTTCCGGACGAGGCGAACGAGATGAATCCCATCCAGAGGAGGAGTGGAAGGTATCGGCTGATCGTGTTAGAGGGCGGCCGCTCCGGAGACGACCTCGATGATCTCATTCGTGATTGCCGCCTGACGGACGCGATTCATGTTGAGCGTCAAGGTGTCGATCAGTTCGCTCGCATTCTTCGACGCCGAATCCATCGCCGTCATTCGCGCACCGTGCTCAGACGCGACCGACTCCAGCAACGCGCGGAAGATCTGCGTCTCTACCAGGCGCGGCAACAGACGGCCGAACATTTCCGCGGGCGGCTGTTCGTAAATGTAATCGACCAGCGATGTCGCAGCTTTCGCTTCCGACTCATCCGGTTTCGCGCGAGAAACAGGCAGCAACTGTTCGAGCACGACGCGTTGCGACAGAACAGACTTGAACTCGTTGTAAACGAGAAACACTTTGTCGATGCCGGTGTCTTCGCTGTACATCTTGATGATGTAACGGGCGACGTCCAGTGCTTCTGAAAACTCAACGCGGCCTTTTCCGGTTAGACCAAGAAACTCGCCCACCAGCGTCGCGTGACGATTGCGGAAGAAGTCGCGGCCCTTACGCCCAATTGGGAGCAGCTCGACCTTCTTGTCCGGATGGTCCTTGATGAACGCCTGCGCCGCCTTAGTCAGGTTTGTATTGAACGCGCCGCAGAGCCCTTTGTCGGCGGTGATCAGAACCAGCAGGTAGCGCTCGTCGCCGCGGAGGTCCAGCAGCGGATGATGAAAGTTTTCGTCAGTTCGCTTCGCGAGCTCGCCGAGCACTTCCCCCATCTTGTTCGCAAACGGACGCGCCGTGACGACACGATCCTGCGCGCGTTTCAGCTTCGCGGCAGAAACCATCTTCATGGCTTTGGTGATCTGCTGCGTGTTCTTGACCGACTTGATTCGCCGGCGAATGTCCAGAAGGTTCGGCATTGATTAAGCTGTGGGCGCTGCCGCCGTTGAAGCCCGCCGCGCAGGCGTTGCTGGTGTGAAGTCAGGGCCGCCTGTCTCTGACTCTCTCTGCCAGACGTCCTTGAAGTCTTCCAACACCTGTTTCAGATCAGCCTTGATCTCGTCTGTCAGCGATTTCTTTTCAGAGATGGCCGCGAGTACGCCGGGGTGCGAGTTCTCGACGAACTTCAGCAACCCCGTTTCAAAACGACGAACGTCTTCGACGGCGATGTCGTCGACGAAACCGTTCGTCGCGGCCCAGATCACGAGGACCTGTTTTTCGACGTCCACTGGCTGATACTGCGGCTGCTTCAGAATTTCCGTGAGCCGCTGTCCGCGGGCCAACTGTGCCTGCGTCGCCTTATCGAGATCGGAACCAAACTGCGCGAACGCCTGGAGCTCGCGAAACTGGGCGAGGTCCAAACGCAGCGTTCCCGCCACCTGTTTCATCGCCTTGATCTGCGCCGATCCGCCTACGCGCGAAACGCTGTTGCCGACGTTGATGGCCGGGCGGAAACCGCTGTTGAAAAGGTCCGCCTCGAGGAAGATCTGTCCGTCGGTGATCGAAATCACGTTCGTCGGAATGTACGCGGAGATGTCGCCTGCTTGCGTCTCGATGATCGGCAAGCTCGTCAGTGAACCGCCGCCCTTCAGGTCGGAAAGTTTCGCAGCGCGTTCGAGCAAGCGCGAGTGGAGATAGAAGACGTCGCCGGGATACGCTTCGCGGCCCGGTGGTCTGCGAAGCAACAGCGAGATCTCGCGGTACGCAGCGGCCTGTTTCGAAAGGTCGTCGTAGATCGTGAGCGCGTGCTTGCCGTTGTCGCGGAAGTACTCGCCCATGGCGGCGCCGGAGTAAGGCGCAAGGTACTGCATCGCGGCGGGGTCAGACGCCGTTGCCTTGATCACGATCGTGTAATCCATCGCGCCAAAGTCCTGGAGCGTCCTCACCACCTGGGCCACCGTCGACGCCTTCTGGCCAATCGCGACGTAGATACAGAACACGTCCTTGCCTTTTTGGTTGATGATCGTGTCGACGGCAACCGCGGTCTTTCCTGTTTGACGATCGCCGATTATCAGCTCGCGCTGGCCGCGGCCGATCGGGACCATCGCGTCGATCGCTTTGAGACCCGTTTGCAGCGGCTCTTTCACCGGCTGCCTGTCGACCACACCCGGAGCGATTCGCTCGATGGGATAGTGATGCTCCGTGACGATTGGACCAGCATCGTCGATCGGATTGCCCAGCACATCAACGACGCGGCCGACCAGCGCCTCGCCGACCGGCACTTCCATGATGCGGCCGGTGCGTTTCACGAGATCGCCTTCCCGGATCGTCTGGAACTCGCCGAACAACACGGCGCCGACCTTGTCCTCTTCCAGGTTCAACGCGAGACCGCGCACGTCATGAGGAAACTCGAGCAGTTCGCCGGCCATGACCTTTTCCAGGCCGTGAATCTCGGCGATACCGTCGCCTACCTTGATCACGGTTCCGACTTCGGTGACGGTGCCGTCGTTGTCGAAGTTTTCGATCTGTTTACGAATAATCTCGTTGATTTCGCTAGCTCTAATGGGTTCCATAATTCCCTCTAAATCGCGTTAACCTGCAAGTTCTTCCGACAAGCGCTCGAGGCGGCTCTGAACTGAGCCGTCGTAGATCGTCGAGCCGATGCGGGCGACGAGGCCGCCGATGATCGTTTCGTCGGTGGTGAAGCTCACGCGCACCGTGCGCCCGGTGGCATCCGCGAGCGCCTGGCGGACCATGTTCTTCATGTCGTCCGGAAGCGGACGCGCGGTAGTTACGTTCGCGGAAACCACTCCGCCACGCTCGTCAAGCACATGGTCAAACCGCTCCGCCACGTCTTTTAACTGGGCCAGTCGTTGGTTCCTCAACAGCACGCGCAGAAAACTCGCCGTCGTCGGCCGCACACGCGTGCGCGTAATCAACGCTTCCAGCACCTTCACCTTTTCGTCATAAACGATGGTGGGATTCGCGAAGACTTGCTTCAACTCAGGACTCGACTCGATCATCATGGCCCATTGATCGATCTCCTGCTGGACTTCTCGCTCTTCTTTTCGTTCGACCACTACATCGGCGAGTGCTGAAGCGTAACGCCGCGCGACTGTTTGCAAACTCAAACTCGCGTCCTCCTCAATTCGCCGATGCTGTCGTTAATCAGAACGGCTTCATCTTCGGGCCGCATTTGACTGCGAATCGACTGGCGGGCGACGTCAATACTCTTCATGACAAAAAACTCGCGCAACTGTTTGCGCGCGACCTTGTCGGCGGTTTCCATTTCACGCTGCGCCTGCTGTCTCAGTTTTTCCAACTCCCGCGTGGTCGCAGCGGCCAATCGCTCGCGTTCGGACTCCGCTTCCTTATGTGCTTGCTCGCGGACTGACTGGATGTCCGCGTCGAGATGTTCCAACTGCGCCTGGGCCTCGTTCGCCTTCTCCATCGCTCTAACGCGTTTCGTCTCGGCGTCGACCATCTCCTGTTTGATCGCGTCGCGGCGGCCGGCTAGCGCATCGCTGATTGGACGGCGCAGGATGTAGATCATCAGCGCCAGGAAGATCGCAAGGTTCAGAAACTTCCACGCTTCGAGGCCTGGGTAGTTAAACCACTCGGGTAATTCTACAGCCGCAAGTATGTACATCGGTGTTTAGTTTTGAGTAGGCCGGCGCAGTATTTGAGAACTTATTAAACCGCCCATTGTGGCCGCTTGCGTTTCCAACTCCGTCCGGACCTGTTCCTGCTGTTTCTTCGTGGCCTCGAGCTGTCGCGCGACGGTCTGCGAAAGCTCTTCGCGATACTGTCGCACTTTTTCATCTTTGTCTTTGAGGCCGGCGGTGCGCTCCTTCTCTAATAGGCGATAACCCTCTGTGCGGGCTTCGCGTAACGCCGCGTTGTACTGCTTCAGTTTCTCGTCAGCCTCCATCGCGAGCCGGTGTGCTTCGTCGAGACGACCGGTAATCTGCTTTTCTCTTTCGGCGAGTATGTTGTTGATGGGCCGAAGCAGGGTGCGGTTCAGGACGAACACCATGACCAGGATGAAAAACAGGTGGAGCAGCAAGGTGCCGTCAGGAACCAACTGAATTGAAGCCTCTGCCAGGAACAACATCCGATTCCCCTACTGTGAGTTGAATTATGCCCGCCGAAAAGCGCGCGAGTCTAACATGGTGCCGCAGGAGGGTCAACCGACGCTCCCTTTAAGGCGATTCCGTCCTAGCCCGGTATTCCTTCGTATGCCTTAGCGCTCTCGGTTGTACATTGTACTACGCGACCGTTTACTGTTTACATCGGAGCTGCCGTAATGAGCAGATCATAAATCCGATCGAGGTCCTGCGCGTTATAGAAACTGATTTCGACCTTGCCTCGACCGTCGCCGCCCATGTGCACGATCCGCACCTGAGTTCCCAGGGCACGCCTCAGTTTCGTCTCCGCCGCCCGGATGTTCGGGTCGACGGTCTGCGTCGCTCGGACAGCTCGCGGGGGCCTGTCGGCCGTCGCCTTCTGCACGAGGATCTCCGTGGCCCTGACGGACAACCCGTCCTCTATAACCTGGCGCGCGAGGCGCCGCTGAACGTCGGCTTGAGACAAGCCGAGGATCGTTCGCGCGTGGCCCGTCGATAGTCGACCCTCGATCACCAGCTGTTGAAGATCCGGCGGCAGCTTCAGCAGCCGCAGGTAGTTCGTGATGTAGGAACGATCCCGCCCGATTCGTATCGCCAGTGCTTCCTGTGTCAGCCCGACGTTTTCAATAAGCCGCTTGTAGGCTTGCGCCTCTTCGATCGGGTTGAGGTCTTCACGCTGTATGTTCTCGATGAGGGCGATCTCGAGAACGTTTTCGTCCGTGACGTCCTTAACCAACACCGGGACGCGCGTAAGTCCCGCCATTTTTGCGGCCCGCCAGCGTCGCTCGCCGGCAATTAGTTCAAATCCGTCGCCGTGACGCCGGACGAGAAGCGGCTGGACGATGCCATGGGTCTTGATCGACTCTGCCAGGCTTTCGAGCGCCGCCTCGTCAAAGTTAATACGCGGCTGCATCGGTCCGGGCACGATAGAATCCAGGTCAACTTCGGATGGTTCGGCTCCAAGGTCGATGGTGCGGTCAGAGGACAGCAGCGCCCCCAGCCCCCGACCCAGCGCTTTTCGATTCATAGACAATCTCCCGGGCCAACTGCGAGTACGCCTCGGCCCCTTTCGAATGAGGGTCGTAGCTAATAATCGGCTTGCCGTGACTTGGCGCCTCGGCGAGCCGCACGTTGCGTGGGATTACAGTCTGGAAAACCTGGAGCCCGTAGAAGTCGCGCAGATCCGCGGCGACGGCGGCCGAAAGGTTCGTGCGTTCGTCGTACATCGTCAGGAGCAGGCCTTCGATCATCAGGCCAGGGTTGTGAAGTCGCCGAATTCTGGCGAGCGTGTCGAACAACTCGGTCACGCCTTCGAGGGCGTAGTACTCACACTGAATAGGCACAAGAAGAGACTTTACAGCGGTGAGCGCGTTCAGCGTCAGCAGGCCCAGGGACGGCGGACAATCGACGATGATGTAGTCGTAATTCGGCTCGACCGCTGCAAGTGCGCGTTTCAGGCGAAACTCCCGCTGTTCGACGTCGACGAGCTCAATCTCGGCGCCCGCGAGATCCTTATTAGAGGGGATGACGCTGAGCGATGGAATGGCAGTTGGGAGCGCGATGGCCGAGATCGGCAGGTCGAGAACGAGGCTGTGATAGAGACCCCGACGGAAGCTGCCGCGCTGAACGCCGGCGCCGGAAGTGGCATTTCCCTGCGGATCGGCGTCGACAAGCAGAACGCGGTTGCCCCAACTGGCGATAATTGCCGCAAGGTTGACTGCAGTCGTGGTCTTTCCGACTCCGCCTTTTTGGTTTGCTACGGCTATGGACTTAGCCATTATGTTTCACGTGTCCCGCACACACTACCATAAAACCGGGACACGTGAAACATTCACGCCTATGCGGTTTTTTGATGGGCTGAGAGAAAGACGAGCAGCGTTGAGAGCGCGCCCGGCGTCAGGCCGGGAAGACGGCGGGCGTCGCCGAAAGTTTGCGGACGGGCCCGGTCGAGCCGTTCGACGACTTCATTGGACAGGCCGCTGATCTGGGCAAAAGCGGTCTCGCCGGGAATTCTCAGCGCGTCGTGCTGGTAGAGACGCGCGATCGTCGCCTTTTGCGATTCGAGATAACCGGAATAAAGCGAATCCGCGAGGACAGAGTTCAGGTCCGACTCCCCCACCGGTTTCAACTCGTTCGGCAGCAGCGACATGATCAGATCCGCAGTAACCCTCGGGCGTTTCGCGAGTTGAGCAAGCGAGATCACGTCACCTAGATCGGTTTCGAGTAGCGCCGACACCGCCGCATGCTGCACGTCGGAACGACGCAGCCGGGTATTATCGAGCGCGATTCGCAATGTCGCCAGACGCGCCTGCCGCGCGTTGAACCGCTCCCAATCAGAGTCGCCTACCAACCCGATTTCCCTTCCATACCGTTCCAGCCTCTCGTCCGCGTTGTCATACCGCAGCGCCAGACGGTATTCAGCGCGAGACGTAAATATGCGATAAGGCTCGTCGACACCCTGCTTGATCAGGTCCTCGATCAAAACGCCGATATACGACTCTTCCCTCCGCAAACGCAGCGGCTCGCGCTTCTGAGTAAAGAGCGCCGCGTTGATGCCGGCGACCAGACCCTGACAGGCTGCTTCCTCGTATCCGGTCGTGCCGTTGATCTGCCCGGCATGGAAGAGACCGGGAATGCGAGACGTTTGCAGGTCCGGCCCCAACTCGCGCGGGTCGACAAAGTCATACTCGATCGCGTATCCGGGCCGGATGACCCTCGCCTCCTCCATTCCGGGAATCATGCGAACGAGATCCTGCTGCATTTCCGCCGGCAACGAGGTCGAGAAACCATTCAAGTAGACCTCGTTCGTGTCGTGCCCTTCGGGTTCCAGGAAGAGCTGGTGGCGCGACTTATCGGAGAACTTTACGACCTTATCTTCAATCGATGGGCAATACCGCGGTCCGACACCGCTGATCTTTCCGGAATACAGCGGCGACTCCGCGATGTTCTGCCGGATCGTGTCGTGGACTTGCGGCGTGGTGTAGCCGATGTGGCACTTGATCTGCTGCTGCTCGATCTGATCGGTCGCAAACGAAAACGGCACCGGAATCGGATCGCCGGGTTGCGGTTCGAACGCGCTCCAGTCGATCGTGCGTCCATCAAGTCTCGGCGGCGTCCCCGTCTTGAGCCGCCCCACGGGAAATCCGAGGTTCTTGAGCGCTTCGGCCAGCTCAACTGAGGCCGGCTCGCCGGCGCGACCACCGCGATAGGTCCGCCTGCCCGTATGAATCAACCCATTCAGGAACGTGCCGGTCGCAACGACGACAGCTTTGGCTCCGAACGCCCGCCCGTCTTCCAGCAGCACACCCGTAAGCTGTCCTTTATGGATCACGAAATCGACGACTTTTCCCTGGCGCAGATGAAGGTTAGACGTGGCTTCGAGCGTTCGCCGCATCTCGGCGCGATAGCGCATTCGATCCGCCTGCGCTCGCGGAGACTGCACGGCCGGCCCGCGCGATCGATTGAGCAAACGAAACTGGATGCCCGTACGATCGATGACGCGCCCCATGATTCCACCCAGCGCATCGATCTCACGCACCAGGTGTCCCTTCGCGATCCCGCCAATCGCCGGGTTGCACGACATCTGCCCGACCAGATCGAGATTGAGCGTGATCAGCCCGGTCTCCGCCCCAAGGCGCGCCGCCGCCGAAGCAGCCTCGCACCCGGCGTGGCCGGCGCCAATCACAATCACATCGAATCTCTCGTCGAATGACATCATTTCACTTGCCAATACAAAACGTCGCGAATATTTCCGACAGAATGTCTTCCGTCGTGGTTTCGCCGGTAATCTGACCCAGGTACTTCAACGCGTTATGCAGCGGCACCAGCACCAACTCTTCACTGTGGCGCTCGCGAAACGCCTCTCGCGCCAACTCGAGCTCCTGCTTCGTTCGACACAACAGATCGTAATGACGAACGTTGGTGATGAGGAGCCCCTGGTCTTCGATGCCCGTGCTATTCAAACTCTCGAGCATGGCCGCGCGAAGAGTA
>DASRIM010000424.1:0-9326 GCA_035649995.1 Pyrinomonadaceae bacterium | reverse complement strand
ATCGCCTGCGGTCGCGGCCTCGAAAAATTCCTCACTCATCGTCTCCTCCCGATTACCCCAAAAGGTGAACCGCCTCACAGCTTTCGCACGGTATCGTTCACGTCCAACGGTAAGTATTTATCCGAAGTTCGAGAAAACTGCAAAAAAACTGGCGATTGACGCGTTTCGGGGAATTGGCACAGACCTTGCCAAATAGCTGAGCACGGAGGGAGTGAGGGAATGAAGAAGCGGTTGGCGATGAACAAGGGGTTGATAACGATTTTATGTTTGCTGGTTCTGATGGTGACGTCGATTCCGGCAAGCGCCCAGAGAACGAGACGCTTTGATGGTAGAAGGTACGACGGTAGAACGTACCAGCAGAGAGTTACCAGTGATTGGCGTTACGACAGACAAAATCGAGATCGCTGGGACGATAGATCTTTTTGGGATAAGCATCGCGACAAGCTGACGACGGCGATTGGCGCCGGATCGGGTGCAGCGGTCGGAGCGGCGCTAGGTGGCAAGAAAGGCGCGATCATCGGCGCGGTCGTCGGTGGAGGTGGCGCAGCGATTTACACCTACGGTATTCGCGATAAGGACGACGATAACTGGCGCAGACGCCGCTACTAAGCGCGCCATTCAAGTTCGGTCACGCATTGCAAGATGAGTGGCCTTGTCGGGGCCCGGATGTGAAGGGGAGAGCACATCCGGGCTCTAACATTTTCAGCCCCGCCTCCGCCGCCCACGACAGATTTTTCGCCCACTTTTTTTCGCCTTTTGGGGTTTTTTTGGCTAGCCAATAGCAGCGCTTTCCCGTTTCTGTTATAGATAGTACCTCGCTTTTACAGACCTTGCCGGAGACTGCGATGGAATTTCAGGAGAACGTTCTCGGACTGATCGGGAACACACCCTTAGTTAAGCTCAACATGTTGACGCGCGATATCAAAGCGCAAGTATTCGCCAAGATGGAAAGCCTCAATCCGGGTTACTCCGTGAAAGACCGGATTGGCGTCGCCATGATCGAGGCAGCGGAGCGCGAAGGGATTCTGAAGCCGGGCGGAACAGTGGTGGAAGCAACTTCCGGAAACACCGGCATCGGGTTGGCGCTGGCGTGCGCTGTAAAAGGTTACAAGTGCATTTTTGTCATGACGGACAAAGCGTCGGTCGAGAAGTCACGTTATTTGAAAGCGCTTGGCGCGGACGTCGTCATTACTCCGGTTTCCGCGAAACCGGGAACGCCGAATCACTACGTTTCAACCGCCAAGCGGATCGCGTCTGAAACTCCCAACTCGTTTTATCCCGATCAGTATTCGCACCCGGCAAACCCTGAAGCGCATTACCGCACCACCGGTCCCGAGATTTGGCGGCAGACTGAAGGCAAAATCACTCACTTCGTCGCCGGCATCGGAACAGGCGGCACGATTTCAGGCACAGGCAGGTTTCTAAAGGAGAAAAACCCCCACATCAGGATCATCGGCGCGGACCCGTATGGCTCGATCTTCAAGACCTATAAAGAGACCGGCAATCTTACCGAACCGACTCCTTATCTCGTCGAGGGAATCGGGCAGGAGATTGTGCCTCCCAACGTGCACATCAAGTACGTGGACGAAGTGATCAACATCACCGACGCTGAATCGTTCGAGATGTCGCGGCAGTTGGGACGGCTGGAAGGAATCTTCTGTGGCGGCTCGACGGGAACAAACCTCGCCGCCGCGCTTCGCGTCGCGAGTACCCTCGACGAGAATGCCATCGTTGTGTTCATCGTTTGCGACACCGGCGAGCACTACCTGTCGAAGCACCACTCCGACGAATGGCTGAAAGAGAAACGGCTGCTTGCTCCGCAGAAGATCACGGCGCGACTGATCAGCGACACCAAGAAGCCGCAAGCCCCGAAGTCGCTCGTTTCAGTGGCGCCGACTGACAGCGTCGGTGTGGCGCTCGAAAAAATGGATGAGCTCGGGCTTACTCAGATCCCCGTTATTGAAGAAGGACGTTGCGTTGGATCGTTGCGCGAGAATCGAGTGCTCGCGAAAGTGGTGCGCGATCGAGCGCTGTTAGATTCGCCGGTGAGCGATGTGATGGAATCGAGCTTTCCGATCGTCGACATTGACGCGAGTTCCAATGAAGTCCTGAAACGACTGCAAACCAGCCCGGCGGTGCTCGTGGAGGAGTACGGCCGGATCACCAGCATCATCACGCGTCACGACGTTTTAGATCTGAAGTTGAAAGGCGATTCGCACTAATCCCGACCTGTGCGGCTCGCAGGCAAACGTCCTGCGAGGTTTCCTCTGAAATGGCCAAAGAAGAGAAAGTGTTGGCGGCGAATCGCGCTGCCTTTCACAACTATCACATTTCCGATAAATACGAAGCCGGTATTGCCTTGACCGGCACCGAAGTAAAAAGCGCCATGGATGGGCGCGTGCAGCTCAAGGAAGCTTACGTTTCCGTGCGCGAGGGAGAGGCGTGGTTGTTCAACGCACACATTTCGCCGTATTCTCATGGCAATCGCGAGAACCACGAACCACTTAGGACTCGCAAGCTGTTGCTCCACAAGCGAGAGATTTCCAGGCTCGACGAAGCAACGGCAAAACAGGGAATGACTCTCGTTCCCACACAGCTTTATCTTAAGAACGGCCGAATCAAGATTGAAGTCGGAGTCGCCCGCGGAAAGAAGTTGTACGACAAACGGGAAACCGAGTTGAAGCGCACGGTTGAACGGGAGACGCGAGCGCAACTGAAAGAACGCAATAAATAATTCGCTACGATCTCAGATCCGAGATTTGAGATCTCGAAACCCAGGAGAAATCACTCACATGCAAGTTGAAGCGAATCGGGGACCGATAGAAGAACTGGACGTTCAAGCGCTGGCGGTTGCTGTTTTCAAAAACGAGAAAACTGATGATGGATTCATAAAGAAACTCGATGAACTTTCCGGCGGGTTAATCAGCTCGGCTCTCGAGGCCGAGGAGTTTGCGGGCAAGGAAGGTGAGCAGTGCTATTTCCACCTGGTCGGCAATACCAAACTAAAAGCGCGTCGTTTGCTGCTGGTCGGAGTCGGCGAAGCGGCAGACTACACGAGCGGTCAGATCTCCCAGATGGCCGGAACCGCGACGCGTTCGTTGCGCAGTAAAAACGTCAAGTCGGTCGCCGTGCTGCCGCGTGCTTCCGGCGATGCAGAACAAACGGCGGCGACCGCCGTCCAGGGCGCGTTTATCGCGCTGTTCGATCCTGATAAATACCGGACTGTCGAGAAAGAGCAGAAGACGATCGATCGTCTCGTCGTCGTTGTCGAAGGCGCGGAAGAGGACGCTCTGAAGCGCGGCATAGAGAAGGGAAGAATCATCGGCGAGTCGATCAATTTCACGCGCGACCTCGCCAACGAGCCCGGCGCGTACATGACGCCGACCGACATGGCTGAACGCGCACGCGAGATCGCGAACGAGTTTGGTTTGAGTATCGACGTGCTCGACGAAGCGCGCATGGAACAGGAAGGCATGGGCTCGCTGCTCAGCGTCGCACGCGGTTCGGATCAACCGGCCAAGCTGATCATTTTGAAATACACACCTGCGGGCTCGAGCGAAACGGAGGGTTCCGGCTTACTGACGTTTGTCGGCAAAGGCGTGACGTTCGATTCGGGCGGCATTTCACTCAAGCCCGGCGAGAACATGGAATTGATGAAGTACGACATGACGGGCGGCGCAACCGTTTTGGGAGCGATGCGAGCCATAGCGCAACTCAAGCCGCCGATTCCGATTCTCGGCGTCGCGCCCTGCACGGAGAACCTGCCGTCAGGAAAAGCAACAAAACCGGGCGACGTCGTGAAGGCAATGACGGGAAAGACAATCGAGATCATCAACACCGACGCCGAAGGCCGGCTGATTCTCGCCGACGCGATTGCCTACGCGAAAAAACTCGGCGCCACGAGAGTCATCGACATGGCCACGCTGACCGGTGCAGTTTCAATCGCGCTTGGCGACGTCAATGCCGCCGTACTGGGAACCGACCAGGAATTGATCGACGAGATCATCGAGGCGGGAAAGGAAGTCGGCGAGAAGTTCTGGCAGTTGCCGCTCGACAAGGAATACTCGAAACAGATCAAGTCGGACATCGCGGACATCAAGAACGTCGGCGGCCGCAAGGCCGGGACGATCACGGCTGCGGCGTTCCTGAAGGAGTTTGCGGAAGGGCTTTCGTGGGCGCACCTCGACATCGCCGGCACGGCCTGGGGTGATGACGCGAAGCCATACCGGTCGAAAGGTCCAACCGGAATCGCCGTCCGGACGCTGTTAAGGATCGTCGATCGGGCCGCCAGTAAATCCGTGTAATCTGTCGTAGACACCGAGTGTCTTCGCTTGTTCACACTTTGACGGCGTACGGAAGGTGAAACTAGCTGTTTTCCGTGGATTTTTGATAATGCACGACATGGCATGGCGGTTGTAGTGGTAGACAGCAATCGCCAAAGGGTGCGAGTCGCCTTAATACTTTGTCCTCGCCCCCTCGAATGCCGCTCGAGGTAACTTTCCCGGCTCCCCTTTGGCACCCCCCTTAGCCAAAGAGCCATCCAACACGAGACAACAAGCGCGCCGAAACACTTGCGCTAGGTGTTATAATTTCCGGGCGAGTGACGCGGTGTCCTCAGGCAGCCCTGGCATCCATCGCTGGCTTTAAGGAGTTAGCAGAAGCACAGTGATCGACTATTACAGAATTCTGGGCGTTAAGACCACTGCTTCTCAGGCCGAAATCAAATCGGCCTACAGGAAACTCGCGCGAAAAAGTCACCCGGATCTCAATCACAACAACTCCCAGGCGTCGCGCGACTTCGCGTTGCTTTCCAAGGCGTACCACACGCTGATCGATCCCCAGGAACGCGCCTATTACGACGATCAACTGAAGGCCCAGAAGAACCGCAGCTACTCGATTCTCGACTCGAATAATCCGCACGCGAAACGTGCGCGGAACCTCGCCGTGCAGGCCAAGTGGGACCGTTTGGTCGACGAAGTGCTCGAACGCGACCGTCTCGAGAACCGCGAACGACAGCGCGCCGTGTTCACGACAGTCTCGCTGTTTCTATCGACTTTCTTCCTGGCCATGATGCGTCCGCAGTTGTGGGCATTGTTCTCGACCATGGGACGCGTCGTGGTGTTGACGCTCTTCGTCATCGGCGTCTGGCACCTGGCGAACCGGCTGCGGGAGTATTTGGCCCACTACACCTACAAGCCGAAAGTCATTCAGGGTATCGGCGACCCGGAAACTCCGGAGCAGCCGTTCACACGTTTCTCGGCCTATACGTTTCTGCTCGTCGGTTACGCTGTCAGTCTCGGTATAGGGCTTTATATCGGCTGGCACACTCAGGACTTTTTCAACGATCTGACACTGCTGTTTCGCCATCGAGTCGCCGAAGTGCAGTCGAGTGTTCTCGCTTTTACGTCCGCGGCTTTGCTGATCCCCGATCTCGTCATTTGTCCGCCTATCGCCGTCCTCATCGTCGATACCGTGCACGGCATAGCTTCACGCATTGATTAATTAACAAAATCCGTGGTTGTGGGTTCTTGCCTGGGCTGTTTTCAGTCGTGTATAGTTCTGGCTCCCAACTGAGGAGCACGGATATGGGCAAACCCGTGAGCCAACGCCAACTTCTTGCAAGAAAACTCGAAGCACTGAACGAAAGCGAAGTGTGCGAGGTGCTGGACTATATCTCGACGATGGAATCGCGACCGGCCATGACGGCGCCGCCAGCCGGCGACGACGACGTCCTGACCGCTTTGGCAGACGCTCGCGAAAACCGTCGGGCACGTCAGGCATTCGAGTGGGAAGTGGTGCGTCGTAAAGCTGAAAAACGAGCGGCAGCAAAGGTGTACGCGCAGATCTGAATGCGTTATACGAAAGCACCCTTCGTCCTCGTTCTCGTTTATTTCTCCCTCCACGCTATTCCTGTATTCGCTCAATCCACCAGTTCTCTTACGCCGGCTCAGCTCGCAATCGAGAGGCAGCGCGAGCGCTTGAGCTCCGGCGATGTTGAGGAACGGCGCGACGCTGTGATGCGGCTCGGTAATCTGCACGTCGCCGAAGCGTCGCGCGCGGCCATGCCCGCTTTGTCCGATCCTTCGCCGATCGTGCGCGCGACGGCGGCAAAGGCGGTTCTTTCAGCGGATCCGGAGCACGCTGTCGCGTCGCTGCTTCCGTTGTTGAAAGACAAAGATGAGTTCGTTCGACGCGAGGCGGCATATGCGCTGGGCCGGACGCGCAGCCGGAGCGCGACGCCGGCGCTGAGTGAACGGTTGTTGAATGACAAGGAAGACGGCGTTCGCGGCGCAGCGGCGGTCGCGTTGGGAGACATCGGCGACGAAGCCGCGGTGATCAGTCTGGTGGGAACGTTGGCGCCGCAATTGTCAGCACGTGAAGGCGGCAGACGAAAGCGCGAACAGAACGTATTTGTCTTGAGAGCCGCGGCTGCGGCGCTCGGAAAAATCAAAAGCCGCGCTGGAACCGCGGCTTTGATCTCTGTGATGAGTAATGAAAAACTCGATAGCGATGTGCGGCGTGAAGCGGCGCGTTCGCTCGGATTGATTGGAGATCCGGCGGCGGCTTCAGCGCTCAGGGCCGTAACGACCGCTTCGGATCCGTATCTTTCTCAAATCGCCCACCAGGCCCTGAGAAAACTCGAGAGAAATAATTAAGTCTCTGTCTTATCTCGGCCCTGGCCCTTCTTGGCGGCCTTCGACGCTGCCGGGATCGGCAATCCAACACCACCAGAAAGTGATTCACTCGAGACTTCGGACGGTTCAGGCGGCAGCATGTTGTCGTGAATCAACGCGCCACCCGAGCTCTTCGAGAAGACCAAGCGGTTCTTGATACCGTCGACGTCGACGTGTACCAGATCTCCCAATCCGATCTGTCCCGTCGCAACCAGGTTAGAAAGCGGGTAGACGAGGAATCGCTCGACCGCGCGCTTCAAGTGACGCGCGCCGTATTTGTAGTCGAGCCCTTCCTTGAGGAGCATGTCCTTCGCGGTTTCCGAGCACTGGAAGACAAACTTGGTTCCAGCGGATTGCATGATGCGATCCTGCACGGCCTGCAACTCGAGGTCGAGAATCTGCCGCAGGTGATGCTCCTTCAACGAGCGGAACACGACCACCTTGTCGATGCGGTTCATAAACTCAGGCGAGAATTTACGACGCGCAGCTTCGACGGCGGTGCGGTAGATCTTCTGATCGACTTCCGTATCGTTCGGCGTCTTGGAACCTTTGCCCGGCGCGAAACCGATGCCGCCGGAGATCAGTTCTGACATCTCGCGCGCGCCCAGGTTGGAGGTCATGATCACCATGGCCTTCGAGAAGTCGACGCGCCGGTTGTCGCCCAACGTCAAAGTCGCTTTGTCGAGAATGCCCAGCAGTAACTGCCACAGGCTGTCAGAAGCTTTTTCGATCTCGTCGAACAGCACCAGGGAGACTTTCATATCATCCGTGTGCATGCGATCGAGATTTTCCTGGGTGAGCATCGGCGAAGTCTCGCGATGGCCCAGGTAGCCTGGAGGCGAACCGATGAGCTTGGCTATCTCATGTGAGTGTTGAAATTCAGCGCAGTCGATCTTCACCACTGCGTTCGGATCGCCGTAGAGAACTTCGGCGGCCGCTTCGATGACGCGCGTCTTTCCGGAGCCGGTGGGGCCCAAAAAGAGCATCGTCCCGATTGGACGGTTCGGCGGGTTCATCCCGGCGAGAAAGATCTGGTAAAGGCCGCTCATGCGGCGAACTGCACGCTCTTGTCCCACGATGCGAGCGGTAAGTCGCTCTTCGAAATCCTGAGCACGGGGGCTTTTTTGATCTGGGTCCAGGAAAACCGTTCCCGTATTTTGCATGTTTCGTGTCTTTGTCACTTCACTCTCAACTAACATCGGCTCTGCTCCTTGCCAGTCGGGACGATTTCAAGAGCGCTTGGGCCCTTGAATGCTCTGGCCCATCTTCATCACTAGCAAGGAACGATCCGTACGTAAAATGGATGCATGAAAAAGCTACGAGGGTTCGCCAAACCGGAGTTTTCGGTGAACTCCCTCCGGCTGGACGGATGCTATATATACAACTCCGCCCGAATTGTCACCCAAATTATCGCATCCTTGCTAGTGATCGCTTCAGATGCTCCAATTTAGCGTGACATTTCCTGTCAAAACATCACTGACAAAATGACAATTAGTTGCAGTAAAAGGTGTATGAAAGCACGGATTGGTCGATTGAAGATTTCGTAGATTTTGCCTGCCGCTTGCGGGAGCGCCGATGAAAAAGGAGTCTTTCTGAACTTCCTGTTACGTGCTCGCTGTTTAGGTGCCCGTCCCGCTTACGGGAGATCAATAGAAGGAAAATTCGTAAATCTCCTTCACCATGTGATTCCCGCTTGCGGGAGGTCAGTCGTAGTATTCCAGGCCCAGGTGCGTGATCAGATCCTCGCCCCGCAGGTGGCGCAGAGTGTTTTTCAGTTTCATGAGCTGAATGAAGATGTCGTGTTCCGGATACAACCCGGGCGCCGTCTGCGGCGATTTGAAGTAGAACGACAGCCACTCCTGCACGCCTTTCATTCCCGCTCGCTGAGCAAGGTCTAGAAACAACGCCAGGTCGAGAACGATCGGCGCCGCGAGAATCGAATCGCGGCAGAGGAAGTCGATCTTGATCTGCATCGGGTAGCCAAGCCAGCCGAAGATGTCAATGTTGTCCCAGCCTTCCTTGTTGTCGCCGCGCGGCGGGTAATAGTTGATTCGCACAACGTGCGAGAAGTCTTTGTACAGAGTCGGATAGACGTCCGGCTGGAGGATGTACTCGAGTACCGAGAGCTTCGACTCCTCTTTCGTCTTGAACGAATCAGGATCGTCGAGCACCTCTCCGTCGCGATTGCCGAGAATGTTCGTCGAATACCAGCCGTGCAGTCCGAGCATACGCGACTTCAACCCGGGAGCAATGATCGTCTTCATCAACGTCTGCCCGGTCTTAAAATCCTTGCCACAGATCGCCAGCTTGTTCTTGTCGGCGAGTGACATCATCGCGGGAATGTCGACGGTGAGGTTCGGTGCGCCGTTCGCGAAAGGCACGCCGCATTTCATCGCGGCGTAGGCGTAGATCATCGACGGCGCGATCGCCTTGTGATTTTCGCGCATCGCCTTTTCAAACGACTCGATCGTTTTGTGGACTGCATGCGGCTTGAGGAAGACTTCAGTCGATGCGGCCCAGATCATCACCAGCCGCGAGCACTTGTTCTTACGCTTCCACTCGTTGATCTCGTCGATGAGTTGCTCGGCGAGTTCAAACTTCGTCTTGCCGGTCTTGACGTTCGTTCCGCTCAGGCGCTTCACGTACGACTGA
>DASRIM010000423.1:0-13352 GCA_035649995.1 Pyrinomonadaceae bacterium | reverse complement strand
AAAACTCACCCAGGGAGAAAAACCCGATGGCTACCGGCTTGTCGAACATCAATCACATCGTCGTGTTGATGTTAGAAAACAGATCTTTCGATAACGTCCTTGGAGCGCTTTATCCGAACAGCTCCTCATTCAATGGGCTCGTCCCGAACCCAACTGCTTACAACATCAACCTGCAAACCGGCGACGTCTGCTGGGCATGGAACCAGCCCGGCACCGATCCCACAACCATGTCGATCCCAAACCCCGATCCGGGCGAGGCGTTTCAGGACATGAACTATCAACTCTTCGGCACGACGCTCCAACCCGGGCAGTCGCCTGACATCGCCGGCATGGGCGGGTTCGTCGCGGACTACGCGCCGGTGCAACCTTATCCCAGCGGTCTGCCAAACGGCGGTGAATGGCCCACGCTGCCGCGAACGCAGAAAGACGGCACGCTCGCGAACCCGTGCGACGTTATGCATTACTTCACCACTGTCGCGTCGAACGGAAATCCGGCCCAAATGCCCGTCACCGGCCAACTCGCACAGGCATTCGCCGTGAGTGACTGCTGGTTTGCCTCAGCGCCAACGCAAACATGGCCCAACCGCTACTTCCTCAATTGCGGCAGCTCCGCCGGCGGCGTGGACAACGTCGATTACACAAACCAGGGCTTCATCGATATCCCACTCGACTCAATCTTCCAGGCACTCGACGGCGGCGGCTCCCCTTCTCTATCCAACTGGAAGGTCTACTACGACGATGTGCCGCTCGCGTGCAACATCAAATACGTCTTGGACACTTACGGCAAAACCGAAAACGTCATCGATTACAACTTACAGTTTGAAGAAGACTGCAAGAACGGCACGCTGCCCAAATACGCGCTGATCGAACCGAAGTACACCTCGTTTCTCGGCGCCCCAAACAGCAACCATCCGCCATTCGACGTGACTTACGGCGAGATCCTGCTTGCAGACGTTTACAACAAGCTGCGCAACAGCCAGTCGTGGCAGGACACGCTGCTGATCGTGATCTACGACGAGCACGGCGGCTGTTACGATCACATGATGCCGCCGACAAACGCCGTCGCTCCCGGCGCCGGTTGGACCTTGCCGACACCATCGTGGTTTGGCTTCAATCGCTTCGGCGTGAGAGTGCCGGCAATGCTGATCTGCCCGTACGTTCAGGCACGCACAATCTTCCGGCCGGCAAACTACGTCTACAACCAGGTAACTCCTTACGATCACACTTCAGTGCTGGCGACGATCAATGAAAGATTCGGCACGGCCGCTTTAACGAACCGCGTTGCGGCAGCGCCGTCGCTCAGCAACGTGCTGACGCTCTCCACGAGCAATCCGAACAATGGACCACAGACAGTCACACCACCAACGCCGCCCGACCCGGCGAAGTCTCTCGCGATCGCGAGCGGTGCGCCGCATCAGTGGGATCCGGCGCTGGTGGCGTTGATGTTGCGTTTGGGACTGAACGTGCCGCCGAAGCCGTAATCACGCTTAAAACAGTGACGGCGCGCACCCGAAGATGCGCGCCGTACGCCGGATGATCGAAACGGCTGAGAGTCGGAAACGCCAGGGAAACCCCCTGTCCAGTCAGCCACTCCAACCACCCGACAGCCCGAGAAAGATCATTAGCGAACGCCCAAAATGTGAACGGCCCAGACGATGCAGTCCCCTTGCGACAGGTAACGCACGCGATAGTTGAGCCCGCCTCCGTTCGCAAGAAAGGCGCTGCTCGCAAACACGTCCGTATGCGTATCCCACAGTTTATTTAAGGGTTCACCATCGTACCCGTTCCAATCCGAGTCGCGGTTGAGCCCGGCGCCGTCTCCCTTGATCTGTATCGAACCAAGTGTCGCCGGGTTTTCAATCCACGTGCGCTCATCGCTGATCGCCGGAATCGATCTCAGACCACAGTTAGCAACGCCGACCTGACCATCAGCACCGATCCTGCTGTGCTTCAAGTTCGGCAGATTGCCATTGATTGCCGGCAGAGTCGCATGGACCACAGAGTGTGGGCCAAAGAACATCCGCGGCCCGAGGTTGACGTAGATTTGGGCCGCCTGCGGAATGCACGCGTTTGAGTAAAACACGATCAGGCTCGCGCCCTCGGAAAGCGGCAGCGCATTGCCGGGACCGGCGCAGTTGCCGTCGCCCCACGGACAGCGACCGTTCGTGATCGCGCTACGCAATCCGCGAACACGATAGTCGCCGTTAATGCCGGGAAGGATCTGGCTCGTCACGTTAGCAAGGTACGAGAAGAACTGCCCTTGCCCGTTCCAGCATGGCTGTGCCGTCGCGCCTTGCACCGGCACCGAAAAGGTCCCGCCCACCGCGCAATCGGGTCCGAAACCCACGGTGTAAGGGTTCGCAGGCGCCGCCGCGATCTCGCCCCACACGAGCACCGCGCTCAACAGCACGGAACCTGGCGGAATTCCCCGCAGTCTGATAACTCCCGTTCCCGAATTTCGAGTCGCCACTCCGGCGACGGCATGATCTATCCCACCAGGCAACGGAATCGGAACGTGTTTAAAGGAAACAGGAACCGGGCCGCTGGCGACGGTGGAGTCCGATGCTTGTTCTTCCGCGGCGCGTTTCTCTACTTCTGCTGCATCGAGAAAGAGATCGACGTCTGTTTGCGCCGTCGTTTCGTTGGCGACGATCGAACTGATGCCGTCGTTCTGCGTTGCTATCGGTTCAGCCTGTGCGTCGGGGTTAATGGCTTTCTGCGCTGAGACCGTGACGGAGTCGATGCCAACCAGACGGTGCTGGATGGAGGTCATCGTCGTGAATGCTAAGAGGACGAGCACGACGAAGCTTGGTATTAGCCTGTGAATTCGCATTCTGATGTTCTCCTTTCCGGTGCACGGGTAAATGCACCGCACTCGTGGAGCGCTTGCTCTTGATGAGTGTTTTGTTGGTTGAGGAGCCATTCAAGCGATCGAACGCCTGAAGTGAGTCTTCATTTCAGTTAATTAATGTCCATACGCTGACTCAGAACATGGGCTAACTGCACGAAGGAGGTTCGCGTCCACTGTGGGCAAGGGAGACTGCCGTTTGGTTGGGCCAGGGAGACTAAAATTTAGTTGGGCTGGGAGTCGTCGGATTATAAACGCGAAACGGGCAGATCTCAAACGCTTTTTGTAGCCAGTTTTTGCTGTCTATTGGCGGACCATGCTGCCGCGGTCCAGAACTTCGATCATTGCAGTGCAGAGTTCGCCGGCGCTGGCACGGTCGAAGGCGGCGAACATCGGACCGTTGTTGACTTCGAGGAACAGCAGCCGGCCCGTCTCGGCGCAGGTTTTGAAGTCCGCGGCCGCGAAGTCGAGACCCAGTAGGTTGAGCAACTTACCAAGATCATTCGTCAAATCAGGCACCGGCAGATCGATAGCTTCGACGCGGCAGTTTTGCGTCGCTCGGTAGTCCAACTCTGGCGAAACGACGTTGAACGCGAAATATCTTTCGCCAACGGCGTAGATCCTCACTTCCGGTGGCGACAGCCTGTGCTGAACAATCGCCGGCGCGGCCACCCGGCCGTCTTTCGCCGATGTCCGCTCGAGTACCTGGTCCAAAGGTTCACAATAGCCGCCGCCGTTAATCGGTTTCACGACTGCTTCGTTTTCTGACAGGAATCCGTTCAGGCGTTCGCGATCGTTCGTGATCAACGTCCGCGGAATCGCCAGTCCACACTCATGGGCCAACTTCAATACGAGCGGCTTGTTCGTTACCTGATTGAGATTACGGCGATTGAAGATGAAGATCTCCGGGTGCGCTCCGAGCCATCCCGTTATAGCCGTATGCCAGGCCAATGCGCGATATTGCGATGACGCGTGACCGTCGCTTAGCGCAGTGAAGACGTCGTGCCGGACAAACGCAGCGCTGCATTGCAGCGGCTCGCCTTCCAAAAACAGGTGTCCACCAGTGACGTCCCACGTCAGCGACGGGTGAGACGAGTTCCCTATCAGCAACTTTTGATAAGACACACCACTGCGCGCCGCCGCTGAAAGCAACGCCGTGATATTCGGATCAGCGTCGCCGCCTACAATCAGCAACTGACCACGCAACGGTGTGTCTATCCCAGCGCTCATAGGGGAACGCGGATTTGATTAAAACGTCCCGAACGGGCTCGACTGAAGGTTTCCGGTGCTCTCTTCGCCGAGGTCCAACGTGGTCGCGAGCGCCGTCGTGATTGGTCCTTCTTCTCCGAGTCGTAAGGTTGTGAACGGGCTTTCTTCGCCGATAGCGAGAGTCGTGATTGGAGGTTCTTCCTCGCCGAGACGCAGGGTGGTGGCGAGCATTCTCGTTTCCTCTTCACCGGTAGCCATGGTCGTTGGCCCGCCACTTTCTTCTCCAGTGGCCATGGTCGTAGGTGCAGTGATCTCTTCTTCGCCGATGGCCATCGTCGTCGGACCACCACCTTCCTCACCTATGGCCATCGTGGTTGCTCGACCGAACATCCCTGTGACTCCGCGTCCCACTACGCTGCCGCGGACCCACGTTTGCTGTTGAGCGGCCGCGAGTCCCTCGGGCGCCTGCTGCACTTCGATCTCGTGTGATCCGTCGGCGTCATGAACGGTGACGGTTTTGATCGGCTCCGTGGCGCCGAACATCACCCAGATCGCAAACGGCGTTAGCACCTGCGGCACGATGCCGCCGGGCGGAATGGTCCGGAAAATGAATTGAGGAGGAAAGATATCGATGGGCGATTGTTCGAAGAAATCGACGTATCCCGGCGTCGGATGGCAGCCGAAGGCGAAGATGATCACAGCGTCGCGTGTTTGTAAGGCGCTGTAGCTGGCGCGGCCGAGTTGACTTCCACCGGGACCCATATCGCTAATCGATGTACGCGTAGATTCGTTGTCAGACATGTTGAGTACTCCAGGCAAAAAGCCTTAGCGCGGGCGAGCGCGGGCTTGGTTTGGTGCGTCGGGTTGGAACCTGAGATGAGGTTGTATGCAGCCTCTGAGGACCAGCCCAAAAAACTATGCGAGGGTGAAACAGAAGTACTCCCTACGACAGTCCGTTGTCAAGATTCTCCATTGCGGCCATTTCACGTCACAGAATCTCAATAAACTTGGGGATCAATAACAATACTCACTCTGCAAGGAATCTGATAACCTTGGGGCCTCCCTTTGGCAGTTCTTTAATTTGAATCAGTGACGGTCCAACTCACGGATCGCGCCGCATACGTGTACCGAGGAGGAGAACATCATGACGAGTCGGCATTTCGCACCGCTGCTGGTTGGGACCACGGCGCTGGTTCTGGTTATCGGATCGCTTTTCGCAGGAGGAACAACTTCAGCCGCCGGCAAAGGAGATCGATCGGCGCCGACGACGCCGGCGAACCTTAACGCCAGCAATATCACAACGACCTCGGTCACGCTTTCATGGTCCGGCTCGACTGACAACTCCGGCAGCTTGAATTACAAGGTCCGGATAACCAATCTAAAAAACTCAGCCTACAACTCGGTCGCTACCGTCGGTCAGTCACAAACGACCTACACCGCAAAGTTTCTCGCGACCAACAGTCCATACACGTTCTCGGTATACGCGATAGACGCCGCCGGGAATAAATCAGCAGACAGTAACGTCGTGAGCGCCAATACACTCGCCGACTCGGCGCCGCCGTCCGCGCCGACGTTGAGCGCCAAGGTCCTCAATCCGTCGCAAGTGCAACTGACCTGGACGAGATCGACCGACAACGTAACGAACAACTGTTGTAATTACAGCGTCAATATAAACGGCAGCAGGCACACCGGGCACGTTAACTGGGTCGCGGCGCCCGCGGGTAGTCTCTCGCTTGTCATCCGCCACCTGACGCCGGGAACGACCTACTCGTTCAGCATCAGCGCATCCGACTGGTCAGGCGGCAACGTCAGCACCAGCAACATCGTCAACGCCACAACGGAGCCGAGCAGCGACGTCACGCCGCCGTCGCCGCCGACGAACCTGCGGCTCGTTCAGGACGACAGTTGCGGCGAGGTTTGGCTCGGATGGGGCGAAGCGACCGACAACAGCGATGGGCAGGATTTCATCGAATACGAGATCTACGTCAACGGCGTGCTGAGCCCGATGCCGATCTCGGCCGGAATCGGCGTCGACTTCGTGTACGGCACTAACCACGGCGATAATTACTTCCAGGTCAAGGCCGTCGATCGCTCGGGAAATACCTCAGCACCCAGCAACGTGCTCATACTATACCTCTGGCCGTGTTAGAATCTGACTGTCTGTTGATATGACGAACACGTGACAGGCGATGTTGCCAAACGACATCGCCTTCATCGGTCAATAGTGACGTGCCTCCCGAAAGCCTCACGTTGCGACCCGTCAACTTGTACGAAATTCACACTGGGAGGTGCCAGAATGGTCCTTGACCTGGCCGGACTGCTGGCGCGTGAACAAGCCGTACGCAGAGAGACTGAAATACTCCGGAATGCCAACATTGCCCTGACGGAGAACCTCAGCCTCGATAACATTCTCGAGACCCTGCTCGACTACCTGACGAAGCTCGTGCCGTACGACAGCGCGAACGTGATGCTCCGTCGCGACGACTCGCAATTCGTCGTCAGCGCATTGCGGCGTTACGAAGACTTTCAGGACGTCGAGACCACTCGCGCCATCGCCTTCGACGGCAACGCCAATCCCCTGCTCCGCCGCATCTGCGTCACCAAACAGAGCCTGGTCGTGCGCGATACCTACCATGAGCCGGAGTGGCAAACCGTAAGCGGCGCCGATCACGTGCGCAACTGGATGGGCGTGCCGCTGGTTGCGTCCGGCAAAGTCATCGGTCTGTATTCACTCGACAAGGCTGAACCTGATTTCTTCCGTCCCGAGCACGCGCGTTTGGCGGAAACTCTGGCGGCGCGCGCCGCGAGCGCGATTCAAAACGCGCAACTGTTCGCGCAGAGTCAGCATTACGTGGCCGAGCTCGAACAGCGGATTGCGGAACGCAAACGCGTCGAAGCAGCGCTGCGTGAAAGTGAAGAACGTTACCGCGAGTTGTTCGAGAACGCGCGCGACGCGATTTACGTTCACGATCTCGACGGCAATTACATATCGATCAATCGCGCCGCCGAAAGACTCTGCGGTTACTCACGAGACGAGATCGTCGGCCGCAATTTCGCCGAGTTCGTCGCCCTGGGACACATGGACCACGTGCGCGAGTGTCTTCTTGCGAAGCTTGCTCAAAGCGGTGAAACAGCCTACGAGGTGATGGTGATTGCCAAAGACGGCCGGCACGTGCCCGTCGAAGTGAGCAGCCGCGCCATTTACGAAAAGGGCGTGATCGTCGGCGTGCAAGGCACTGCGCGCGACATCACGGAGCGCAAACAGACTCAGGATACGTTGCGCATGTTCTCGCGGCGGTTGATCGAGGCCCAGGAAGACGAGCGCCAGCGCATCTCGCGCGACCTGCACGATCAGATCGGGCAAGCGCTGACTGCCGTCAAGATGAACTTACACTCCGTGCAGCGCGTTTGCGCGGAGCCCGAGGCATCCCACCGCATCAAGGACAACATCGACGCCGTTGACGAAGCGCTTCGCCTGGTGCGGGATCTCTCGGTCGATCTTCGTCCGCCGCTGTTGGACGATCTCGGACTCGCAACGGCTTTGTGCTGGTATCTCGATCGATTCGCGCGGCGTTCGGGACTCGCCGCGGAAGTGACGATCGAAATGCCCAATCAGAACGAACGATTCTCGCGCGAGCTCGAGACCGCCTGTTTCCGCATCGCGCAGGAAGCATTCACGAACGTCGCGCGCCATGCTCGGGCGAAACGCGTCTCTTTGCAGTTGACGCGTGAAGAAACTTTGCTCGAGATGATCATCAGGGATGACGGCACGGGCTTCGATCCGGCGGCATTGCGCAAACGGGCGCCGCGCGCCGCTACTCTCGGCCTGCTCGGAATGCAGGAACGAGCGCACGCGGCCGGCGGTCAAGTTCAGATACATTCCGAGCCTTCAAAGGGAACCAAGATCCGTTTCAGCGTGCCGCTCGAAAGTGCGGATCAACGAGGCGACCCATCAGTGCTTCAAGCCGGCTGATTGATCCGTCGCCATGCCGGGAGCGTGGTTCCGAATGATCGGCAAACCAACTGGCGTTCTTCGTCGCTTCGAACAGTGCCGGATCGTAACCGTAGATCTCGCGCACATCTATCCCGTGATTCTGCATAGCGCTCAGCCACGTATCGAAAGCAAAGCGCTGCGCCTCGGGTGAGATGCGATGCAGGCCCGCGCTTCGTTCGTAACCTTGTTCGACGAGCGTCAGGTACGTCCGGGCCTGAATCAAACCGGCGAGCAACCCGCCGGTCTCGAGTTGGACGATGCGCGTCGGAACTGCGGCTTCCGCACGGCTCACGAAGTTATACGGGAACCCCATGAAGGCGATATGAATCGGCCCGGATGGACCATCATCCGAGCTGATGTCCCACGTATCGGCAGCGACCTTGAAAGTCGCGCGCCGTTTGAGGTCGCGGATGATTGGTCCAAACTCATGATCGCCGCCCGACGCGCTGATCAGCCTGATGCCCGGACGGTGTGCCAACGGCCAACTGCCCGCGAAAGGATTGCGCCCCGACGCCCCTAACAGGTAATCGCAACGCAACATCAACTCCTGCAGCGATTCGACTCGCGTCAGCCGATCCTGAAGACAGAGCGGGACTGAGCACTGCGCCGCGGGATCGTAAAAGAAGACGCGGCTGCCCTCGCGTAAAGCAAGCTTCGCCAATCCCCTTCCGATACTTCCGAGTCCCGCGATGCCGATGTCCAGGCCTCGCAACGATTTCCCGGCGAGAAAATCGTTACGGAGCCTGTCGATCAGGCAATGCGAGAAGAGGTGGCCGCCGATCTGTAGTTTTACGGCCGCCCTGGCCCACGAAAAGACTGCAAACGGCGGAGGGTTCTCTTCAAAGATGAAGATGCCCCTGGAGGTCTGCTCCACGCCGGCGAACAGATACTTTCGCAGTAACTCAGGAGGAGTGTTGGTGACGCAAACGCCGCCTTCATCCAATACGATGATGCGCTTGATGTGCCGTACTTCAAGGCCCTGGGTGACGACTGTCCAAAGACGCTTGATGTCCTGTTCAAATGATTCGTCAAATCTTCCGGGCTGGGGGACGGTGTTTTCGAGAATGGTTACGCCGAAGTCGCGAATGGCCGAGGTGACCGTGGCGTTGTTCGAATAGATCTTTCCCAAAGCGAAAATGTTCGCGGGATCCAGACCCATTCCGATGAGTGTTCGAAAAAGGTCGACGGTCTGGGCAAGCATGTGCTGCACCGCGACCAACACCGTGTCGTCGCCGAAAGTGAAACGCGCTCCGCGGGCACGTTCGGAAAATGCACCCGTCACTTCCATCAACGATTGTGGTCTGTACATGGTTTTTCGGTTTTCTGGGTGTCGAGAGGGTCACGCTATCAGTTAACCCGCTAATGCGTGCTGCGAGGCGAATGTACGTATTCGGGTTCCGTATTTTGCGAGGAGAACGTGTCTAAGATGCAGCGTAATGCCGCAGAGTTTACGGCGTTTGAAATATCTATGATCTAACGCGTAAAAGGCCCGTTCCTTGACACTCCCGAACGGCGACTGTTAAATTACGCGGTCTTTTTCTGCAATAAATTCGAGTCTGTACGCACAAAGGAGTTGTTTTGACTACCGAAGCAGGTTACCTGTTCACCTCCGAATCCGTTACCGAAGGACATCCAGACAAGATCTCAGATCAGATCTCAGACGCGGTGCTTGACGCCGCACTCACCGCCGATCCCATGGCCCGTGTCGCTTGCGAAACGTTAGTGACGACGGGCCTTGTCGTGATCGCCGGCGAAATCACCACCGACGCCGTCATCGACTACTCGCGCGTCGCCCGCGAGGCAATTCGTGAGATCGGTTACACCCGCGCCAAATATGGGTTTGATTGCGATACTTGTAGTGTTTTATCAGCGCTCGATCGACAGTCGCCTGACATCGCGATGGGCGTCGACACTGGCGGCGCAGGCGATCAGGGGCTGATGTTCGGTTTTGCCTGCAACGAGACGCCTGAATTGATGCCTTTGCCGATTCAGTTGGCGCACCTGCTCGCGCGGCGGCTTTCGGAAGTCCGAAAATCGGGCGAGCTTCCCTACCTGCGGCCGGACGGCAAATCTCAGGTAACAGTTGAATACCGCGACGGGCGGCCGTTCCGCCTGGAAGCCGTCGTAATCTCGTCGCAACATGATCCCAACGTCACCAACGAACAACTGCGCGCAGAGATCGAAGAAAAAGTGATCAAACACACCGTGTCTCCGGAACTACTCGACAAAGACACGAAGTATCACATCAACCCGACCGGAAGGTTTGTCACTGGCGGACCGCAAGGCGACTCCGGTCTCACCGGCCGAAAGATCATCGTCGACACCTACGGCGGTTACGCACCGCACGGCGGCGGCGCCTTCTCCGGCAAGGATCCGACGAAAGTGGATCGCTCCGCTGCTTACATGGCGCGCTACGTCGCGAAGAACATCGTCGCCGCAGGGCTCGCCGATCGTTGTCTCGTACAACTCGCCTACGCCATCGGCGTCGCCGATCCGGTATCGGTGCTTGTCGATACCGCCGGCACCGGACGCATCAGCGAAACGGCGTTGTCGAAACTCGTGCGCGACAATTTCGAACTTACGCCCCGCGGCATCATCGAGGACCTGAACCTGCGCCGGCCTATTTATAAGGCCACAGCGGCGTACGGGCACTTTGGGCGCGACGAACACGGCTTCACCTGGGAGAAGACCGATAAAGCCGAAGCACTGCGCGCCAGTGCAGGTATCTGAAACCTTCATTCAATAAAGGACTAAATCAAGTATGAGTGCATCACCTGCCGTCGAATTCGACGTGAAAGACATTGGTTTGGCAAGTCAGGGCAAGCAGCGCATCGAGTGGGCCGAACGCGAGATGCCGGTGCTGCGGTTGATCCGCGAACGATTCGCGGAGGAAAAGCCTTTGACCGGCACGCGGCTCGTCGCCTGCGCGCACATCACAACTGAAACCGCAAATCTCGCGAGAGCATTGCAGGCGGGCGGCGCAGAGGCTGTGCTGATCGCCTCGAATCCGCTTTCTACACAAGACGACGTCGCGGCGGCGCTGGTTTCAGACTGGGGAATCCCCGTCTACGCGATCAAAGGCGAGTCGACCGAGACCTACAATCGTCACGTACGCACCGCGCTCGACTCCCATCCCGACATCATCATCGACGACGGCTCGGACGTTGTCGCGACGCTGCTGAAAGAGCGCGCCGACCAGGTCAAAGAGCTAATCGGCTCGACTGAAGAAACCACCACCGGTATTCAACGTTTGAAAGCGATGGAAACGGCCGGCGTCTTGTCGTTCCCGTCGATCGCCGTCAACAATGCGCAAACGAAACACTTCTTCGATAACCGTTACGGTACCGGTCAATCGACACTCGACGGCATCATTCGCGCGACGAACATCCTGCTCGCGGGACGAAACCTCGTGGTCGTCGGCTACGGCTGGTGCGGCAAAGGCGTCGCCCTTCGCGCACGCGGCATGGGCGCTAACGTCATCGTCACCGAAATCGATCCAATCAAGGCTGTCGAAGCAGTGATGGACGGCTTCCGCGTGATGCCGATGTCCGAGGCGGCGTCGATCGGCGACATCTTCGTTACTGTAACCGGTAACCGTCACGTCATCGACAGCGAACACTTCGCAAAGATGAAAGACGGCGCGATCGTTTGCAACAGCGGTCACTTCGATCTCGAGCTCAACCTCGTCGGGTTGCGTGAGATGGCGGGTGATCCGACGACGGTGCGGCCGTTCGTCGAAGAGTACAAGCTCAAGTCCAACGGACGCCGTGTCGTCGTGCTTGGGGAAGGACGTTTGATTAACCTCGCGGCCGCCGAAGGTCATCCGGCAAGCGTGATGGACATGAGCTTCGCGAACCAGGCGCTGTCCGTCGAGTACCTGGTGAAGAACAAAGGAAAGCTACCGCCGGGCGTGCATTTGCTGCCGCAGGAAGTCGATACCGAGATTGCGAGTCTGAAGTTGCGCGCGCTGGGTGTGTCGATCGACACGCTGACCGCCGAACAACTCGAATACATCTCGAGCTGGGAAACCGGAACTTAGTAAGACAAGTCAGGTTCGCACTCGCGAAAGAAAATAGGTCCCCGCTGCCGCGAAGATCAGTAGCGGGGACCAACCTGCCACAGTCGGCCGCAGCAAACCGTGATTTCCCAACTGCTGAAATCCTCCACCGACAGCCCAGTAAGCAATACCGACCACGACAGCCGCGCAAAGCGCGATCACAGTTCCCTTCCTTCCAAACGAAACCGCTAACGGCATCCCGATAAACGCCATGATGAGAATGCTGAACGGGCCGGCGTATTTCCTCTGTAACGCAACAGCCATCGTCGAAACGTCCATTCCACGCTGCTTGGCGGCGTCGAGATAGCGCTGCAAGTCGCTGGCGCTGAGTTGTGACGGCTTGTCGATCGTCGGCTTGAAAACGGCAGGCGATTCGACGCCGGCAAAAACCGTTTCCGGCTCCGAACGTCGTTCGACTTCCATGCCTTTCAGCGCCAGCGTCTCAGTCTCGGTAAGTTTCAAGTGCGTGGCGTCGATCCACGACGCGCTCTTGCCGCTTACGACCTGGGCCAGGTGTACCGCTTCGTCGTCGAGTTCGTAAACGGTCGGCTCCATCAAGCTGCCGTCTTCGGCGAACTCGTACGAATAAAACCGGCGCGTGTCAGTTGATGCCAGCCATTGCCGTCCGGTGCGCGTGATGGCGCGCGCTTCACCACCGCGAATCCTGGCACGCAGCGCGTCCTGCTTGAGATTGCTGCCCGGCATGACGTGCTCCTGGATCAGCCAGGAGCCGAGTGCGATGGTCAGTGCGAAAAACAACCCCGGCAACATCAAACGATAGACGCTCTGTCCCGACGCCCACCACGCTATCGCTTCCTGTCTCCGCGCCAACAACGCGTACGTCACAAGCACGGAGATCAACATCGTCGCCGGCAGCAACTCGACGGCGACGAGCGGCATTAAGAAAAACAGGTAACGCACAACGAGTCCCGCGCCGGCTTGGGTCATGGCGATAAAACGCCAGAGCTCGAATAACGTGAAGATGTAGAAGATCGCGGCGAGCGCAACAAAACAGACGATGAAACTGACGCCCAACGCGCGCAGGAGCGTCGCGTCCATCAAGTTAGGAAAGCCGAAGCTCTTGCGAAACTCGCCGCTCGCCGTAGCCCTGCGGACCAGCTCGGACGTTTTCTCCTTTGCGTCTTTTGCTCTTGCTCCTCTTTGCGGCCACAACGGGATCCGTTGGACCAGCAAAAACAGCAAGCCGAGCGCAATGATGAACACCGTGGCCAGCCATGGTCCAA
>DASRIM010000422.1:0-9336 GCA_035649995.1 Pyrinomonadaceae bacterium | reverse complement strand
CCCGCGTTTAGCAGCGCGCTCGCAACTCGGCCGCGCATCGAAGTCGCGATCCGATCGAGCGCGTATCCTTTTCCGATGCTGCCGAGGTTGACTTCCATTCCCTCGCGCTGGAAGCGAATGCTTCGTGTTTCACGATCGAGCACTATCTTGTCACTGCCGACCACCCTTTGCGCGTGTTCTATGTCTTCGACAGCAGGAATACGGCCGGCGCGTTTTAGAAAACCCCAGCAGCGCGTCAACGGTCCGACCGTAACGTCGAAGGCTCCCTCAGTTTCCTCGTGCAGCTTCTTGCACAAAGAGAGAAGATCAAACAGTGCAGGCTCGACTTGAACCACCCGATTTCCTGCTTCCCTGTTAATGAAACTGATTTCACTGCTATCTCTGAACACACTCAACTGCGCTTCGAGCTCGTCGATCTGATCGAGAGCACTGGTCCCGACTGCGACAGCGGCCCGATCGTCAATCGGTAGCGTCACCTCAAACCGACACGCCATCGCCGTGCGATTGACGTGAACCCAGAAGCCTGCGCGTTCAGGCCTGGTCTCCGTGATATTCAGGAAGCTGCGTCTACTTAGCGGTTGCATTCTTGATCTGTTTTAACTGTGCGCCGTTCACGGACTCTTTGTAATACTGGTCCAACGGATAACACCCCGACGGTAGGCCATTGCGCGGCGCCGTCGTGCAATCGCTGAACGTCCGGCAGATACGCTTGCGCTGTAGCTCGCGTCCGCCGATCACGTCCAACGGCAACTCCGGATACGACAGCACCATTCGCCCCAACCCGATCACGTCAACCCACTCTTCGCGAACCGCTGCCTGCGCGACCAGCGGAAGAAACTGTTGCAAATACGTATAGCCCGTTCCCACAAAAACCAGTTCGGGAAACTTCTGTTTCAGCAAGCGCGTGACTTCCATCTGCCGCGCCACGCCGATCAACGGATCCTCCGGCGGTTGATAACCATCCGACGGTGGGTACAACGCGGGACGCTGAATGTGTGGATTGTAATAAGGACTGCCGCCCGAAATGTTCACAAGCCTGATGTCCAACTCCCGCAGCAACGACAGAAAGCTGATCGGCTCGGCGAGATCGTACTCTTCGGGATTCTCACGCTTTACGCCGAAGCCCCAGGAGTATGGCAACAGTGCATCATAAGCTTCAGGAATTCCCGGCCCGGTTTTACCCGGCCGGCTTTGATCCGGATCGGGGCGGAACGGAACGAGATCGAAAGCGGAAACGCGCACCACGATCTGCAACGCCGGCGCAGCGGCACGAATACCTGCGACGACTTCGCGCAGGAACCTGGTCCGATTCTCAAAACTGCCGCCGTAATCACCCTCGCGAGTGTGCGCGCTCAAAAACTCGTGCCCGAGATAGCCATGACAGTGCTTGACGTCGACAAACTCGAAACCGATCTGATCCGCAAGCTGCGCGGCACGCACGTAGTCGTCGATGATGCGTTTGATGTCATCGTCCGTGAGTACGGGATAACTGGCGTCGACGCCGACGCGTCTGTCGAGAAAAGGATGGTGATAGAGAATGCGCGGCTCGGCTTTTGTCTTTTCGTTAGGACGGCTGAAACGCCCGGAATGCGTGAGTTGCAGCCCGACTAACAGATCGTCAGCGCTGCCGCACGCTTCGACGTGAGCAGCGATCAAAGCTTCCTTGAGCGATGCAAGTTCACGCTGCGTATCCGTAGTCAAGAGGAGTTGGTTCGGGTTCGCGCGGCCGTCGTGACTGACGGCAACAGCTTCACAGCCCCAGATCAACTTGGCTCCGCTCAACCCAAAGTGCCGCCAACGTCTCAGGGTCGCATCGGTCGGCCGGCCATCGATGGTCCCATCCCAACCTTCCATCGGATGAATGCAAAAACGATTACCGATCCTTTTGCCGTGGAAGTCGAACGGTTGCGCGAGCGCGCCGCCTGGTTCGATCGTCTCGTCACACGGAATAGATAACCCCAGACTTTCGAGATGGTTCTTGAAGTCCGCAACGCTGCGCATGCCGCCAACGGCTGGATAGGTTCGTTCGCTCATACTCCACGCAACACTGTCAGCGCGCGTTGGAGCGCTTCGACGAAGAAGAACTCACCCCACATCACCGACTCATCCACTCCCAGATCCTTGTGAATGTGATACACGCCGCCGCGGAGGATTCCTTCCCAGCCCTCGACGCTCTCGCCTAAATAGTCAGTACACAACGCGTCGATCGTTCTCAACGCACAGTCGAGATAAGCCCTGCGGCGCGCTTCGCCGGCCGAATACGCGGCGAGATTGAACAACCCGACAGCCGCAATCGCGGACGCACTCGTATCGACCTGCGCACGACTCAACGGCCCAGACTCCGGCGCATCGAAGTCCCAGGGCGCGATGCCGTTCTCGGGAACGTGGCTCAGCCAGTACTCCGCATTCAGTTGCGCGGTCTCGAGGTAGATCGGCTCCCGCGTCAACCCGTAGCAAGTTCCAAAGCCATACAAGGACCACGCCAGACCACGCGACCAACACGAATCGCCGCGATAACCCTGTTGCGTCGTCTGCCGCAGAAACTCGCCCGTCTCGAGATCGAAGATGCCTTCGTGCGACGTGCTGCCGTCGCCGCGCACCAGCGTTCGGCGCGTCGTCAAACAGTGCCGCTGCGCGATCTCCAGCAGAGATGGATCGTTCGCTTCCAGCGCTGCGTAAAAGATGACGCCGACGTTCATCATGATGTCGATGAAGTTGGAATCAACTCCGTGGAAAGAGCGCAGACAGCCGGCGCGTTCGTGAAAACGAAGCGCCAGCGTTCGTCCCGCGTGTATCACGACGTCTTTCAGCGATTGATCCGGTGCTCCGGATCGGACGGTCCAGTCGTACCAACGCTTGTAAGTCCCGTGATAGAAGATGAAACCGAGATCGTGAACTTCGCGATCGTCTTTGCGCGGTTCGAGTGGCGTTGAATAAGTCTTCGCCCACTCGAGCCATTTCGGATCTCCAGTCTCCTCATGAAAGATCCACATCATCCCCGGTAGAAAACCGTCGCACCAATGCGTCCACGCGGGTTTCTGATGACGCCAGCGACCGCCATCGGTATAAAGCGGATAGAAATTCGGATCGCGCTCTGCCAGCGCTTGCACCTGATGCTGCGCAAATGCAAAAGCGTTTTCGACTTTACGCAAGAGCGATTGGTCCATAATCACAAGCGCCGCAGGTGAAAGCCACCGTCGACGTTAATCACTTCTCCGGTTGAGAATGGAAGCAGGTCCATAGCAATCGCGGCCACGGCCCGTCCTACGTCCTCAGGCGTTCCCCAACGCTTGATCGGTGTCAGGTCAGCGTCGATCAGGCGATCGTATTTGGCTTTCACGCCCTCGGTCATATCGGTCGCGATCACGCCCGGCCGAATCTCGTAAACTCTGATTCCGTCATTCGCGAGCCGGGCCGCGAAGAGTTTCGTCATCATCGAGAGCCCGGCTTTTGAAACGCAGTAATCACCTCGTTCCGGCGACGCTGTATAAGCAGAGATAGAAGTGATGTTGACGATCGCGGGGCTATAGCCTGCGCCGGCGGACGATCGCTGCTCGATCATCCAGCGCGCGACTGCCTGCGTCAGAAAATACGGCCCTTTCAGATTGGTTCCGACGACGCGATCGAAGCTCTCCACCGTCGCGTCGAGCAGATCGACACGCTGCTCGGGAGCGACACCGGCGTTGTTGACTAACAAGTCGAGACGTTCGAACGCAGCGCGCGTCTGCCGCAACAGTTCATCACGTTCGGCGGCGTCCGCAACGTTAGCCCGACACGTTTCTACTCGTACATCAGAGTTCGCAGCCTTAACGGCATCACACGCTTCATCAGCCGCCGCCTGGTTCGACGCGTAATTGATCATTACGTCGTAGTTAACCCGCGCCAGCTCGATCGCAATCGCCCGCCCGATCCCGCGCGAAGCGCCGGTAACCAGCGCCACCTTTGACTGATTTCTAGCTTCGTGTTTCACGATCTCTTTTCGGCAGTAATGCCACAGCCGTGGCGCCCACAAAAGCAAGGACGATCAGGATACTGAATCCGATCGCGTAACTGCCGCTGTTGTCTCTTGTCTTGGCCACGATCACGGGCGCAAGCGCCTCGGCGACCCCGTCCGCCGTCAACACGACGCCCATCAGACGCCCTAATACTTTCACACCGAAGAGCTCCGCCGCCATCAAGGGAATGATCATGTAGTCGCCGCCGAGACCGATGCCGAAGAGCACCGCGAAGAGATATAGAAATGGACGATTCGACGCCAGGAACAAAAGCGGAATCGAACCAGCGACGATCAAGTAGATCAACAACATCACGTACTTCTTCTCGAAACGATCCGCGAGCCAGCCCATCAATATCCGTCCGACAAGACTCGAGATCAAAACGAGCGAAAGCACATTAGCCGCTACCGATTGAGCTTCCTGCACAGACAAACCACGAAAGAGATCGCCGGTCATGTACAACTTGAGATTCTGGAAAGTGCCGCCCACGGCGCCGATCGAGCACATGCTTCCAATAGCCAGCAGGTAAAACTGCCAGCTCTTTAAAACGCCGCCGATGGATACAGGAGTGGTTGTCGCCGGCTGGCTTGCATCAGTGCCGGGACTTTCTTTCACAAAGAAGGCCATCGGCAGTGCGATCACGATTATGAGGATTCCCAAAGTCCGCAGCGCTCCGGGCCAGCCAAACTGCTGGGTCAGCCAATTCGCAAGCTGTGACGCAGCGGCGCCGCCGAGACCGATGCCCAGATACGCAAACCCCATCGCCTTGCCTCGCGCCTCGTTGAACCAGCGCGAGATCAGCACCTGGTTCGGCAGCGGTCCGCCACAGACGTAGCCAAGCGCGTTGAATAAATAGAAGAAGTAAAAGAACGCGAGCGTGGTCGTGAAACTCAAACCCACGAGGGCGATGCCGGCCATCATGATGCCGGCCATCATCATCCGTCGCGGCCCGAAGCGGTCGATGATCCAACCGGCAAGAAAGCCGAACAGCGGACCGATCAGGAGCTTGCTGTAAAAGTTGCCGGAAGTGACCTCGGCCCTGGTCCAGTTAAAGTCCCTGACCATGAAGTCGTAGAAGAAAGGCAGGCCGTAGAGCGCGAGGCCGACGATGGAGAAGAGGGCCAGAAACGAGGTCGCGGCGACCTGCGTCTTCCCGCCTCTCGCACTTGTATCTAACGACGCTACAGATAGAGTGCTACTTTGAATTTGAACCTTCGGGGGTCTAACCAATTGACCTCACTAGTATCGGGAGCCCGGTTTGTTTAATGATATTTTGCGGAAATCGCGGCCATTCTCATGTCAGCCGGATTGAGTTGTCAAGACTTATTTCTGACCAATATTCGGATTGATATTTCACAGGTAAGACCAGTCAGGGATGCAGAACCTGTATAACAACTGTGAGGCGTTCGCTAACTTTCCGTTATTTTGTGTGCAAGCTATACTGCTACTCAATACCCCAATAGAGAAAAATAATGCCTGCCAGCCGAATCCTTGTGATCGACGACGAGCCGAGCGTCACTGATGCGCTCGATTTGATCCTGACCGAGTTGGGACATCATGTTGACATCGCGAAAACCGGGAGTGAGGCGAGAGAGTTACTCAAAGGCACTCCTTACGACCTCGTCTTCACCGACCTGCGTCTGCCGGACGACACCGGCATCGAGCTGCTAACCCGCATCAAGAGCGAAACACCGGAGACGGAAGTCATCGTGATGACCGCGCACGGCTCGCTCGACATCACTATCGAAGCCATCAAACGCGGCGCCTTCTACTACATCGAAAAACCGTTCACCAGCCACCAGGTGACGACGCTGATTGAACGCGCCCTCCAGTTCGAGGCAATCAAACGCGAAAACCGCACGCTCAAGAGCGCGTTGAGCGGAGACAGCGAAGACTTCGGCATCATCGGACGCGATCCGAAAATGCGGCAAATCCATTCGATCATCCGCACTGCCGCTCCGTCTGATGCCTCCGTCCTCATCGAAGGCGAATCGGGGACAGGCAAAGAGTTGATCGCGTCGGCGTTCCACTTTCAGAGCCCGCGCGCTGATCGCCCGTTCACACGTATCAACTGCGCTGCGATCCCGCACGAGCTCATGGAGTCAGAGTTGTTCGGCTACAAGAAAGGCGCATTCACCGGCGCGGATCGCGACAAGCGCGGATTGATCGAAGCGACCGGCGGCGGCACCTTGCTCCTCGACGAGATCGCCGAGATGCCGCTTCATCTGCAAACCAAACTCCTGCGCGTGCTTCAGGAGCGAAAACTTCGTCGAGTCGGCGACGAACACGAAATCACTGTCGATTTTCGTCTGGTATCGTCTACCAATCGCGATACGGCAAAGATGATCAATGACGGTACATTTCGCAAGGATCTCTATTTCCGCGTCAGCACGATCAAAGTCAAATCGCCGCCGCTGCGTGAGCGACTCGACGACGTACCGCTACTTGCCAATCGTTTCCTCGCGCAGTATGCGGAAAAATACAAGAAGCGTATTCGCGAGATTTCGACGCCCGCGTTTGCTCTGCTGATGCGTTACGAGTGGCCGGGGAACGTGCGCGAGCTGGAAAGCGTGATCGAGCACGCAGTGCTGTTCGCAACGGAAGATAAACTGACGCCCGAATCTCTGCCGGAACAACTTCACGCCACCCAACCCGGCGAGTTTCGCTGCGTGATTCCACCGTACTTCACCATGGAAGAGATCGAGCGTGAAGCGATCGCTCAAACACTTCAACGAACCGGCGGAAACGTCAAAAGGACCGCCGAGATTCTCAACTACCACCGCCCGAGGCTGTATCGAAAGATGAAGATTTTCGGTTTGCGCGGCGGCGCCGACACTGACTAAAACGTGTTCTGTGGTGGAACACCCCACACCCACTCAACTCCAACTTGGAACACGCCGAAAACCAACAAACAAGCAGATCCTCCCGGGCACACTGATTGCTCAAAGAAGGCCGACTCGACAGATGAACTTCTGATGAAGCCTCGCCACCGAATTCCGTTGGTCCGCGCGGCGCCGAAAATCAAAATAAAACTCAACACAGACTCTTCTGATCGCTCGAAGACTGTTTACTTCGAGCAAGGTCAACTTCCCATATCGAGGTTAAATTTGATGAACATCAGAAACACTACGCGGTCGTGGCAGTCGCTGTTCTCGTCCTGCTGCGCCGCAGTGGTTATGCTGGTCGCGGCTGTGGGCGCGCATGCTCAAACATCGCCACCCACGGCGACGTGCGAGCGAACGGTTAAGGCTGATGTGGTCGCGTTAGACCAGGCCCTTATTTATAACCGTCTCGGCGTTATCAATCCCGCCGGCATGATCTACGCATTAAAGAGCGACGTCGTCGCCATTGACTCGTCGAAGGGCCTGGTTCCCGGCAACGTACAACTACGTCCCGGAAAGCGCCCTCGGCCGATCGCCTTGCGCATGAACGCCGGCGATTGTTTGGCAATCAACTTTACTAACCTTCTGGCTCCAGACGCTGCAAGCGTCAACTCGTTTGCCGCGAACAACGCGCCCGCTACACGCACCGCGTCGGCGCATGTGATGGGCCTGCAACTCGTCGGCACGATTCTCTCTGACGGCTCGAACGTCGGACAGAACCAGAGCAGTCTCGTTAATCCAGGCGCGTCTGCAACCTACACCTTTATGGCCCAACGCGAGGGCAATCACCTGCTTTATTCAACCGCCGCAACGACAGGCGGTGAAGGCGATGGCGGCTCGCTCGCGATGGGACTCTTCGGTTCAGTGAACGTCCAGGCAAAAACTGCCGAGTGGTATCGCTCGCAGATCACTGCCGAAGAGATGGACATGGCAACCGAGAGGAACGTGGATGGTACGCCGAAGAAAACCGCCGCCGGACAACCAGTTCTGAACTACGACGCAGTTTATCCGGCGGGACATCCCAAGGCTGGTAAACCGATCCTGAAGATGCTCGATGCGAACAACAACATCGTGCACACGGACCTGAACGCTGTCATCACGGGTCCGAACAAGGGCCGTTTCCCGGCGGGCACGTACCGTCCGAACGCCGTGGAACCTGATCGCGATCAGCCGTTCCGCGAGTTCACCGTCATCTATCACGACGAAATCAAAGCCATTCAGGCATTTCCCCAGTTTGAAGACCCCGTTCTTTCGCACACGCTTTACAGCGTCAAGGACGGCTTCGCCATCAACTACGGCACCGGCGGCATCGGCGCGGAAATTCTCGCTAACCGTCTCGGCGTCGGCCCGATGGCCAACTGTACCGAATGTAAGTACGAAGACTTCTTCCTGTCGGCGTGGGCCGTCGGTGACCCGGCGCAGATCGTCGACGTTCCGGCTAACACCACCGACGGTAGCGGCAACCTGATCAAAGGCGCGAAGGCGACCAAGGTCCTCTTCCCCGACGATCCGTCAAACGTTCACCACAGCTACCTGAACGACCACGTGAAAATGAGAGTCGTTCACGCAGGTCCGAAAGAACACCACATCCACCACTTGCACGCGCACCAGTGGTTGAACACGCCCGACAGCGACAACTCCAGCTACCTCGATAGCCAGGCCCTCGGACCGGGTTATTCGTTCACTACCGAGATCGCGCACGGCGGCTCAGGCAATCGCAACAAGACGCCCGGCGACTCGATCTTCCACTGCCACTTCTACCCGCACTTCGCGCAAGGTATGTGGGAAATGTGGCGCACGCACGACGTGTTCGAAACAGGCACGCAGCTCGACGGCGACGGACGTCCCGCCGACGGCACGCGCGCTCTGCCTGACGGCGAGATCGCGAAGGGCACTCCGATTCCCGGACTCGTGCCGCTACCGACAATCGCGATGCCTCCGATGCCCACTGCGGAGTTCAAGGGTTATCCGTTCTACATTCCGGGCGTCGCCGGACACCGTCCGCCGCACCCGCCGCTCGACACCATCGACGACGGTGGTCTACCACGTCACGTCATCGTTGGCGGCGAGGCCGAGAGCGTCGAAACGCGTCTCGATTTCAGCAAGGAAATTCTGGTAGCCGACGCGAAAGCGATTCCCGAAAACGGAACGCCGGAAGAGATCGCGGCGATGAACTTCCACGCGCAGAAGCAGGTCGCGAGTTTCCGTCCCGACGGCACCGCCGCCAGCTTCACGCTGAACGGTCTTCCGCCGAAACCGGGAGCACCGTTCGCGGATCCCTGCCGGGACGATGCGGGCAACGCCGTTGGCCGTCCGCGTCTGTACAAAGCGGCCGCGATTCAGCTTGACATGAAGTTGAACAAAGCGGGCTGGCACTTCCCGCAATCGCGCATTCTCGCTCTGTGGGGCGACGTAGCGCCAACTCTGGCGGGCACGCGTCCACCGGAGCCACTGTTCTT
>DASRIM010000421.1:0-3318 GCA_035649995.1 Pyrinomonadaceae bacterium | reverse complement strand
ACGGAGCGCAACTGGTGCTCATGCCGCCCGGATTGGCGTCGCTTGAAGATCTGGGCCGCGCGTTGAAGCAGTATCGCGTGACGACGTTGTGGTTGACCGCCGGGTTGTTTCAACAAATGGTCGACGAGCAACTCGACGCTCTCAGCACGTTGAGACAACTGCTCGCCGGCGGCGACGTTCTTTCGCCTTCGCATGTGAAGAGGTTCATCGCCGCTGCTCCTTCGTGCCGGCTCATCAATGGCTATGGTCCAACCGAAAACACGACATTCACTTGTTGCTGCGTTGTCGACCAGCAGACGGTGTCAAAGGCCGGGTCGATCCCCATCGGCCGGCCGATTGCAAACACGCAAGTCTTCATCATGGACCAGCACGGGCAGTTGTCGCCGCCGGGTGTCGTTGGTGAGTTGTATGCCGCGGGCGATGGGCTGGCCCGTGGTTATCATCGCAGCGCGAGTCTCACGGCGGAGCGGTTCGTTCCGCATCCGTTCAGCAGCGACGCAGGCGCGCGGCTCTATCGCACCGGCGACCTCGCACGTTACCTGCCGGACGGCAACATCGAGTTCATCGGCCGGGCTGACGAGCAGGTCAAGATTCGCGGCTATCGCATCGAGCTCGGCGAAGTGGAGACTGCGTTGGCGTGTGCGCCGCGAGTGCGGCAGGCCGCTGTCGTCGCGCGCGAGTGCGGTGACAAACGTCTGATCGCTTATGTCGTCGGCGATGCTGTCTCCATTCAGGAGTTGCAAACGAGCCTGCGATCTACGCTGCCGGATTACATGATCCCTTCGGCGTTCGTCATCCTCGACGAACTGCCGCTGACGCCGCAGGGGAAAGTCGATCGCCGCGCATTGCCCGATCCGGATGCGATTCACATGCCTTTGGATTCAGCTTATGCAGCGCCGCGAACGCCTGTTGAAGAGTTGCTGGCCGGCATCTGGACTGATGTTCTGAATGTCGATCGCGTCGGCGTCGACGACGATTTCTTCGATCTCGGCGGGCATTCGCTACTCGTGATGCGGCTTGTATCTCGGGTGCAAGCACACTTCGGACTGGAGTTGCCGCTGAAACTCTTCTTCGAGTTTCCCACACTCGCAGCGCAGGCGGCGCAGGTCGAAGCAACGTTGGGCAGCGAAAACGGTTTGCACGCTCCGCCGATCGTCCCTGTGCCTCGTGACCGCAATCTACTGCTGTCGTTCTCCCAACAACGTTTGTGGTTCCTCTATCAGTTGGAGCCGAGTACGTCCGCTTACAACATTCCGACGGCGGTGCGTCTCAGCGGATCGCTCGATACCGCGGCGCTCGAGTACACGCTGAACGAAGTCGTGCGCCGGCACGAGGTGCTGCGGACGTATTACGGCATGGTTGACGATCAGCCGGTGCAGTTTGTTGGACCACCGCCTGATTTGAAACTCGATCTGATCGACCTCACGCTGCTGCCCGAACATGAGCGGGAGTCGCGGATGTTGGAGCTGGCGCGAGAAGAAGCAGGTAAACCATTCGACTTGACTCGCAGCCCGTTGATACGTGCCGGTCTCGTGCGGCTGGCGCCTGAAGAGCACGTGCTGTTGCTTACGGTTCATCACATCGTCTCCGACGGTTGGTCGCAGGGAGTTCTGGTGCGCGAAGTGGGCGCGCTCTACAAGGCGTTCAGTGAAGGCGCGGGCAAAGAGTCGCCGCTGGAAGACTTGCCGGTCCAGTACGCCGATTTCGCGCATTGGCAGCGAAACTGGCTCGCCGGCGAAGTGTTGGACAAACATCTCGCTTACTGGCGCCAACAACTCGCGGGCGATCTTCCGGTGCTGGACCTGCCGGCTGACCGCCCGCGTCCTGAGGTGCAGAGTTTTCGCGGCTCGACGATCACCGTCGAATTCCCGTCCAGCTTGAGCAGAGCGCTCGGCTACGTCTGTCGCCGCGAAGGCGCGACGCTTTTCATGCTTTTGCTCGCGTCGTTCAAAGTTCTGCTCTGTCGGTACACGGGTCAGGACGAGATCGTCATCGGCGCGCCGATCGCAAATCGCAACCGTATAGAGATCGAAAACCTGATCGGCTTCTTCGTCAACACGCTCGTGTTGCGCACCGGCCTTTCCGGCGATCCGAGTTTCACGGACGTTCTGGGCCGTGTTCGCAAAGTAACGCTCGACGCTTATGCGCATCAGGACATGCCGTTCGAGTTGCTCGTCGAGGAACTACAGCCCGAACGCAGTCTCAGCCGCAACCCGCTTTTCCAGGTGATGTTTCAGCTCGAGAACACTCCTAAAGAGGATCTTCCGATGTCGGGATTGACGTTGAGCCCGGTGGCCGTCGAAGGCGTGGCGAGCCAGTTCGACCTGAGCGTCGACGTCGTCGAGAGTCATCGCGGGCTCGTGGTGACGGCGGAGTACAGCACGGATCTTTTCGAGGCCGAGACGATCCGCACGCTGCTCGAACGCTGGCGAATTTTACTGGAGAGTATCGCCAATGCGCCCGGACAGAGGCTGAGCGAGTTGCCGCTCATGGATGAAGAGGAGCGTCGCCGCTTAGAGACCGAGTGGAACCGGACTGCGCGCGCTTATGCTCCGCGCTTTGTCTCTGAATTGTTTGCAGAGCAGGTTGCGCGCTCGCCGGAAAGCATTGCGGTCGTCTGCGACAGTGACACTTTGACGTTCGCGGAACTGAACCGCCGCGCCAATCAGATCGCGCATTACTTGAGGAGCGCCGGTGTTGGACCAGAAGTTCCGGTGGCTGTGATGCTGGAACGTTCGATTGAAATGGTCGTCGCGCTGCTTGGGATACTTAAAGCAGGCGGAGCTTACGTGCCGCTCGATCCTTCGTATCCGGAGGCGCGCCGCGCATTCATGCTCTCGGACGTTGGCGCTCAGGTGTTACTCACGCACGAAGTGTTGACGTCAAGCGCCGGTATGCCGGCCATCGATGTGGACCACAACCTGAGTCTGGATAACGCCGCTTACGTCATCTACACGTCAGGATCCACGGGAACGCCGAAGGGTGTCGTCATTACGCACCGCGCGCTGACGGAACATTGCTTTGCGGTGGCCCAGGAGTATGAGTTTCGAGCATCGGATCGCGTGCTTCAGTTTGCTTCGTTGAGTTTCGACGTCGCGGCTGAAGAGATCTTTCCTACGCTGCTGGCAGGCGCCGCGATCGTGCTTCCGCGCGAGCGTGTGCTTGATCCGGCGGAGTTGCCGCGGTTCGTCGAGCATGAGCGAGTGAGCGTGCTGAATCTTCCCGCGCAGTTTTGGCAGGAGTGGTTGGAAGGTCTGGATCGCGCAGGCGCGAGCTTGCCTGAATGCGTCCGGCTGATGATTGCCGGCAGCGAAAAGG
>DASRIM010000420.1:0-10660 GCA_035649995.1 Pyrinomonadaceae bacterium | reverse complement strand
CTTAACGCGATACCGCTCTTAACACTGATGTTCCGCAGCACGGTGCCTGTTACCTGCAAGGAAGTCGTCACCGTATCGAAAGCATCGAAGACCGCCTCCTTGTCTTCTTGCATGTCTTTGTTATAAGCGAGCGGTAGCCCTTTCAAGGTCGTCAGTAATGCGACCAGGTCGCCAAACACACGCCCCGCCTTCCCGCGCACTAACTCCATCGAATCGGGATTCTTCTTTTGCGGCATCAGACTCGAACCGGTGGCGATCGCGTCACCCAACTCGAAAAAGCCAAACTCGCTCGTGGCGTACAGAATGACGTCCTCCGCAAGCCGCGAGAGGTGGACCATGATCAGCGAACACGCGCTCAAAAACTCCACACAGAAATCGCGATCGCTGACCGCGTCGAGACTGTTTCGCGAAACGCCGTCGAAACCAAGCGTCGTCGCCAGCGCCTCGCGATCGATAGGGAAAGACGTTCCCGCGAGCGCCGCCGATCCCAACGGCATCACGTTCACTCGCCGCCGCGCGTCAATCAACCGCTCGCGATCGCGCTCAAGCATTTCAAAATAAGCGAGCGCCCAGTGCGCGAGCAGCACCGGCTGCGCGCGTTGCAGGTGCGTGTATCCGGGAATGACGACTTCGCGGTTCGCTTCGGCGAAGTCGAGCAGTGCTGATTGAGTGTTGCGCAGGACGTCGCGCAGCGCGTCGATCGCCTGGCGCAGCCAGATGCGGAAGTCAGTCGCAACCTGATCGTTACGGCTGCGGCCGGTGTGCAGCTTGCGGCCGGCGTCGCCCGTCAACTCAACCAGCCGCGCCTCGACAAACGAGTGCACGTCTTCGTAACGCGCATCGTCGCTGCAACCGTCTTCGAGAATCTGCTGCAGCGCCAGACGGATCTGCTTTCCCTCTTCAGCGCTGATGACGTTCGCGGTTTCCAGCGCCTGAGAGTACGCGATGCTGGCGGTGACGTCGGCGGCAAACAGGCGCCGATCGAAGCTGAAGGAGTCATTGAACGCGGCAAAGCCGGGATCCGTTTTGTCCGTGAATCTGCCACCCCACATAAAACACTCACCTCCGATTGACCTGCATCCAACTCGCGTGCTAGTTTATGCATCTATGCAGCAATTATGCAAGTTGACTGCATAAGCTGAGATGAATAAGCGCGAGCGGCAACAGAAGATTTTGAGCCTGATTCAGGCCCGGCCCATTGGCACTCAGGAAGACCTGCGCGCGCTGCTCGAGAGAGCCGGCGTGCCGGCGACGCAGTCGAGTGTCTCTCGCGATCTGGAAGAGCTCGGCGTCGTCAAATATCACGGCCACTACACGTTGCCGCGAACAAACGGAACCGCCGCGCGCGGCCTGCTGAGTTTAGACCATGCGGGTGACAGTTTAGTAATCGCCCGCACTGTTCCGGGGCTCGCGTCGGCAGTTGCAGTCGAAATCGACGCGGCGGCGATGCCCGAGATCGTCGGCACGATCGCTGGTGAAGACACGATCTTCATCGCCGTGCGTGACCAAAGGACCGTGACGAAGCGAATTTGGAAATTGTTTGGAAACACGGATGACCAAAATTAAAAAAATCGTACTTGCATACTCGGGGGGACTCGATACGTCCGTCATGCTCCGCTGGCTGAAAGAGCATTACGGCTGCGAGGTCGTTTGTTACTGCGCCGACGTGGGCCAGGGCGCGGAGCTGGCCGGGCTCGAGGAGAAGGCAAAAGCGACCGGCGCGTCGAAACTCTACGTCGAGGATCTGCGCGAGGAGTTTGTGCGCGATTACGTTTGGACCGCCGTCAAGGCGAACGCGGTTTACGAAGGTGTCTATTTGATGGGTACGTCGCTGGCGCGTCCCGTGATCGCGAAGCGACAGATCGAGATTGCGCAGCAGGAAGGCGCCGACGCAGTCGCGCACGGCGCGACCGGCAAGGGCAACGATCAGGTGCGTTTTGAACTGACGTACTACGCGCTCCAGCCCGACATCAAGGTGATCGCGCCGTGGCGTGAGTGGGACTTCAAAGGGCGCGCCGACCTGATGGCCTACGCGAAGGAGCATGGGATCCCGGTCACGGCAACGGCCGCAAAGCCGTACTCGATGGACGCCAACCTGATGCACATCTCGTATGAAGGCGGCATCCTCGAAGACCCGTGGAACGAGCCGCGCGAGGATATTTTTCAACTGACGCGCTCGCCGGAAAACGCGAGCGCCGAAGCACAGTACGTCGAGATCTCGTTCGAGAAGGGTGAACCGGTGGCGATCGACGGGCGGAAACTCGATCCGGTCACGCTGCTGGAAACGCTGAACAACCTCGGCGGCAAGCACGGTATCGGACGCGTCGATCTCGTCGAGAACCGTTTCGTCGGAATGAAATCGCGCGGCGTTTATGAGACGCCGGGCGTCACGATCCTGCACGCGGCGCATCGCGCGCTCGAGTCGATCACGCTCGATCGCGAAGTGATGCACCTGCGCGATTCGTTGGGCGTGAAGTTTGCCGAGAGTGTTTATTACGGTTTCTGGTTCGCGCCCGAGTTCAAGCTCATGCGCAAGATGATCGACGAAACGCAGTTGAAGGTGAGCGGCGACGTGCGGCTGAAGCTCTATCGCGGAAACACGATCGTCGTCGGGCGGCGCTCGCCATATTCACTCTACGACGAAAACATCGCCACCTTTGAGGCTGACACGGTTTACAACCAACGCGACGCTGAAGGGTTCATCAAGCTCAACGCGTTACGGCTGAGATTGGGAGGAAGCAGGAACAATGACAATAACGCCTGAGATCACCGTTGTGGACGTTGACAAGATCGGATCGGCCACGTCGCCGCTGGGCTTGTCGAAAACTGTGGGCATCATCACTTCAACGTCATCGCCCAGGGCCGGCGACGTCGTTGTCGTTCGCGCGCTGACCCACAGCGCCACTTACAACATGCTCGAACTGCCAACCGGACGGCTCGCGAAGATCAATCCGGGCGACTTGTTCATTGGCGTGCTCGGACGGCGTCGCGCGTTGAAGGGTTTTGTCGGCGATGTGCCTACCACGGTACAGGCCGGCGATGAGTTGCACCTGCTCAATATGGGCGGCGTGATCGGCTGTTGCACCGGACATCATTCCAGTCTCGGCGACGCGATCAAGTTGGAAGTCAAAGGACTCGTCTGCGACGAGACCGGCCGCGTATTGAACATCGCGAACGCGGGTCTGCCTCTCAAAGCGAATCTCGAAGAGACGGCGCCGATCGTCATGATTGCAGGGACGAGCATGAACAGCGGCAAGACGTACGCAGCGACCGAACTGATCAAACAGGCGACACGCGCGGGATTGAAAGTCGCCGCCGGAAAACTTTCGGGAGTCGCATGTCTGCGCGACACGTTGAACATGGCCGATCACGGCGCTGCGCTGACTGCGAGTTTTCTCGACTGCGGTCTGCCGTCTACAGTCGACGTCGAAGATCTGGCGCCGATGGCCAAGACCATCATCGCGAGACTGAATGAAGTTAATCCCGATCTGATCGTGATCGAGTTGGGCGACGGCATTCTCGGCGGCTACTCGGTTGACACTGTCTTCGCCGACGCTGAACTGCTCGACGCGACGGCGGCGCTCGTCTTCTGCGCGTCAGACTACGTCGGCGCCTGGGGTGGAATTGAATTGCTGCGCCGGCGCGGCGTCGAAGTCGACGTGATCTCCGGATCGGTTACCGACGCGCGGATGGGCAGCGACTACATCAAGACGCAGTTCAACGTACCGGCCGCCAACGCGCGTCGTGAAGGTGAAACATTGTTCGAATTGGTAATGGCGAAAGTCCAGGCTACCGTACCGGTTTAATGATGAATAAGATCCGTGTTGGCATCTTTGGTGGTTCAGGTTATGGCGGCTCGGAGTTGCTGCGGATTTTACTGTTCCACCCTGACGTCGAAGTGGTGTTCGTCACCGCTAACGAGCAGGCTGGAAAGCGTGTCGGCGACGTGCATCGAAATCTCAACGGCTTGACTGAACTCAGTTTCGCCGCAGCGCCGGAAAACCTCGACGGGGTCGACTGTGTTTTCCTCGCGCTCCCGCACGGGCAGGCGATGGACATAGTCCCGCGCCTGCCCGTTGAAATCAAAGCCATCGATCTCTCGGGCGACTTTCGCCTGCGCGATCAGGCCCTCTTCGAGAAACACTACAAACAACCGCACACCGCGATGCAATCGCAGGGCGAGTTTGTCTACGGTTTGACCGAGACGAATCGCGAAGCGATCCGCGGCGCGCGTTTCATCGCGAACCCCGGCTGCTTTGCGACCGCGACGCTTCTCGGACTGGCTCCGCTGGTCGCCAATGCAACCCTGAGCGGGCGCGTGATCGTGGACGCGAAGACCGGTTCGTCCGGTTCGGGCGCGAAGGCCGCGGCGAACACGCACCATCCGCAGCGGATGAACTCGTTCTACGCCTACAAGCCATTCACGCACCAGCACGTGCCCGAGATCGAGCAGGAGCTCGAACACGTCGGCGATTGGACCAGCGAACTGGTGTTCATGACGCACTCGCTGCCGGTTTCGCGCGGGATCTTCGCCTCCATTTACGCGGAAACAAAAACGGATCTCAGCGAAGCTCAGTTGCGAGAACTGTTCGCAGAGTACTATCGCGACTCCTTCTTCGTGCGCCTCGTCGACGGTTCGCCCGACATCAACTGGGTGAAGACGACCAACTTCTGCGACCTCGGATTCGCCGCGCGCGGCAAGCAGATCGTCGTCTTCTCCGCTATCGACAATCTCGTGAAAGGCGCCGCCGGACAAGCGGTGCAAAACATGAATCTCATGTTCGGCCTGGATGAAAAGACAGGCTTGCTGCTCGTAGGAACAAACCCATGAGATCTGTGGTCGAGATCGAAGACCGGTTTCAACTCGCTACGTACAAGAAGATGCCGATCGCCGCTGAACGTGGCGAAGGAGTCTGGATCTACACGAGCGACGGCGACAAGTATCTCGATCTGTACGGCGGGCACGCGGTAGCCGCGACCGGTCATTCACATCCGCACGTGGTCCAGGCAATCGGCGAGCAGGCGGGCAAGTTGTTGTTCTATTCGAACCTCGTCTACTCCGAAGCGCGCGCTCGCGCGGCGGAGAAGCTCGTGTCGATCTGTCCGAAGGCGTTGACCAAAGCCTTCTTCTGCAACTCCGGCACGGAAGCAAACGAGAACGCTATGCGAATGGCCCGCATGGCCACGGGACGCGAGAAGATCATTACGTTCGATCGCGGCTTTCACGGGCGTACCGCGGACGCGATCAGCGCGACGTTTCTCGGCAAGTATCGCGAGCTCGGCAAACCGAACGTGCCGGGCCATCTTCAAGCTGAGTTTGGCGACATTGCATCCGTACGCGCACTCGTCGACGACTCTGTCGCCGCGATCATGCTGGAGCCGATCCAGTCGATGGCGGGCGTGCGCATGGCCCAACCCGCGTTTTATCGCGAGCTCCGCGAGTTGTGCGACGAAAGCGGCGTGGTCCTGATCTATGACGAAGTGCAAACGGGTGTCGGCCGCACGGGTGAATGGTTTTTTGCGGGCACGGCGGCGGGCGACGGAGTTGTGCCGGACATTGTGACGCTGGCGAAAGCGCTCGGCAGCGGAGTTCCCGTCGGCGCGTGCCTCGTGACCGAAGCGATCAGCTCGCACATTAAAGAGAACGACCTGGGCACGACGTTTGGCGGCGGAATGTTGGCGATGGCCGCGGTTACGGCAACGCTCGAAGCGATCCAGAAGGACGAGATGCTCGCCAACGTGAAAACGGTTGAAGCCCACTTGCGAGAGCGTTTGCGCGAGATTGAGCAGATCGTCGGGGTGCGCGGTCTCGGCTTTCTGTTGGGCCTCGAGTTCAACGACAAAGCGGCGCCGATTCACAAGGCATTGTTGGATCGGAAGATCATCACCGGAACGTCGAGCGACGCAAATGTGCTGCGGCTCTTACCCCCGCTGTGTTTGAGTGTTGACGAGGTGGATCTGTTCGTAACAGAGTTAACAGAGATATGCACTTCCTGAATACGTTAGGTGTCGATCTCAACCAACTGATCGATGCGGCGCTCCGCTTCAAGCGAGGTGAAGATCGCTCGCAGCCGCTGGCGGGGAAGTCAGTGGCGCTTGTGTTCTTCAATCCGAGTTTGCGGACGCGCGCGTCGATGCAGGTCGGGATCTACGAGCTCGGCGGAAACGCGGTGGTGCTCGAGCCGGGCGGCACGAGTTGGACGCTCGAGCATCGCGAGGGCGCCGTGATGGACGGTGATAAAACGGAGCACGTTGCCGAGTTTGTTCGTGTGCTCGAACGGTATTGCGTCGCGATCGGAGTGCGGACGTTCGCGAAGCTCAAAGACTGGCAGGAAGAGCGGACTGATCCGATTCTGAGCTCGTTTGCGAAGTACGCGTCCGTGCCGATAATCAATCTCGAATCCGCCATGCATCATCCCTGCCAGTCGCTGGCCGACATGATGACGATTCGCGAGAAACTCGGCGCCGGACGAAAGCGCGTGGTGCTGACGTGGGCGTGGCACCCGAAACTGCTGCCGATGGCGGTGCCGAACAGTTTCGCACTGGCCGCGGCGCAGATGGGCCACGACCTCGTGATCGCGCATCCACCGGGTTACGACCTCGACGAAGAGCTGATCGGCAACTCGAGGCGGCTCGCGACCGAAGCAGGCGGCAGCGTCACAATCACCAACGACATCGACGCCGCTTTCGCGGGCGCGGAAGTGATCTACGCAAAGAGCTGGGGCGCGAAACAGTTTTACGGGCGCGACGAGCAGGACACCATCACGCGCGCGCAATATCGTCACAAATGGATCGTCAACGAACGAAAGATGGCCCAAACCGACGACGCGATCTTCATGCACTGTCTGCCGGTGCGTCGCAACGTGATCGTAACTGACGCCGTGATCGACTCGCGTTCATCCGTAGTGATCGACGAGGCCGAAAACCGGCTGCACGTCCAAAAAGCAGTGATGAGTGAGATCTGCGGTCCATGATCGACAATCAATTACGTCTGGATCTCTTACGCGAAGCGCTGCCGTACATCCAGCGCTTCAAGGGGCACACGTTTGTCGTCAAGCTGTCGGGTAAAGTCACCGACCAGCAGGAAAACCTCACGTCGCTTGCCGAAGAGCTGGCGCTGCTGCACCAGGTCGGGATCCGCATCTGCGTCGTACACGGCGGCGGCAAGCAACTGAGTGAGCTGGCGAACAAGCTTGGCATCGAACAGACGATCATCGAAGGCCGCCGCGTCACCGATGACGCCACGCTCGAAATGGCGAAGATGATCTTCGCCGGCAAGATCAACACCGACATTCTGGCAGCGCTGCGCCACCGCAGTATCGAAGCTGTCGGCTTGTCGGGCGTCGACGGCAACATCGTCCACGCCGAACGCCGCCCGCCGAAAGAGATCCTGAACCGGGAAACGGGCGTGCGCGACAAAGTAGACTTCGGCCACGTCGGCGACGTCGTGCAGATCAACGCACGACTGCTCACCGTACTATTGGACCACGGTTACCTGCCGGTCATCTCCTCGCTCGGCGCGGACGACGAGGGGATGGTCTTCAACATCAACGCCGACACGATCGCTGCCGAGATCGCCGTCCAATTACAAGCCGAGAAGTTGATACTTCTCAGCGACGTGGACGGCATCTATCTCACGCCGGGCGACGCGCAGACGAAGCTATCGCGCCTGACGGCCGCCGAAGCTGATGAGCTCATCAGCAGCGGGGCCGCGACAGGGGGCATGATCCCCAAACTTCAGAACATCGCGACGCTGTTGCGGCGCGGCGTTCACAGCGCGCACATCATCAGCGGCTCCAATCGCAACGCGCTGTTGTCCGAAGTCTTCACCGATAAAGGGACCGGCACGATGATCGTCGCCTGACGGGCGCGTCATCCATGCGGCGACTGTGGCAGAAAGCGGTCGCGCTCGAACGGCGGATCTTCGTGTTCCGGCAAGGGATCGTCCGGCCAGTCGCGGGCCCACTGCTGACGGTGCTCCTCGTCGGCGTAGTACTTCAGATAGATTTGATTATCTGCATCGCTGCCGCTGCCGGTGAGGTCGATCATGTAGGCGTAGCTCGGGTTCTCGGGAAAGAGCACTGCTTCTTCGCGTAGTCCGTCGGCGAAGAGATAGACGTACAGCTCGCGATCCGTCAGATGATCGGTGTGCAGCAGGTACGCGCCGAGTGTCGCCATGCGTTCGACGATCTCTTTCAACTTGATCGTCACGGCGTCGTCGTCGAGTTGGTCGGGTTGCGGGATGTCGAGGCCCGAGTTTTCGAGCAAGCGGAACAGTGTGGTCGGTTCGGCGTTTTCGTATTCCAGGACTTGCCGCAGGAACTCTTCCTCCATGTCGGCCGGCATTGATTCGAGCGATAGCGCGTTGCCGCCGAGTCTTTCCAGTTCCTGGCGCAGTTTGGCGATACGTTCTTCCTGATCGGGTTCGTCGGCGAATTGTGTGAAAGTCATTTAGGCTCCTTAAGATTAGAGGTTAAGGATTGAGGCGCCTGGAGGGTTGTGAGGCGCTCCGTCCGATTTATTTTATGCGTGGGTGAGCGCGCATTGTCATACTTACGGCAGGAAAAGTAAAGCGACTAGCACTAGCGGATCACACGTAGAAAGAATTCGTTTGGTATACATTTCCATCAGAGTTTCGCTGGCGCGGGTGCGGTGAAGGTTTCGAGACTTCCCAAACCGAGGCTGGTTTCAATCTCCAGCATCCTCGACACCGCCGACTCAAAACCATCGTCACCGCCAAAATGCTCCGCTTCGATGTCTTCAAACTTCGCGCCCAGCTCATCGAGCTCTGCCTCGCCGAGCGACGCTTTCCACGACGGAAACACAACCGTATCTTCAATCGCCGCGTGATACTCATACATCCTTGCAAACGACTCCATCGCACTCACCAACGGTCCCACGGCGTTCGACGGAATACGATCCGCTTTCGTCACCGACAAAATGTAATCCGTGATCTCGCGCCCGCGAGCATGCTGCGCCAAAAGCACGTCGACATAACCCGCCGCCGGCCCGCGAAACTTCTTAACAACCGGCAGGATGTGCACCTCTTCCAACTTCTTCTCGTGATAGTCCTCGCCAAAAACGCGAAACAGCAACGCCGTCTTCTCCAACGCCTCCGGCGAAACCGACGCCGGATCCTGCTTGAGCCTGGCCGCCGTCTCGCGATAGACGATCAGCGCGCGCCGCAACACGCCGTGTTCACGCATCAGGTCCTCATTCGCCGTCACCTCAGCCGGACCAGACACGTCCCTCGGTTCGTCGTTCGTAATACTACCCGCTTGATTCGGGGAGGTGCGGCAACCAATCAGCAACGCGCCCGCGCCGGCGACTGACATCGCCGCGAGCAGTTCTCGTCGTGTCTTCAAACTGGGGTCTCCTGGTCACATCCGTGTTTCGTTATGCGCGATTCATAGAGAACACGGATTGGAAGAATGTTAGTCACGATAGCGCTTTTGATATTATCGTTTCATGGACAACGAAGCCATCGCCCGCAGGTTCTATCGTCTTGCTGCCTTGATGGAACTGCGTGACGACGATCCGTTTCGCTGGCGCTCGTATCGTAACGCAGCGGAGGCAATCGAAGTTTGGCCCACGCCGTTGAAGCAGATCGCCGAACAGGAAGGCGTCGCCGGTTTGCAAACTATTCCCGGCGTCGGCAAAGCAATCGCCGGCAAGGTGATCGAGCTCCTGACGCGCGGCTCGTTTGACGCGTGGGACAGACTCATCGCCGAGACACCGGAGAGCGTCCTCGACCTGATGGAACTTCCCGGCATCGGCCCCAAGACGGCGGCGATGCTTCATCAACGTTTCAAAGTTTCTTCACTCGACGACTTGAAAACCTTCGTCGCCGGCGGCGGCCTCGACATGGTCGACGGCATCGGCCCGAAGACAGCCGAAAAAATCAAAGAAGCTTTGGAAGACAATTAACCGGATCCGTATTGATCTACGGTCTGCATCGTGATTGAATTGGCCCACCATGACTAAAAAAATGAAACGCCGTGATTTCATGCGCACGAGTGCGGTCGCCGGTTTGACGCTGGCTGCTGCGAATGAAGTGACCGCATTCCCGACGATCCTCAAACAGAGCGCCGTCAAACCGCTCGTTATTTCTTCAGCCAACGGCAACCGCTTCAAAAACGGCGGCAACGTGACCGCCGTGCAGAAGGCGTTCACGATGATCACCGGCGGTTCAGACGTGCTCGACGCCGTCATCGCCGGCGTCAATATCGTCGAGCTCGATCCGCTTGACGACAGCGTCGGTTACGGCGGCTTGCCGAATGCCGACGGCGTAGTCCAGCTCGACTCGTCCGTCATGCACGGCCCGAAGAAGCGCGCCGGGGCGGTTGGCGCCCTTGAAGGCGTGCGCACGCCGTCGCTGGTGGCAAAGGCGGTGATGGAGAACACGGACCATCATCTGATCGTCGGCAAGGGCGCGCAGGACTTCGCGCGCAACATGGGATTCAAGATCGAAGACGATCTCAACACCGAGAACTCGCGCCGGCAGTGGCTCGAGTGGAAGCGACGGACCGATCCCGGTCACTATCTCGATCCGAAGAAACGCGCTGAAGCCGGACGAAAAGCGGCGCTCGAGATGCTCGCGGAAGGACTGCTTCGCGAAGAGAACATGCACGGCACGATCAACTGCGACGGCATCAACTCG
>DASRIM010000419.1:0-3056 GCA_035649995.1 Pyrinomonadaceae bacterium | reverse complement strand
AACGTGTCCGTTGCCGGCGCGATTGCCAGTGACGACTACGTCGCGAAGCTCGAGCAGGCCCTGGTTGAAAATACCTCCGCCCGGCGCTCCGTTGTGGAACGGTCCATCCGGCGCGCGGCCGTTCGTTATGGTTAAGCCGGTCATCAATACGGCTGCGGGTGGAGTTACGGTGAAGATACGAAACTGAGGAGTGCCTGGCGCCGGGTTGCGCTTTATGGTCAACAGACTCGAGCCTGGGCCATTGATCGTCATTCCCGTAAGCTCTTCCAATTCCGTATTGAGAATGATCGTACTATTCGGCAGCAGATTGAAATTGAGAACGTTCGCGGGGGTAACGTTGATTTCCTGGATAGCTGCGCGCAGTGTGCACTGATCGCCGTTTGACGGGTTTCCGTCGGTGTCGCAGCGGCCGTCGCCCACCGTGGAGTCGGGTTCGTCTCCAGTGCTGTTGACCAGCATGGACGAGGAGCCCTGCGGCGCTGAAGACACAGAACGCGCGGAGCTCACAGCACCGCCCGTCAAGTTGTACGACTGGGCTGCGAAGATTACGAGGATAAGTAGGGTTACAAACTTTACACGCATCCGAGACGCCTCACAGCATATCAGGCGCGTGTAAGAACGTTCAAACGTCCTTTGATCGCTCACAGGCAGGACCTCCCGCAAGCGCGAGACACACGGTAGGGAAATTCTAAAAACCCTTTCTCCACTTACCTCCCGCAAGCGCGAGACACATGGTTAGAAGATTCTAAAAATCTTTCTCTACTAACCTCCCGCAAGCGGGAGACACATGGTTAGAAGATTCTAAAAATCCTTTCTCTACTGCCCTCCCGAAAGCGAGGTGCGATTTTTCAATGCTCCGCGGATGTTTAGAAACGCGAGGCAAAGCTGGAGCACGATGAGCGCGTACGCGCCGTCATGCCAACCCCACACCATCCACAACACGTTGCTCAACAGGAACAGCCAGAATCCCCAGTTCCGTTTGAACTTCCTCTGCGACCCAACCATCCACGCCGCAATAACCGTGACCACCATGGCCGGCCACTGGATCCAATCAAACATCTCGCTTCATCTCCAGCCCCACTGATCCGCGCTCCAACGCCACTGACCCGCGCTTCAAAACGACGCAATCACGCGCTCCCGTTCCGGAAGAGCGATCTGCTCCTCCAACGGATGAACGCAGTTATCGCAATTCCCGCAGCGCTCTTCTTCCATCTCTTCTCCAAAGTAGTCGTGCAACAGACGCCACCTGCACATCGCACTCTGCCCGTACTGCATCATTCGCTCCAGTTTCTCTTTGTCCTTCTCGACTTTTTCTGCCGCCACTCGCGAGAGCTCTTCGAGTTCGCGTTGTTGTACGTCAACTCGCAACAGACGAAACTGACCGCCTCGCAACTCCCGAACGATCTTCAATTCCTTCAGCAACGACAAAACGACGCGCACCTTGCCGTCGCTCACCGTGTTTGCCTGTTCCTGAACTGCCGGCAGTGCAACTGAAGACTCAGCCGCGTTCAACGTCTCAAGTGCCTGGTAGACGCCGAGGATGTCGTCAAACTTCGGATGCTTGCCGCCGAGAAAGAACTGGTGAGTCCGGCGATCCTCGAGTTGATAAAACAAACTGCACGTCGCCGGCTCGCCATCACGCCCGGCGCGGCCCGCCTCCTGATAATAAGCTTCCAGCGAACCAGGCATTTGATAATGGACCACGAAGCGGATGTCCGATTTGTCGATACCCATCCCAAACGCGTTCGTCGCAACGATCGCTTTCAACTCGTCGTTCATGAACGCGTCCTGGTTCTGCTTGCGATCGCTTGCCTTCATGCGCCCGTGATACTTGTCGACTTTGAAATCGAATCCTTTCAACCAATCGGTCAACGCGTCGACGGTTTTGACTGTCGTCGCGTAGATGATGCCGGCGCCGTCGTGTTCGTTCAGTATGCGAATGAGCTCTTCGTGCTTTTCCCGTTCGTTCGTCACTCGCTTCACTTCGAAATGGAGATTAGGTCGATAGATACCTGTCTTCACTACGCGAAGTTTTCCGAGATCGAGTTGCTTCTCGATGTCGGCGGTGACGTCAGGTGTGGCGGTCGCGGTCAGAGCCAGGACAGGCGGTGAACCGAGCGTCTTGACCGCGGCGCCGAGCGACAGAAATGCAGGACGAAAATCGTGGCCCCATTCTGAAATGCAGTGTACTTCGTCGATCACGACGAAGTTGACGTCTCGCTGTCGCAACTCAGCGAGGAATTTCTGATCGGTGAAACGCTCGGGCGTTAGGAAGATGAAGTCGCTCTTGTCGGTTTTGATCTGCTCGAGGTTTTCCTCGTGCTCCTCCGTCGTGAGCGCACTATTCAACTGCGCAGCTTCGATGCCGGCGTCTTCCAACTTGTCGACCTGATCTTTCATGAGCGAGATCAGCGGCGATACGACAACGGTCGTTCCCGGCAGGTGCAAAGAAGGAAGCTGATAACATAGCGACTTCCCTGCTCCCGTCGGCATGATCGCGAGCGTGTTGTGCCCCTCGAGCACAGAACGAATTACTTCAGCCTGGCCGGGACGGAGTTTGGCGAGGCCGAACGTTTCGCGCAGCGTACGCTTCATCCTCGTGAGTTCGCGGGTGACTTTTGGAACAAGAGCACTCATATATTTTGGACGCGTGCATTCGTCTCGAACACCTTTGCAGCGCGCGAGAAGGTCTCGGCAAGATGAGTGCCAAATGGAATCGTGGTGTTATGTAAGGTTTGTGACGTGGGTTCAGCGCGCGATCTTCAGTAAGAGGTCGGCGCACTTCTGCTTCAAGCGACGGTTTTCATCTTCCAGTTCACGCAGCCGTGGAATGTCAGCGGCTTCCATGCCGCCGTACTTCGCCTTCCACTGGTAGTACGTCGCTTCGTTGATCTCATGTTCGCAACAGACGTCTTTGACAGTCCGCCCTGCCTGGACCAGTTTAAGGATAGAGATGATCTCTTCTTCGCTGAACTCTCGTTTGCGCATTGAGGCCTCCTTGCGCGTACTGCTCGGAATCGTAGTTTTGAGGACTGTTTTTGAGTGGGCGTTACAGT
>DASRIM010000418.1:0-20659 GCA_035649995.1 Pyrinomonadaceae bacterium | reverse complement strand
CCGACCGTGGGCCATTGAATGTAGAGACGCGGCACCTGCACGCGGTCTTCATAGACCAGGCGCTTGCCGGCTTCGAGCTTGCCGAGCGGAACTGACGGGCGTTGCACCGGTTTGCCTTGCGGCAGGGCGCCGAAATATTTCTCGATCAGTTTCTTTGCTTCCGCCGGATCGAAGTCGCCGACGACTGCGAGTGTCGCGTTGTTCGGCGCGTAGTAGAGACGGAAGAAAGCCTTCACGTCTTCTTCCGACGCCGCGGTCAGATCAACCATCGAGCCGATCACCGGCCACGAGTACGGATGGCCCTTGGGATACATAGCCGCTGCCAGGATCTCGCTGACGCGACCGTACGGTTGGTTGTCGTAGCTCTGGCGGCGTTCGTTCTTGACGATGTCACGCTGCGCGTTGAGCTTCGCGAGGTCGAGCTTGTCGAGCAGAAACCCCATGCGATCCGATTCGAGCCACAGCGCGGTTTCCAGGTAGTTGGAAGGAATCGTCTCAAAGTAGTTGGTGCGATCGTTGTTGGTCGTGCCGTTGTTACTGCCGCCTACGCCTTCGGTGAGTTTGTCATGCAGTCCGTAAGGGACGTTGCCCGAACCGGTGAACATGACGTGCTCGAACAGGTGCGCGAAACCGGTGCGGCCAGGCGTCTCGTTCTTGGAGCCGACGTGATACCAAACGTTGACCGCGAGCGTGGGCACCGTGCGATCGACGGAGAGAATGACCGTGAGGCCATTCGGGAGTTTGTAAGTCTCAAACGGAATCTTTATCGAGTCCGCTGAACCGTTCTGCGCCAGCGCGGGCGCGAGCGCTATCGTCAGTAGCAGGAGAGCGACTGGCAGAATTCTTCGTCTCTTAATCACGACAACTCCTTTCGGGTGCGGAATTCGTTTTTTGGTGTTCTATGAGCGACGCGTTAGCTGATGTTACGGCAAATAGAACACGAATTTCAAAATGACAGTGTTGTTGCTAAGATGCGGACATCATGAAAGCCATACAAGTTTCCCAGGCGGGTGGGCCGGAAGCGCTCACCGTGGCGGACGTGCCGGCGCCGGCATTGAAAGCTGACGAAGCGCTCGTTCAGATCAAAGTCGCCGGCGTGAATTTTATCGACGTCTACTTTCGTGAAGGCCGGTATCCGGCGACGCTGCCTTTTATCAATGGACAGGAAGCGTCGGGTGTGGTCACGGAAGTCGGAAGTGACGTGACGAACGTGCAGGCCGGCGATCGAGTCGCGTATACGGGCGCGCTTGGAAGCTATGCGGAATACGCGGCCGTTCAGGCCTGGCGTTTGGTGAAGATTCCGGATGCGTTGAGTTTCGAACAAGCGGCGGCCGCGATGCTGCAAGGGATGACGGCGCACTATCTCCTGTTCAGCACTTACAAATTGCAGAAAGGCGAAATCGCGCTGGTACACGCTGCGGCTGGAGGCGTCGGACTGTTGCTGGTCCAGATGGCGAAAAAGATCGGAGCGCGCGTGATTGGCACCGCCGGCACCGAAGAGAAAGCGCAACTCGCGCGCGAGGCGGGCGCCGAGACATGCATCGTCTATACGAAGGAAGACTTCGAGATTGCGACCTGGATGTTAACCGCCGACCAGGGTGTACACGTCGTCTACGACGGTGTGGGTAAAGCGACGTTCGACAAAGATCTGAACGTGCTGCGGCCGCGCGGGTACCTGGTGTTGTTTGGCGGTGCGAGTGGCGCTGTTCCGCCGTTCGATTTGATCAAGCTTTCGCAGAAGGGATCGCTCTACATCACGCGCCCGACGCTGGGCCATTACACGGCGACGCCTGAAGAGCTGGAGTGGCGCGCCGGCGAGGTGATGCAGATGATCGCGGCGGGCGATCTCAAACTCCGCATCCATAACGTCTATCCTTTAGACGAAGCCGAGCAGGCCCATCGCGATCTCGAAGGCAGAAAGACGACTGGCAAGTTGCTGTTGAAGGTTGCCGATTGACGGTTCGCTACTTCATGACCCACAACAGTATCGCCGACGCGGTACCGTCCATCGTCGGCTCGTTGGTCGAGTAATCGTTGACGTCGTCGTGATAGACGGCGCGTTCGTCCTGGAACAGCGCGAAAGGATCCGGCTCTCTGATGTAGACGCCGCGCAAACTCTGAAAAACCTTCCGGTAAACGGGCCCGTCCACCAATCCGCCGCGCACCATCCGCTTCATCAACACGTTCGGAAACAGATGAACGTCTCGCGGATAGACACCGTTTCCCGGAATGCCCGTAAACATCGAAACGCCCCACGGATTTCGGCCCAGCAGCCAGTCAACCTGCTTCGAAGCAAACTCGCGATAGCGTCGATCGCCGCTCATTCGCTCGTAAAGTGAACACTGCGTCGCCAGCGCTACTGCAAGATTGTTCGAACACCAGATGAACGGCACGCCGGCGCCATACGGATTGCTCTCGCCCTGCTTCACCGCACGCTCGATTCCCTCTCGATAGAAGTCGATCAGTTGTTTCTTCGTCCGCCGATCGACGAGATCGTAGAGCCGAAAGTGGCCCAGATTCATGAACGGGTAGTATTGATAATGACCTGCTTCCTGCTTACCCATCCAGGATTCACTACCGGCGAGCGAAGCGTACCGTTTAGCCTCGCGGAGATAACGCGCGTCGCCTGTCGCGCGAAACAGTTCCGCCGCGCCCCACTCCATGTCGTCAGCCCACGTCGTTTCAGCGTAACGATAGGGCGCGCCGTACGAGTTACCCTGTTGCACACCTTCTTTCGCACGGCCCAACGCGTAGACCTCTTTGCCGGCCTGAAGCAATTCCAGGGCAAACGATCTCAGTTGCGGCGTGTCTTTCCATGTCTGGTAGCCGAGGGCCATCGCGGCAGCGTAGCGTCCCGCGAGGTTTGCAACACCGTTGGATTCGCTCTGGTATTGTTTCAATCCCTGCGGCTTGCCGCCGGCGAAGTAAACAACGCGGTAACTTCCAGGTCCCCATCCGTAGTCGACGGTCTCGTTCTGCGGCAGACGAAAGCCTTTGTGATCGCGATCGTCGGCAACCTGGTGATAGAGATGGTCCGGTTTCGGATGCAGGCGCAGCATCCATTCCAATCCCCAACGTGCTTCGTCGAGAACGTCGGCGACCCCGTTTGCGCCTGGCTGGCCCAGACTGTTGAAGCGATCTGCAAAGACGACGGAAGATTTTCCAGACGAAGCGAGCTGGTAGGCGAGCAGCATCTGCGCGGTGGCGTTACTTGAGGTCAGCAGATATTTGAGTTGGTCGCCGGCGTCGTGCCAGCCGCCGGACGCGTTCAGATACGTTCCGGCAGGCTCCGGCCCAAAAGCGGTGCGGCCGTCGAAGCTATGACAGACCGCATCAACGAACGGGTTATAGCCGCAACGCTGCTGCCGCATGAACTCGAGCAGTTGATCCGCGATATCGGCGTAAGCGTCCGCACTGACGGTGAACGGGAGTGACCGCGCAGATCCGGCTTGGAGAACGAAACGTCCGCCAGTCTTGAACAAACTGAAATTCAGCTCTCCATGATGTGGAAACTGTCCCCAGCCGCCACTGACGACCGGAGCAATCTTCCCGGCGAATACGACCCGGCCGGTGACTTCATCCACGATTCTGAAGTCAGGCGGCAGCGGCTCGCTGCCAAAGATTATTGCCGTTTTGACCTCAGCGGGAGTGAAACCGACCTGGTTCAGCCGAACGTAAACCTGCGCCTGACAAATCTGCGCAGCTAAAATCAGGAGCAGCGAAGCGAGAACACGGATCATTCGGACAGGCGATAAAAATCTTGACAGGGATTTTACGACTTGCCTATAGTAGCCGAGGTCATGAGTAGCACTCGTACATTTTTCTATTTCGCCTTTACTTACCGCTCCTTCTTTTTTAAGGAGAGCGGACCGGCGAAGTGCGAAAACGATGTGCTGAAGACCTAAACACAAGCACAAACTTCAAACGAAGCCAGCCGCGATCCTAAAAAGTCGCGGCTGGCTTTTTTTATTTACGCCGGAGCCACGAACCATGGACATAGAATATTGGCGCAAAGAAATTGACGAAATAGACGTCGAATTGCTTCGACTTCTGAACGTGCGGGCGCGCCTCGCGTTGAAGGTCGGCGCGCTGAAAAAGGCCGCTTCCCTTCCCATCACCGACCTCGAACGCGAACGGATCGTGCTTCAGCGCCTACAGGAGATCAATAGCGGCCCGCTTGATCAGCGCGCCGTCGACAAGCTCTTTCGGCGCATTATTCTCGAATCCAAACGCATCGAGTCAGTAGTCGAGGCACACGCGTGAACACTCACAAACAAAAACCGCGCGTGGCGTTTCAGGGAGAACGCGGCGCTTTCAGCGAAGAAGCAGCACTGAAACTGCTCGGCGACGAGATCGAGTTGGTGCCGCAAAAGACCTTCGCGGATCTCTTCGACAGCCTGGACAACGGCCTCGCCGATTACCTCGTCGCGCCGGTTGAAAACAGCATCGCCGGAATCGTCCAACCGTCAGTGCGCCGCATCCGCGCCAGTTCGCTCGTCATTCTCGACGAAGTCGAGATTCAGATCGACCAGCACCTGATCGGTTGTCCCGGCAGCGCCCTCGAAACAATCGAAACCGTGCAATCGCACCCGATGGCGCTGGCGCAGTGCAAACATTTCTTTGAACTACACCCCAAACTCAAATCCGTGATCGCCGACGACACAGCCGGCAGCGTCGCTGAAGTCGTCGAGCACGGCGACCGAACGACGGCCGCCATCGCCGGCAGACACGCCGCCGAGATCTACGGCGGCGAGATCATTCTCGAAAACATTCAGGACCAGACCCGAAACCATACCCGCTTTGTCTTGTTATCAGTAAAGGAACACCAATCATGATCGTCAACATGTCCAGCACCGCAACCCCGGCCCAAATCAACCACATTATCGAACGAATCAAGGAGTGCGGCTTTCAAGCGCACGTGATTCACGGCGAGGAGCGAACCGTCATCGGCGCAGTCGGCAGCGGCGGAAACCGTTCGGAAATAGAAGCACTACGGGCGGCGCCTGGAGTTGCCGACGTGATTCAGATCGGGCATCCGTTCAAGCTCGTCAGCCGCCAACTGCGACAGTCGCGCACAATCGTCGACGTGCGCGGCACGAAGATCGGCGGCGGCGACGTGGTCGTGATCGCCGGTCCTTGCTCCGTCGAGTCGGAAGAGCAATTGATGGAGACGGCGCACGCGGTCAAAGCGGCCGGCGCGAACATGCTGCGCGGCGGCGCTTACAAACCGCGCACTTCGCCTTACGACTTTCAGGGGCTCGGCGTCGAAGCATTGCGTTTCCTCCAGAACGCGCGCCAGGAGACGGGCTTGCCGGTCGTCACCGAAGTGATGAGTGAAGCGGACGTCGAGATCGTTGCTGAGTACGCGGACATGTTGCAGGTGGGCGCGCGCAACATGCAAAACTTCTCGCTGTTGCGAAAGCTCGCGCCGGTTGCGAAACCGATTCTTTTAAAACGCGGACCGTCGGCGACGGTGAAGGAATGGTTGCTCGCGGCCGAGTACTTGCTCTCGGGCGGCAATGCGAACGTCGTCTTGTGCGAACGAGGAATCAAGACGTTCGAAACGGCGACGCGCAACACGCTCGATCTTGCGGCAGTGGCGCTCGTGAAGGAGTTGTCGCATCTGCCGGTGCTGGCTGATCCGTCGCACGGCACAGGGTTGCGCAGCTTGATCGCGCCGATGTCGAAAGCGGCGGCGGCGTGCGGCGCGGATGGACTGATCATCGAAGTGCATCCTTGTCCTGAGCGCGCGCTGTCGGATGGACCGCAGTCGTTGGACTTGCCGGGTTTTCGGGAGTTGATGGAAGAGCTTGGGAAGGCGCCCGCGCGGGAAGCGAAAGCTGCTTAGACCACAGATTACACAGATCCGAATCCGTGTAATCTGTGGCTGCAACGAATTTACTGTGGACTTCGTTGTTTTCGCGGCAACTCTTTCTCCGTCTTCATCACGGTACCGTCGATCGCATTCACAAACACGTGGGTGGACACGCCCTCTCCCTCTGCGATCTCGACGCGATAAAACACGACGCCGTCTTTCGCTAGTTTGCCGGGTTCTTCCCAACCCTTCGCGCCAAGAGTTGCGAGCATGACCGTTCCGGTTTGTTGGCTGGTCGCAATCTGAATCGCTTGTTCCATCGAGATTCGCGCTAACTTCATCAATGCCGATTGTGTAATGGCGCGCATCTCCATTTCGACCTCTCTGCGTCGTTCAAGCTCGGCGGCAAAGGCCGGATCTCTCGCGATCTTTTCCTTGATCGCGTCGGATGGCGTCATCTCCCGAGCACGAATCTCGCGCGCCTGTTTCTCCTTCTCTATTTGCTTGTTGCGTTCCTCTTGCTGCACGGGATCCTGCGCGGCCGGTTCCATTTCAAAACGCATGTTGATAGCCGCCGTCGCAACGCACGGCACAAGCAGCAAGATCGAAACGACAAAGAGTAACGCTTTCCTCCAGCGTGTAATCATTTTCGGTTTGGCTAATAACGACATTATACGGGCCTCCAGTATGTCAGCATCGGCGATGCCTACGGTTGTAGTAACGGAGAGTCGACGCAGAGACGGCGCGGAGCCGGCGAGCCGCAGCAGCGAGCGTGCATAAACCTCGGCGTTCAGTATCCGAGCTGCCACCAACTCGTCGCAGCATAACTCGCGGGTCTGTTTGATCCGGCGCCTGAGCAACGCGGCAGCGGGATGAAACGAGATCGGCAAGTAGATCAGTTCGTAAATGAAGTTGAGCAGGTAATCGCGCCGTGCGATGTGGATGAACTCGTGTCCGATGGCGGACGTGAGTAGATCGATGTTGCCTTCGCGAAGTAACGTGTCAGGCAGGATGATCGCGGGCTGCGCGAGTCCCATCGTGACCGGTACGGGCAGCGTTTCCGAGCGCAGCACGCGAACGCGGCGCGATCCGCTGTCGAATTCGCTCTCGCATTTGTTGATGATCGACGCGACGTCGTCGTCTGCTTCGAGCTCGAGCGCGTTGCGTTTGATCGTTCGCGTATTCTGCCAGGCCTGGACCAGTCTGAAACTGCGATACAGAAGAAAGATTCCGTAAACGCCCAACACAAGAAACACCAAATCCGTGTTCAACTGAATGACCGGCGGAAGCAGTGTGTTATTGGTGTTTACATTCGCATCCAATGTTGGCGGCTGAATCGCTTCGCTGATAAACACCGGCGCCGTTATCGTCGGTGCTGCTGTTTCAAAATACGCACGGACTGACGTCGCTGCGGGAATAAGAAGAGCCAGGCACAACGCGCTGACCCAGATCCAGTGTCGATAACGCGCGGAGGACGATCTCAGCAGCCACGCGCCAAGGCTCGCGAGCGCTGTGACGAGCGCGATCTGCCAAACGGCGTTGAGCAGGAAGTTGAGCAGCAGTTGACTACTTATTTTCATCGGCTTCCTCGTTCGACTTTTCTACGAGTTGCTGGAGACGCGCGAGTTTTTCCGGCGTCAGGTGTTTCGTCTCCAACAAGCTCATGACCAGACTTTCGGCGGAACCGCCGAAGAGACGATCGACGACGTCGTTCACGTGTTTCCCGATCACCTGTTTGCGGCTGACGGCGGGTTTGTAGAAATAGGCGCGATTCTTGAGCGTGCGTTTTGCTTTACCTTTGCGCTCGAGGATATTGAGCATCGTTTGCACGGTGGTGTAGGCGAGCTCGCGTTTGAGAGCTTGCTGGACGGTCTGCACGTTGGCCGGCCCGATTTCCCAGAGGACGTGCATGATTTCGAGTTCGAGCGGTGTCAGGTTGTCCGACTTTTTGTCCGTCTTCGGCCGCGCCATGTTGTCTCCTAAGTTTTTAGGAGTATAGGAGCGGGCGGCGGACAGTGTCAACTAATTTTTTAGGAGACGTGGGTAGTTGGTTATTATGGCCGCCGTGTCGAAGAGAGAGACGCTCGTCCACGTGTTGATTTATGGTCTTTGCGGCGGTGTGCTGATCGCCGTGCTGAGGTTCATCGAGTTTCGCTTCCTCATCGTGGAGCACTCGATCGAGATCTACAGCGCGCTCCTCGCCGCGTTGTTTGCGGGTGTCGGGATCTGGCTCGGATTGAAGCTGACGCGCAGGAAAGAGGTCGTGGTCGTTAAAGAAGTCCACGCGCCCCAGCCGTTCTCCTTGAATGAGGCGCGCGTGAAAGACCTCGGCATCACCAAACGCGAGCTCGAAATCCTGGAACTAATCGCCAGGGGCATGAGCAACCGCGAGATTGCGGAAAAACTTTTTGTCAGTGAAAACACCGTTAAGACCCACTCCAGCCGGCTCTTCGACAAGCTCAGCGCGAAACGCCGCACGCAGGCGGTGCAGATTGGAAAGGAGATGGGACTGATTCCTTGACCTTCCGATCCGTGCAGATGTGCGGTACGAAAGTATGATTTCTTTAATAAAACCCGAAATCACTCGAAAGTATGACGACAACTGACCGGCTTCACGAGTAGGTTCACGCTCACAGTTCGACCAACGCACACGTCAGGAGTCCTTATAGATATGAAGCGAATCGTTTTGACCTTCGGCTTGATCTCGGGCGCCGTTTTGTCCGTTTTGATGTTCTTCACGGTTTCCCTTGTCGATCGCATCGGTTTCGACCGCGGAGTGATCGTCGGCTACACGACGATGCTGCTCACATTTCTGTTGGTATTCTTCGGCATCCGGTCGTATCGCGAAAACGTCGGTGGCGGAGAGATCAGTTTTGGCAGGGCTTTCACCGTCGGCATTCTCATCGTGCTGATCGCATGTGCGATGTATGTAGTGACCTGGGCATTTGAATACCGCGTTTTCTTCCCTGACTTCATGGATAAATACGCGGCGCACATGACCGAAAAAGCGCGCGCGGCCGGCGCGTCGCCGGAGGAACTTACGCGGCAGACGGAAGAATTAAAGGGCTTCAAGGAGATGTACGGCAATCCGTTCTACTTCATCCTCTTCACTGCCATGGAGCCGCTTCCGGTGGGCCTTCCTATGACGCTTATCTCAGCGGCGATACTGAGGAAGCGACGCAAGCGGCAACCGGCGTGAGGTTGTTGTCCCGCGTTTAGCATATCGTGTGTTAAAGTTGCTCACCGATGTCTCTAATGCTTGCGGAGATTGCCGAGCAGCCCGCCGCACTCGAACGCACCATCGCCGCCGAACGCGACAAGATCGCAAAGCTCGGAAATACGATAAGGGCTCGCGACATCGATCTCATCGTGCTGGTCGCCCGCGGGAGCTCTGACAACGCCGCTCTCTTCGGCCGCTATCTTCTCGAGATCAACACCGGCATTCCGGTCTCTCTTTCCGCTCCTTCTGTACACACGATCTACGGCGCGCGACTGAAGTTGGATCACGCGCTCGTGATCGGTGTATCGCAGTCGGGCGAGGGTGAAGACATCAATCGCGTGCTCGAGAACGCGCGGCAGTGTGGCGCGTACACGGTCGGCATCACGAACGAGCCGAACTCCGCGATGTCGCGTCTCGTCGACGAAGTGTTGTTCACGCACGGCGGTCGAGAGCGCTCGGTCGCGGCGACGAAGACGTTCACGGGTCAGATGCTCCTCTTTTATATGCTGGCGGCGGAATTGTCGGAGCGGCGGTCGCAGTCGTTTTCGTTCGAAGCGATTCCTGAGTTAGTCAACCGTGCGCTCGAACAGAAGCCTGCGATACTCGAACTGGTCCAACGTTACGTCTTCATGGAAAACTGCGTCGTCGTCGGACGCGGATTGGCGTATGCGAACGCGTACGAGTTGGCGTTGAAGTTGATGGAGACGTGCTACGTCGTGGCCGAGCGTTTTTCGTCGGCGGATTTTTTGCATGGTCCACTGGCGATGGTGGAGCGTCATTTTCCGGTGATTCTTTTCGCGCCGCCCGGTGTGATGTTGCCGGGCGTCAAAAGTTTGATCGAACGGCTGCGCGAGTTGAAAGCGGATACGCTGGCGATCACGAGCGATCTCGATGCGGCGTCGATGTGTACTCGTTCTATAATCATGCCGCGCGAGATTGACGAGTTTCTGGCGCCGATACCGTACATTGTTCCGGGCCAACTGTTCGCGGCGCTGCTGGCGGAGGCCAAGGGACTGGATCCTGATGCGCCGCGATCGCTGTCGAAAGTGACGCGCACGCTTTAACGTTGCGATGAACTCCCGATGAACCTCCGATGAATATTGAACTGAAAGATCGCCTCCAGAATCCTGTCTACGTGCAAGTCCGACAACAGATCCAGGACCACATTCAGGAGAAGCGCGTAACCTCCGGCGACTCCCTCCCCTCACCCGCGGCACTCGCACAAAAACTGAGCGTGGACAAAGGCGAAATCCAGCGCGCCTACTACGAGCTCGAACAACTCGGTCTGATCATCAAACACACCGGCAAAGACTTCCTCGGCAAACCAAAAGTCGACTACCGCGTCCGTTAACCTCGTTTCTTTTCGACATCACGTGCGTTCCAACAACTATCCTTGCACAGTGAGGATTGCAGTCGTAGGATGTTCGTCACGCCCAACGCAAGCCCCCCAAGTTCAATCACCATCCAACGCAGTACCCCTGTGGCTGAAGGAGAATTCGAAATGAACGCAATTACACAGATCATTACGCAACAACTAGGCGGCAGCGCCGCGCGGACGATCGCCCAGCGACTTGGTGTTAGCGAAACGACAGCTAATACGGCGGTGCAGATCGCGGTTCCGTTGATCGTTGCAGCACTGGCTCGCAATGCTTCGCAACCTCAAGAAGCCCAAAATTTACATCAGGCTGTCGCCACCGATCATGACGGCAGCATTCTCGATAACGTCATGGGCTATCTACAGAATCCACAAACTTCCAACGGTTCCGGAATTCTCGGACATGTTTTTGGAAACGAACGACCGGCAATTGAAAGCAGTCTTGCCCAGGCCACTGGTATGGACCAGAACGCTGCCGGCGGGTTATTGGAAACCCTCGCGCCTCTCGTGATGGGTTCGCTCGGAAAAGCGCAGCAGGAAAACGGGCTTGATGCTTCCGGTTTGTCCAACCTGCTCAATCATCAGCAGCAAGAGGCACAAGCCAGCGCGCCGGGGGCCATGGGCATGCTCAACTCGATCCTGGATCAGAACAAAGACGGCAGTTCGATGGACGATTTACAACGCATGGCCGCGAGTTTCTTCAAGTGATAAACACTGCGCGGATGCTTTTCGCCAACCTCGCATGCTATTCTTCACGACGACCTTTCTTAGGACGTGAATAACTTATTGAATTTGCGAAAGTGGCGGAATTGGCAGACGCGCCAGACTTAGGATCTGGTACCGAAAGGTGTGGGGGTTCGAGTCCCCCCTTTCGCACCACGTAAAGAACATGAAAACCGAACTCACTGACGTCTCCCAAACACGTAAGGAGATACTTATCGAAATCGATCAGGCGCAGGTGCAGAGCGCCTTTGACTCGATCAGCGACCAGTTCAGCAAACGCGCCAACGTTCCGGGATTTCGTCCGGGCCACGCGCCTCGGTCCGTGATCCGCACCCGCTACAAAAGCGAGATCGCAAATGAAGTCCTGCGCGAACTTCTACCCGACGCCGTCACCAACGCCATCAACGAACACTCGCTCAACGCCATCGGCGAGCCCGACGTCCAACTCGAAGACGCGGAGACGATCAATCACCTCGGCGAGCAACCGTTAAAAGTAAAAGTCGGCGTCGAAGTTCTTCCCGAGATCAAACTCGAAGACTACAAAGGACTCGAAGTCACCCGCCGCACTCGTCCAATCACTGACGAAGACGTTGAAAGAACTATCGAGAGCTGGCGTGAAGCATCAGCGGCGATGACGCCCGTCGAAGATCGCCCTTCGGAACTCGGCGACACAGTCACCATCAACGCGCGCGGCAAGCCGGTAGATGAACCAGAACTGGAAGAATTAAAAGTGGACGACGTGGAAGTCGAGCTTGGCGGCCGCAACGTGCAACCGGAGTTTACGGAGAACCTGATCGGAGTCAAACCAGACGACACGAGAACTTTCATCGTCGATTATCCGGCGGACTTCAGCACGCCGACGCTTGCGGGCAAGAAAATGGAGTATGTGATGGACGTCACAGCAGTGCGGCGTCGCGAGCTTCCGGAGATCGACGACGAATGGGCGAAAAGCGTCGGCGAAGAGTTTGAGTCGCTCGATGCTTTGAAAGCAAAGATCCGCGAGGATCTCGAAATGCGCGCGAAGGCGGAATCGGAAGACCGCTTGCGCGGCGAGTTGCTCAAGAAACTGATCGAGATCCATCAGTTCGAAGTGCCGCAGAGCTTCGTCGACAAGCAAACGAATTATCGGTTCGAGAGCGTGCTGCGCGACATGATGGCGCGCGGCATCGATCCGCGGACGCAGCAAGTGAACTGGGAAGGCGCGCGCGAAGAGATGAAGGTCCAGGCACAGGACGACGTGCGCGCGACGATACTGATGGAACGCATCGCGGAAGCCGAGAACATCACTGTCTCGAATGAAGAAGTTGAAGCAGAGATCGAAGCGATGGCGCAGATGTCGCGACAACCCGTAGAGCAATTGCGGGCTGCCTTGACAAAGAATGGAGGCGAACGTAGCATCGCGCAAAGATTGCGCAATCGTAAAGCGCTCGATCTTTTAGTTGAAAATGCGCGCATCACGGATGCGGAGTGGAACGAGTCAAACGAAGCAAGTGCGGCCGCAGCGAATGAGTAGCTGTTGAGCTTTGCACCTGGTTCTTTGTACCCGGGTCTTTCTGCTTTGTTCATAATTGCAAAGAACAAAGTTCAAAGTACAAAGCACAAAAGAGGGTTAGAGATTCTATGGCTTTAGTCCCGATGGTCGTTGAGCAAACTTCGCGAGGCGAACGCGCCTTCGACATCTACTCACGACTACTCAAAGACAACATCATTTTCCTGGGTACCCCGATAGACGATCAGATTGCCAACCTAATCGTAGCCCAACTTCTGTTTCTCGAAGCCGAAGATCCCGAAAAGGACATTAACCTTTACATCAATTCACCTGGTGGTTCGATCACTGCGGGAATGGCGATCTACGACACGATGCAATTCATCAGACCCGACGTCACGACGATTTGCGTGGGACAGTGCGCGTCGATGGGTGCCCTGTTGTTAGCTGCTGGAGCTAAAGGTAAACGGTTCGCCCTTCCTAATTCCCGAATCCTCATTCACCAACCATCAGGCGGTTCACAGGGTCAGGCAACAGACATCCGCATTCAGGCGGAAGAGATCCTGCGCATGCGCGAGCTCACGTCCCAGATCATCGCCAAACACACCGGACAGTCCTACGACACGGTCGAGCGCGATGTTGAACGAGACAAAATTATGTCTGCCATGCAGGCTAAAGAATATGGTTTAATAGACGAGGTCATCGCGCACCGGGAATAACAACTGTCCACGCGATTCCCCAAAGGAGCTTTCACCACTGTAGCTTATGGTAAGACGAACCGATGATACTCTGCGCTGCTCGTTCTGCGGCAAATCTCAGAATGAAGTTAAGAAGCTCATTGCCGGACCTACCGTCTATATTTGTAACGAGTGCATCGATATCTGCAACGAGATCATCACCGACGATCAGCAAGCAGAGTCAGTAGCCACTCGACCGCCACTGCCCAAGCCGGGAGAGATAAAAAACTTTTTAGATGAATACGTAATCGGCCAGGAGGAAACGAAGAAGCGCCTGGCCGTCGCCGTCTATCAACACTACAAGCGCATCGAGCTCGGCCGTCGCCGTTCCGACGTCGAGATTCAAAAAGCAAACATCCTTTTGATCGGTCCGACGGGAACGGGCAAGACGCTGCTCGCGCAAACGCTCGCGCGCATGTTGAGTGTTCCGTTCACGATCGTCGATGCCACCACGCTGACCGAAGCGGGTTACGTCGGTGAAGACGTCGAGAACATCATTCTCAAACTCTTGCAGGCCGCCAACGGCGACGTCGAACGCGCGCAACAAGGCATTATATATATCGACGAAGTAGACAAGATCTGCCGCAAGGACGAGAACCCTTCGATCACCCGCGACGTCTCCGGTGAAGGCGTGCAGCAAGCGCTGTTGAAAATACTCGAAGGCACAGTCGCGAACGTTCCGCCGCAAGGCGGACGCAAGCATCCGCACCAGGAGTTCTTCCCCGTCGACACCACGAACATTCTTTTCCTGTGCGGCGGCGCATTCGTCGGGCTCGAGAAAGTCATCGAACGCCGGCTGCGCAACAAGTCGCTCGGCTTCCACGCTGAGGTGAAGTCAGGAACTCACCGTCACGCGGAGGCGCTCGCGCAAGTGCAGCCCGAAGACTTGATTCGTTTCGGATTGATTCCGGAGTTTGTCGGCCGCTTGCCCGTGTGCGGCGTCCTGCACGAGCTGGACGAGGGCGCACTCATCAAGATTCTTACCGAACCCAAGAACGCGTTAGTCAAGCAGTACCAGAAGAAGTTCGACTTCGACAACGTCAAGTTGAAGTTTACTGAAGATGCGCTGAAGGCCGTTGCCCGGCAGGCCGTTGAACGGAAGGTCGGCGCGCGCGGACTGATGATGATTCTGGAAGAACTGCTGCTTGACGCCATGTACACCCTTCCTTCGCAAAAACGCGTCAAAGAATTTGTCATTACCAGTGAGATGGTTGAACGTCGTCGCGCTGTTCCCGGCGAGGGGCTCACCGGAATCGACGGCGCCGCTGCATAGATCCCGTACATTCGGCGGTTTTTCTTCAACCATTGAAGTAGCGCCCCCACAGGAAATGATTTACAATTAGCCCTCTTTTCAATTCAGCGAGACGACCCATTTTCAGCGCCTCGCTTTTGTTGCAAAAGCTCCCCAGAAAAGCTGTTTCAAACCATGGAAGAATACTCAGACAGACCCCCCGCAGACGTAGCCTGGTACCCGATGGTGCCGATTCGCGACGTCGTAATATTTCCTTTTACCAAGGTCGCTTTCAAGATCGGCCGCGCCGGCTCAGTGCGGGCACTCGAACAGGCCCTCGCAAGCGATCGCACTATTTTTCTGGCCACTCAGCACGACGCCACCGTTGACGAGCCCACGCCCGAGCAGATCTACGGGATCGGAACGCTCGGACGCATTCTCCAATCCCAGAAACAGGAGAATGGGCAGATCAAAGTCGTAGTCGAGGGACGCGAACGCGCCACCACTGTGCGCGTCGAGAATGCCGACGGCGCCTTCATGGCGCTCGTCCGCCGCGCTCCCATCGTCAACGAAGAAGGCACGCGTCTCGACGCGCTGATCCAAAAGGTGGGTCAACTCGTCGAACAACACCTTCGCCTGGCGCCCGATACGCAAACCGATGCGCTGCAAACCGCACTGCGCAATCAGGAACCTTCGCATCTCGCCGACGCGCTCGCATCGCAGCTCCGCATCTCAGTCGAAGACAAACAAGGACTGCTCGAGATCTTCTCGACCCAAGCCCGTCTGCAACGATTGATCGAACTGCTGGAGACCGAGATCGAAAAACGACAGCTCGACCGCACGATCCAAACGCGCGTCAAGCGTCAGATGGAGAAGGCGCAGAAAGAGTACTACCTCAACGAACAGATCAAAGCCATCCACAAAGAGCTCGGCCGCAAAGACGAGAAGGCCGAACTCGAAGAGCTGAAGAAGAAGATCGAAGAAGCCGGCATGACCGAAGAGGCCAAAGAAAAGGCCATGCAGGAACTGCACCGGCTCGAAGCCATGCCGCCCATGTCGGCGGAAGGCACCGTTTCCCGCACCTACATCGATTGGCTGATCAGCGTGCCGTGGAAACAGAAGTCGAAGGAAATTAGAGACCTTATTAAAGCCGAAGAGGTGCTCAACGATGATCACTTTGGTCTCGAGAAGATCAAGGAACGCATCCTCGAGTATCTCGCCGTCCGGCAACTGGTGAAGAACCCGAAAGGATCGATCCTTTGTTTCGTCGGCCCTCCGGGCGTTGGCAAGACGAGCCTCGGCAAGTCGATCGCACGCGCAACCGGACGTAAGTTCGTGCGCCTGTCACTCGGCGGCGTACGTGACGAAGCCGAGATTCGCGGACATCGACGCACCTACATCGGCGCCCTTCCCGGCCAGATCATTCAGATGATGAAGAAGGCCGGTGCAGTGAATCCGGTGTTGCTGCTCGACGAAGTCGACAAGTTAGGCGCTGACTTCCGCGGCGACCCGAGCGCTGCATTGCTCGAGGTGCTCGATCCCGAACAGAACCACACGTTCCAGGATCACTATCTCGACGTAGAGTACGATCTCTCGAAAGTATTTTTCATCGCGACCGCGAACGTGCTGCACACGATTCCGCCGGCGCTTCAGGATCGTCTGGAGATCCTTCGTCTGTCCGGTTACACGGAACGCGAGAAACTCGAGATCGCCAAGCGACATCTCGTGCCGAAGCAGGCTGAAGGCAACGGCCTCAAAGCGGACCAGTTCGATTTCACTGACGAAGGCATTCTCGAAGTGATTCGTCATTACACGCGCGAAGCCGGCGTCCGCAATCTCGAGCGCGAGATCGGCTCGTGCTGCCGCAAGCTGGCGCGCAAGTTCGTTTCCGAGCAAACAGAAGAGACGGTCAAACACGTCGTGGACGCGGAACGCGTTCGCGAGATGCTTGGCCCAATCAAGTTTCGCCAGCAGGGCATCGCCGCGCACAGCGAGATCGGTCTCGCCACCGGTTTGGCATGGACTGAGATTGGCGGCGAAGTACTTCAGATCGAAGCGACTCTCGTTAAAGGCCGCGGCGGCGTGACGCTTACCGGAAAACTGGGCGACGTGATGCAGGAATCGGCGCAAGCTGCGCTGACGTGCATCCGCGCACGCGCCGAACGCCTCGGGATGAGTCTCGACTTCATTCGCAAACGCGATCTCCACATCCATATTCCCGAAGGCGCGATTCCGAAAGATGGGCCTTCGGCGGGCATCACGATGGCCACGGCGATGGCGTCCGCGTTGGCGCACGTCGCGGTCAAGAAGAACGTGGCCATGACCGGCGAGATCACGCTGCGTGGTAAGGTGCTGCCGATCGGCGGTGTGAAGGAGAAACTCCTCGCCGCTCACCGGTTCGGCATCGATACCATCATCCTGCCCAAGGACAATGAAAAGGATTTAGTCGAAGTGCCGGAAGAAGTCCGCGACTCGCTGAACGTCAATCTCGTGGACACGATTGATGAAGTGCTGTCGCTGGCGCTCGAAGACTCGGTGCCCACTGCCGCGGCCACCGACGAGGCGCCGCCGATTTGGACTACCGAGCAGCCTTCGCAAGGTATTCAGACCCGTTAAGTTCGATTCAAAAACGTTTGCGTCATCCGTGTCTTCCCTCACGGACGACGCAGATCCGCGTTCTAATGACTAAAGGAGAACTAAATGAGTAAGAAAAAACAGAGAGATGCCGATCTGATACTCAAGCTTTACGACCTCCGCCGCGAGAAGACGATGCGCGAGGCGCGCGATTGGTTTTTCACGTTCAATCCCCAGAACCCGCAGGATTTCGTCGACGTCCTGATCAGCGACAAAAGCGGTTATTACCGGATGGTCGTTTCCTATTGGGACATGGCCTGCTCGCTCGTGACCCATGGCGCCATCGACACCGAGATGTTCAACGACGCCAACGGCGAACACCTTGCCGTTTACGCGAAGCTCGAGCCGTTCATTCCGGCGTTGCGAGAAGCGTTCGGTCCCCAATTTGTAACGAACCTCGAACAAGTGGTGAAAGAAATACCGGATTACGAACAGAGGGTTGCGGCATTCCGGGAGCGAATGGCGAAGTACGGCGAGCTTATCAAACAGAAGAACGCGGCGCAGGCGGCAGCCGCCGGCGATTAGTAACGCGCGGAACTCCGTATCATCGGTGAACCCATGAAGGTTACTAAGGCGGAGTTTCTCAAAAGTGCTTTCACAGAAGCGGACTGGCCGAAGGACACGCAACCCGAGGTTGCGTTCCTCGGCCGTTCCAACGTAGGCAAGTCGAGTTTAATAAACTCGCTGCTAGCGGTTCGTGGGCTGGCGCGCACGTCCTCGACTCCGGGGCGGACGCAGTCGCTAAACTTCTTCTCGATTAATGGCGGTCAGTTGAAGTTTGTTGATTTTCCGGGGTTTGGGTACGCTCGGGTACCGAAGAATATAAAATCGAGTTGGGGCGAGATGGCGACCGATTATCTTGCCAAGCGCCGCCAGCTTGTGCTATCAATTCACATCGTAGATTCGCGCCACGAACCCACAAAACAGGATTTGCAGCTTCACGACTGGCTTGAGCAAAGCGACAAGCCGCGATTAGTTGTTGCCACAAAATCCGATAAGCTATCGCACAACGAGTTGAAAAAAAACTTGCAGCACATCGCACGCGTGCTCAATGACGACAGCGTAATGGCCTTCTCGGCCAAAAGCGGCCGCGGTCGTGAGGAGCTTTGGCGGGCGATTAAAAGCGCCATCGAAATGTAGTAGTCGTAGTAGCTCTGTGTGATTTGTGTGATTGTATAAGTAACCTGTGCTCTATGTTTTGAAAGTTGAGCCCGGTATTCTGAAACGGCATTAGGCAATCCGAAATCTCTCAAGCCCCCTTTTGGTCAACCTGATTCTTTGGGCCACGCGTATTGAGCGGGTGGCATCAAATGCGGTAACTGAATTTGCCGCGCGCGCCCAAAGTGAGTTAAATTGCAGAACACCGTTTAAGGAGAAGCTGGTATTTGCCCCGCAAAGCGTGGGAGCGCCGAGGCTGTGTAATACATCCATCGCTCAGACCGCACTCATATCCACCATTTTTCTGTTATTGATATCGCAAGACTGCTGAGAGAAATTTAGAGAAAAACTGACATGTCACAACGAACACGTTCACGCGCATCGAGCGCGAACAACGACGCCAACGGAGAAGACGGCGGCGCAACTGTAGCCACCGCCGAAGCTCCTGAACGAGAACCCAGAGAAGCCCGCGACGGCAAAAACGAGGGCTTTCACAATCTGGCCGATCTCAAGGAGATGTCTATCTCCAAGCTTACGCAGATTGCCAAGAGCATGGATGTGCCCGGCGCAACCGGAATGCGTAAGCAGGAACTCATCTTCAAAGTACTTGCCGCCCAGACCGAAAAGAGCGGCCTCATCTTTTCTGAAGGTGTGCTGGAAACGTTGCCGGATGGTTTCGGCTTTCTGCGGGCGCCCGAGTACAACTATCTGCCCGGGCCCGACGATATTTACGTTTCTCCTTCACAAATTCGGAAGTTCGACCTGCGCACTGGCGACACCGTCAGCGGCCAGATCCGCCCGCCAAAAGAGGGCGAGCGCTACTTCGCGCTGATTAAGGTCGAAGCTATCAACTTCGAGTCGCCTGACCAGGCGCGCGAGAAGGTCTTCTTCGACAACCTGACTCCGCTGTATCCCGAAGAGCAGTTGAAGATGGAAACAACTTCGGAGAACTTGTCGGCGCGCGTCATCGACCTGGTCACGCCGCTCGGTAAAGGACAACGCGGTCTCATCGTCGCTCCGCCGCGCACCGGTAAGACGATGCTGCTGCAAACCATCGCCAACTCCGTTACGCAGAACCATCCGGAGACCACTCTCATCGTGCTGCTCATCGACGAGCGGCCGGAAGAAGTCACCGACATGCAGCGTTCAGTTAACGGCGAGGTGATCTCGTCCACGTTCGACGAACCACCGACGCGCCACGTGCAGGTCGCCGACATGGTGATCGAGAAGGCGAAACGCCTCGTCGAGCACAAACGCGACGTCGTCATCCTGCTCGACTCGATCACGCGTCTCGCGCGCGCACACAACGCGGTCGTTCCGCCGAGCGGCAAGATCCTCTCGGGCGGTATCGACTCCAACGCGCTCCAGCGTCCGAAGCGCTTCTTCGGCGCCGCCCGCAACATCGAAGAAGGCGGCTCGTTGACGATCATCGCTACCGCGCTCATCGACACCGGCTCGCGCATGGACGACGTGATCTTCGAAGAGTTCAAGGGAACCGGTAACTCGGAAATCCATCTCGACCGCCGCTTGAGCGACAAGCGGCTCTTCCCGGCAATCGACTTGCAGCGTTCCGGCACGCGCAAAGAGGAACTGCTAATCAGCAAGGAAGATCTCAATCGCATCTGGGTGATGAGACGCGTACTGAATCCGCTGTCGCCCGTCGAGCAAATGGAAGTGGTGCTCGAGCGATTGGAGAAGACCAAGTCCAACGCTGAGTTTCTGGCGTCGATGCAGAGCTAATCGCAAGGAAAAGGATGAACGATCGCCCGCGTTCATCCTTTTTCCTTCGCCTCCTTCCCTGGTCTCCAAGCTGCCACAATGCGCATCGCCATCCTGACTTCTGAAGCTGTGCCTTTTGCCAAGACGGGCGGGCTGGCTGACGTTTCTGGCGCCTTGCCCAAGGCACTTGCTCAACATGACGTCGATGCGCGTCTAATCCTGCCGCTTTACGATCTGGTCGACCGCGACTTGCTGAACGGCGGCGAAGCTGTCGGGAACGTTCGCGTTGAATGGCGCGGTCAGGTGCATCACGTTCGTTTTGTTTCGAGTGATGCGGCGGGCGCGCCGGCTTATCTCCTCGAAACGCCCGAGTTCTTCGCGCGTCCGAACATCTACGGTTACAAAGACGATCACATTCGTTTCGCGTTCTTCTCGCGCGCCGCGCTCGCACTGCTGAAACATCTCGACTGGCAACCGGACGTCATACACGGGAACGATTGGCCCTGCGGCTTCGCCATCGCCGAACTGCGCGCGCGGCGGCGTCACGATACGTTCTTTCAA
>DASRIM010000417.1:0-11461 GCA_035649995.1 Pyrinomonadaceae bacterium | reverse complement strand
TGGGATGCGATCGTCGAGTCAGTTAAGAAGACGAACCGCGTGATCGTCGCGCACGAAGATTCGCTGTCATTTGGTTACGGCGCGGAGATCGCGGCGCGCATCGCGGACGAACTCTTCCTCGATCTCGATGCGCCGGTGCGCCGCGTGTGCGCGCTCGATACTTTCGTCGCGTATGCGCCGCAACTCGAAGATGCAATACTTCCGCAATCTTCCGATGTTGCAAAAGCAATCGCAGAAGTGAAGGCGTACTAACAACGCATTCAAGGTCCATAGTCGTACAGGGCTGTATCGTTCTATTTCGCACGACAGCCCTCGTATATCCACGTTCATTGCCTCACGTTTATTAATCGCGCTGGCATAAAGCTTGCCAAAATTCCGAAACGTATACGCCTGTATAGCGTCTCCCCGACTCTGTTCCCCCACGTGACAATTAATCGCGATTGATTAGACACAAGGGAGGTACAACTGATGAGCAAACATGGTTTGAGCGTCCTGGCGGCCATCGTCCTGACTCTCGCACTTGCCGCCGTCGCTCTGGCGCAAACGACGGCTACGAAGACCGTGCAAAACCCCGACGGAACTTACACGATTATTGAGTATCCAGTGAAGAAAGAAGTCACCCTCACACTGAACCCGGTGAAGATTACCGGAGCCAACGGGGTAGCAACGATTCTCCGCGATGACACCGGCACCAGGATCAAACTGAACTTAGCGAACGTTCCCGCGGATGTGAGTGCGCTAACGCTGTATGCGGTTGACGACAAGGGAGCGGTCACGGCGTTGGGCCCGGTCACAATCAGCAACGGCGTCGGGACTCTATCAGCCACAACTCCGCTTTCGAGGTTCATGCTCGTCGCGTCACCGGAACCGGCTCTGACGGCGTACGACGCGAATACCGCTGTCGTTTTCAGGAGCGCAGTGCCGGAAGGGTTCACGGTGGTGCCGGTGAGCCGAAGTGCGTCTGGTGAGACAGTATCGGCTGTGACGACGCCAGCCGCTACTACGACCACCGCAACTCCGGCGACGGTGACGACGACGTACACCGCGCCGATGCTGGGCATTCCGAATTTTAAAAAGGGAGACGACACCAAAATCAAGGTCGATTTCAGTGGTGCGTTGACCGGTGCCCGCGCGAACGTGTTCGTCACGCCGCGTAAAGACGGACCGACGGAAGTGAACATGCGGTTCCACGACTTGAAAGAAGCGCCTGCCGGGAAGAAGTTCATCGTGTGGGCGGTCGGACCGGACAACACGTTCACGAAGCTTGGTCAGGTTGTGAATACGCAGGGACGGAATGAGGCTGAAATCAAGTCAGAGGTCAATCTACCGGACTTTGGTCTGCTCGTGACGATGGAAGATGCTGACGTCGCGTCGCCGGCCGGCCCCGGCGTGGCTCACATTCATATCGTTCCATAACGCATTTTGGAACGAGTGCTTCCAGGGGGCTGCCTTCATTGGCAGCCCTTTGTTTTTGCGTAAATAGGAAAAACTACCACACAAAAGCAAACTTACGGTAATATATCCGGCACCCGGCAGGCTCCGCCCGGAGCCCAATCTTTCTCAATCTAACGAGATTCCCCCGGCCTTGATTCTCCTGTCGACGGCCTGAAAATCTTCGTTTTGCCATTTGGTGTTGACGACATGAACACGCGAAAGCGCCCCCGTTTTGTCCCTATTCTCCTCGTTCTTCTCTTCGCGACCGTAGCCGTCGCTCGCGCGGACGAAAACCTCCCTGCCTTAGTCAAACGCGTCAAACCCGCGGTCGTCGCGATCGCCACCTACGACGCGAACGGCGAAGCACTCATGACCGGCAGCGGCTTCTTCCTGCGCACGGGACAGGTCGTCACGAACCTGCACGTCATTCGCGGCGCAGTCCGTGGCGAAATCAAAACGCTCGACGGCAAAGGCAAGGTCTACCCGATCGCCGGCGTGCTCACCGTCGACGAAGAAGGCGACCTGGCGCTTCTCAGCGTCGACATGCCGGCCGCACCCGCGCGCAGCAGCGAGCTCGCAACGGAACTGCCCGACGAAGGCGAAACGATCTTCGTGATTGGCAATCCACTGAAGCTCGAAGGCTCGGTCAGCGACGGCATCGTCTCAGCCGTGCGCGAAGTGCCGAATAGTTATCGCATCATTCAGATCACGGCGCCGATCTCTCACGGCAACAGCGGCAGTCCGGTTTTCAATCTACGCGGACAGGTGCTCGGCGTAGTGACGGTGAAAGTCACGAACGGTCAGAATATCAACCTCGCGATCGCCGCCGCCCGCGTCGGTCAGTTGCGCCCGGGAACGGTGCGTCAGTTGTCCGACGTCACGCAGAAACCGAAAGGCGACGTAGCCGAGGCCGCTTATCGCAGCGGGTTAGAGTCGCTCTGGCTCGGCAACTACGACAACGCGGTTGGTTATTTCGAGAACGCCGTCAACAAGAACCCGAAACGAGCAGATGCGTGGGTGAAGGTTGGATACTGCAAAGTCAAACAGGGGAAGAATCAGGAAGCGATTCGCGCGTATCTCGAGGCATTGCAACTGAAGCCCGAGGACGCGCAGATCCATAACAAGCTGGGCGACGCGTACTACTACGCCGGACGTATGCGTGAAGCGATCGAGTCGTACACTGAAGCGGCGAGACTGCGCCCGGACGTTGCGGAGATCTTCTATAACCTCGCTATCGCCTATTACGAAAGCGGCAATTTAAACAAGGCCGCCGAAGAAGCGCGCATTCTCCAACGGCTCGATCCGAAGATGTACGAACGCTACCTGCGCGAGACGATGTAGCCACAAAAGTCGTAACCACAAAAAGCACAAAAGACACAAAAGGCACAGAACGTAAAAGGAAAAGGGGAGTCGGTAAAAGAAAATCTTTCCTTTCTCCTTTTGCCTCCTTTCCTTCTTTTGTGCCTTTTGTGCCTTCTGTGTCTTTTGTGGTTAAGACTCTTTCGTTACCCAGCCTGCCCGGTAAACACGATCGTATCGACACTCCGCGGATTTCCCAAAACTACAAAGCGGATGTTGCGCATGTACTTCTGCGCAACGCGTTGAATGTCCGCCGGCGTCACCGCCATCAGCCGATCCAGAAACTCGACCGAGTTCCGCCAGCCGCCGCCAATCAGTTCATACTGCGCCAACTCTCCCGCCTGCGCCGCATTAGTCTCCTGCCCGAGGTAGTACGTCGTCAGGTACTGCGCCACGACGGCGTGAATGTCGCTCGCACTCACCGGTTCATTTTGCAGCCGCGCAACCTCACTCAACATCACGCGAATCGATTGGTTCGCGTCTACCGCCGTCACGTATAACCCGCCGACGTTCGCCGCCTGCGTTCGTAAAAACGCATCCGGCGCGTACGAAAGATTGCGCTTCACGCGCACCTCTTCAAACACACGATCCCGCAACAGCGAGCTCGCGACGCGCATCGCGTAAATGTCCGGCGACGTCAGCGAAGGAGCGGTGAACAATCCCTGGATATAGTTCGTCGGCAGATCACGCGGTGTCACCGCCACGGACGACTTGTCGAACGCCAACTGCGGTACTGCTTCAGGCTTATAAGCACCGCGCGGCAACTTTCCAAAACTCGCCTCGACGAGACCTCGCACGTCGTTCACATTCAAGTCGCCGACGATTACGAGCAACAATCGAGACGTCTCCATCAGTTTCTTGTGATACGCGCGCAGGTCTTCGGGCGTCAGCTTCGCGACCGTCTCCGGCGTTCCGCCGGTGCTGTTCAGATACGGATGACCAGCGTACGCGACTTTCTCCTGAAGCTTCTGCAGGTAGACGTCCGGGTTGTCTGTATCGTCGCTGAGCGAAACAACGAGCCGGCTCTGAACGAGCGACACATCTTCCTTCGTAAACGACGGGCGCAGTATGACGTCAGTGAAGATCTCCCACGAGCGATCGAAGTGCATTCGCGTGGAGGCGAGCGAGAGCACGGAGTAGTCGTTGTTCGAGCTGCTGCCGATCACGGTGCCCATGCGCGAGAGCTCGTTGCGCATGCGCGTGCGCGGAAAACCGGCGCTTGCTTCCGTCGCGGCGCTCAGCATCAACGTTTCAATACCCGCGTTCTGCGCGTTGATGTTTGCGGAGCCGCCGCGGATGAAAAGCCCGGCAGCTACGGTCAAACTTCCTTCGCGCCGCTTCATCAGGACCTTCAGCCCGTTGACTTCAAACTCGCTGACGAGCGCCGCTTGTTTCGCGACGACGCTTTGCGCGGTCGGCTGCGCCGCCGCCGGTTTGGCTTGTTGCGTGGCGCGTGATGAGTCGATGCCGCCGACAAGGACGACGGCAATTAAAAGAAACGTGTTAACAAACTGGCGGACGTGATTTAACGGTGCGTTCATGGTTCTCTTCATTGACCCGCTCTTCATTGACCTATTAGCTCTTCCGGTGTGATTTTGACTTTGTTCTGCGCTTCACTCGACATCAACGCCAGGCCGATGTGCGGCTTGCCCTGGATGTAGGTCGTTATGTAGCGGCTGATGTCGGCGCGTGAAGTGGCGCGAAGCCGGGGGAGATAACCGCGGAAGTAATCGAGTCCCGTTGACGCCCACCAGAAGCTGAGCGTGTGTGTGTAGTCACTCAGCTTTTCGCGTGAATAAAGATCGTCGGCTTCGAGCAACGCCTTCGCGCTCTCGAGCTGCTCGTCAGTGTAATAGTCTTTGTCGTTGAAGTGCGCGACTTCTTCGTACAGCGCTTTCACCGCGGCGCGCGCTTTGTCAGGCGTCGTTTGCGCGATGAGAGCGATTGGCCCAACGTTGCGCTGCGTGTAGTAACTCAGATCGACGCCTGTGACCAGGCCAGTATCGACGAGGTTTCGCTGAAACCGTGAATTGGGCTGGCGCAGAATGAACGAGAAAACGTCGGCCGCGTAAGTCGCCGGATTGTCCTTGCCGATCGACGGTCCGTGCCAGCCGATGCTGATGATCACGTTCTGGACCGGTTGAAGGATCACGTTGCCTTCACTCTTCGGCAGCGCAGGATGTTCGACGAGCGGGAACTCGACGAACGGATCTTTTTCGCGGCGCGGCCATTCGCCGTAAAACTCCTGGGCCATCTTGAACACTTCCGCCGGATTCACGTCGCCCGTCAGGACCAGCGCGGAGTTGTTCGGAACGTAGTAGCGCTGTTGGATCAAACGCATCATGTCCGTCGTCGCGGCTCCGACCGTTTCCCTGCTGCCGAGCGGGTTCTTGCGGCTCGGGAACTTGAAGAACAGACGGTTGTTCATCTCCTTGCTCAGGTAGAAGAACGGGTTCGACTCGTTGCGGTCTATCTCGCCAATCACCACCTCTTTTTCACGAACAAACTCGCGCTCGTCGAACAGCGGATAACGCGTCGCGTCTTTCATGAACTGCATTGCGGTGCGGAGATTCGGACTGGTCGTCGTGAAGTAGTAGTCGACGACTTCTTCGCGCGTGGTGCCGTTGTAGGCGATGCCCATCTGGCCGATTGTGCGCAGATACTCTTCGGCGTTGGCGATCGCGCGGTTCTGTTTGAAAAACATGTGCTCGTAGAGGTGCGACAGTCCGTTCAACTCGGGTGGTTCGGTGTATGACCCGTTCTTGACCGCAAGCTCGATGGTGACCAGTGGAATCGAGTGATCTTCGAGAATGATAACTTCGAGGCCGTTCGGTAAAACGTGACTGATTAGCTTCGCTTCAGGCAGCCGCGGCGCGGGTGTCGCCGTCGCTGGTTTCGGGGCCGCCGGTTTGGTGGCCGTTGGCCGCGACGTGCGTTGTTGCGGGACTTCCGCGAGTAGTGTTGAAGGCGATAGTAAGCAGAGGAGAAGTAAAAGAATTGAGAAACGTTTCACCGATAACTCCAGGTTCCGCAAAATTGTATTGGTCTTCGATTCTTCCGGGCGCCAAATAGATGTCGCGGTATGAGGTTAGCTTGCTGGAGGGAAATTAACAAATGGGGTGGTGTCGATCCGAATGTATGTCCCGCTTGCGGACCGTCAATAGAAAAGGTTTTTTAAATTTCCTTCACCATGTGTCTCCCGCTTGCGGGAGAGTTATGGATAGCGGCGGATAGAACTGGGACCTTAAGGCCGTGTGCCTTTCTTGTTAACAATCGCTCGTGCTTTCTGGCGCAGCGCCGTGCGATAGGCCGCGGCTTCCGTGCCGGCGGCGTTCGAGAGCCACTCGATGCGCGGAGTTCCGCGGGCGGTGGTTTCGCCAGTCATCTGCATCGTGTAGGTCCGTTTGTAGTTCGGGACAAACAACGCGAGCCGCCGAAGATTGCGTACTTCACTCGAGTCTCGACCACTGAAGAGTAACTCCTGAAAGCCGTCTTCATCAGCATCGACCAACTCAGCGGTCCAGTTCGCATGCCTGAACCCTGCAGCATCGAGCGGCTGCTGCGCAGTCATCCGATACTTCCCATTCCGCTTCTCGAGCATGAAAAAGTTGGTCTTGCCCGCGCGGCGTTGATGATTCACAGCGACGACCGCCGGCCCATTGTCCGTATCGACAACCGTGACATTGCCAATCACTCCCGTAACGAACTTCGACGCCAACTTACGCGCCTGATCCAGCGAAAGCTGCTCAACGACCGGCGGCGTCTCAGACTCAGGCCGCGTCTCAGCCGTTTTGCTCGCGACAGGAGATTCACTGCGCCAGGAGACAGGCGTCATCTGCACCTGCGCAGCATTCACCGGCGACACTTCTTTCAACAGACGAGGCTCAGGCGCACTCTCACCCGTGTATCCCCAAGCCAGAAGCACGCCGAACGTCGTCACCAGCACCAGCGGCGCACCGACGCGAAACAGAATTCCACGTCCGGGACTCGCCGCGGCAACCATCGACGACATCGGCTCGATATCCGGCAACGTTCGTTCGGGCCGAACGAGGCTGCGCTCCAACAGCGCTTTCGCCGCGGCCGCCGTACGCGGACGATCCTCGGGACGCTTCGCCAGCAGCGAATGAACGGCAAGCGCCAACGGCCGCGCAATGTCCTGCCGCAGTCGCGGCAACGGCGGCGCCGGCGCTGTTGCCTGTTTCACTAACAACGCCGACTGCAACGGATCCACAAACGGCGGACGCCCAGCCAGCATCTCGTACAACAAGACACCGAGACTGTATAAATCACTGCGCGCCCCGACTCGCTGCCCCAAACACTGTTCAGGCGACATGTAACGCGGTGTGCCGATCAACTGCCCCGAACCCGTGCTCGCATGTGTCGCCGTCGACTCCGCCGACGAAGCAAGCACCTTCGCGACACCGAAGTCGAGCACACAAACGCCTCGTTTTCCGATGAGAATGTTGGAAGGCTTGAGGTCGCGGTGAATGATGCCGAGGCGGTGCGCTTCTTCGAGCACGTCGCAGATCTGTGTCGCGATATCGACGGCGCGCGATGGCGAGAAACGACCTTCACGCGCGAGCACCTGTGAAAGAGTCTCTCCTTCGACAAACTCCATCACGATGAAGTGACGTCCATCCGGAAGATTTCCGGCGTCGAAGATCATCGCCGCGTGCGGATGATGAAGCTTTGCCATCGTCCGCGCTTCGCGCAGAAAACGATCCGCAACGTCCGCGTCGCCCGCGAACTCGCGTTTGATGATCTTTACTGCGACAGGTCTTTCAAGTCCGAGATGGGTGGCGAGGTAGACAGTTCCCATGCCGCCGGTCCCGATTTCTCGTTCGATCCTGAACCTTCCAGCGATGAATTGGGGGACATCCATATTAGACCTTCTTTCGGGTTAAAAGGCCGGAGACGTTTCCACTTTTTTTCTTGGCTGGGGGAAAGAGGCTGTGGAGTTTATCACAATTTTCTAAAATCTGTTCCACTACTTATCGATGCCGGGATGGACCCCGGGGACGTTCGGGATCCAGAAGACCTGTCCGTTCACTTCCACACTGCGCAAGCCGTGCTTCGGAAGGTCCTTCTCCTTCAAACCGAGAAACGTGAAGTGCGGCAGATCGCTGAGGACGGTTTGGAACCAGCCATGCTTGGCCATGATCTCGCGCACGCGCGGGTTTTCAAACTCGTTGACGTCGAATGCGAGCATCGCGATGTGTTGCGAAGTGCCCGGCGCGGCGATCGAGTAGAGGATCGACTTTGAGAGGTCTTTGCTGAAGTAAATGCCGGTTTTTTCGAGTTCGAGCACTTCCGCCACCTGCTGCGAAAGCGGCAAACTCTTCAAACGCTCGACTTGTTCCGCGGTGAGCCGCCCTTGTCCCAGCCAGTAATCGAGCGCGGGCTCGAAGCGCGAGTTCCACAGTCGTACGCTGTCTTCGTAATTTCGCCGGCCGGCTTCGGCGCCGTCGCGTGGCGTGATGTCCAATCCTTCCTTCTGCGCTTCTTCACGGGCTTTGAGCAGGTGTTTGAGCGCCTGGGGCTGGAGTTCGACGTCGTCGTAAGACATGAACTCGGCCTTGAAACCGGCCTTGTTCTGGAATAGTTCGACCTGAGCTTCGTTCGTGAAAATGCAGACGGGCGGCGGTACCACTTTCTTGTCCGCAACGAATATGGCGCCGTACTCCTCCAGAATCCGCCGCGCGACGGGGTCGGAAGGCGGGCAGACGTGCTCGACTTTGGTTTTGCGTTTTTTTAATGCTTTCGCGAGTGCTTCGTAAAAAGGCGTGGGTTCTTTATTGGAGTTTAATTCCCTTATGGTGTTCGCAGTCATCTGTTGTGTCGACATGTTCTCAGATGCCGGGACGCTGCCGCTAACCGCCGCCCGGCAGACTACAATCAAAATGAGGCTTGTAAATATCGGGATTGCATGATTAAAACGTGATGCTGGCGTTTCAGCCGATTTACCGTTTTTCAAACCGTGGACGATGATAGTGGCGGCAGATTCGCACGGTCAACCGGGCCGAAGGACACGCTCAATATGAAGAAGGCAAATCTGTTTGTGGAACTGGTGGCCACTTACCGAAAGCACGGGTGGGAATTGCGGGGTGCGCTGATGCAGCCCTCGACGTTTGCAGAGTTACAGTCGCAGGAAGCTGAACTGCTCGGTCGTGTTGAAGTGAAAGAGTCGCCGGTTGACGCGCTGTGGTTCTCACGCCCGTCGTCTCACAATCGCGATGCGTGGGAGTTGAGGCTGTTGGAACAAACGCAGTATGCGCTGTTCGAGACTTTCGAAGCGGACGAAACCGAAGAGCAACGTGAGGAAGCTCGACTCGAAATGGAAGCCCGCCTGCGCGAGCACGTGCTCGGTCCGAAAACCTAACCGAAAAAACATAACTTCTCGCTTGGTTCTCGTAACGGCCCTCTCGCGAGTCTCACATGTTTTGAAAAAATCGGCGTTACTGCTTACCCATCTTGACTGGGATCTCGAGTTTCTCCGGGCCGCGCATGACGACAACCTTCACTGTACTGTACGGCAGCGCTCGCTGAACGCGCATCACTAACTCGTCCGGCGTTCGGATCGGAACGCCATCAAATTCGATCACGACATCGCCTTGTTTGATCCCAGCCATGTCCGCCGGACGGCTCTGATAAATCCTGTCGAGTCTCACTCCATGCACCTTCGTGCCCGGGATCTCGACAACTTCCGTATCACCATCCTCGAATCCAAACTGCCCCCGTCCTTCGGGACGTTCACGGAACGCCTCATCAAGCCGTTTGAACTGATCGCGCGATATCGTAGTGAGCTTCGTGTTGCGCGTTTCGCCGTCTCTCATGTAGACGACCTCGACAGTCTTCCCGACAGGCGTACGAGTCATCAATTCGTTCATTTGATCCTCGCTTTGGATTCGCTGCCCGTCCCACGAGACAATCACGTCGCCACCGACGAGCCCCGCCTGGTCAGCGGGACCTCCCGGCGGATTTACGGAATCGAACGTCACGCCCGCGTCCGTCTTTTCCCAGCCATCCGTGCCTGCGTAAGACTTGTCCCTCTGCTGCTGTACGGAGCTGACGTGTTGCTTCATCGGACTAATTACTGCCGTAAACGCCGCCGCGCCGACGAAGAAAACCAGCAGCCCGACAAATATCCACGCCATGCCGCTCATCTTGCGGCGGTACTTTTTTGCCGTCACCGGTCCGGATACCCTGGACGGCACGCCGGCTCGCATCGGTTCCGTATATTCCGAGGTAGCGTCGCTGAGGCGAAATCCGCAGTTGCGGCAGAAACGTAATTCAGCCGGCATCACCGAACGGCAATTTGAACACGTGATTAAGCTCGACGTGGGGTCCATCAACGACGGCATTTCAGGGTTTTGAGACATAGGCGGCACCTGCTTTGGATCCTAAGCGAATTTGCTCGATTTTCTATACGCCAAATACTCTTTTCCGGTTGCATTCGAGAGCGTCGATAGACTTCCCGGCCCGGAAAATGCAATATGTTTACTAAAATCACAGCGCCCGCTCCATGGGGCCGCATGGAGGTTAATTTTAAGTGGAAATAACGAAAGCGTTGGCGGCATTGCAGCCGCTTTACGGCAAAGACAACATTGAAATCATCACAACGGATGGACAACGGGTCCGCGGCACGGTTCGCAGTATGAAAAATACCCAGGCGCTGACGACCCCAAGCGTCAAAATGCTAATTGCAAACGGACAGGTGGTCAAGATTCCCTTCCCGTCCATCGCGGAGATTAAAGATCACAACCTCGCCGAGTAATGCTTTAGAATGCGCGTTCAACGAACGCCGCTAGAAAGGTGGATTCAGAAACTTGCCTTCCCCCTTAGCGATCGATGACTTTGGCGCCCGCATCGCCAGTGTCTGGTCTGAACTTCGTCCCTCGACACGTGGACTCGTTGAGCGCGCTCTCCAGGCGCCGCTTACCGGATCACAAGCCGCTCGCATTCAGTACGACGCGCGCTCCGATATCGAGTTGAGCCGCTTTCTCGCCGCGCTCGACGATCGCGCCGCCGAAAATAGTGAAGCACTTGACGCTGAAACCGGCGGGAAACTCAAGTCGATCGCTGATACTTGCGCCACGGTCTTGCAGGAAAAAACAGAATCCGCCGAAGTCTTTGCGCAGCTTGTGCGACGCGCGTCGTCGCAAAGAGATTACAAAAGAATCGACACGCTCGCCGATGCGCTCAACTCGCGTTTTCCGCCGAGCGAGATCTGCGAACTCGCGCGCTGCGAAGACACGATCGCACGCGAGCTCGCGAACGAAGCGCTGGCACGCTGTCCGACTTCACTTCTAGCCGCTTTGCTCGGCGATCCAGTGGACGCCGACACTGCGAGGGCGGCATTGCGCAGGCAAATAGTCGAGTATGGCTCGGAAGAAGCGCGCAAGATCGTGAACGCGCTCGAGCAGGTGGAAGAGTTTTGATTTCGTTATCCGTGTTTCCGCTGTAGATGTGTTTCTCGCCTGCGGAAACGTCAAAAAAGAAGGTTTTTTAAAATTACCTTTTCCCATGAGTCTCCCGGTTGCGGGAGACTCATGGAAGAGGGATTCAAAACTTACGCGCCGAGCTGGTGCAGACGCTCGACGACTTGATCGATTAACCAGTTTGGCGTTGAAGCGCCCGCCGTCACACCCACGCGCTGCACGTTCTCGAG
>DASRIM010000416.1:0-4648 GCA_035649995.1 Pyrinomonadaceae bacterium | reverse complement strand
GAAGCAACTGTTGGCTGCGGGCGCAGTCGATGAGGTGGTCGTCCTCGCCGTAGACATTCTGTCGCAATCAAACCACGATAATTTCGAAAGCCTTCGAGTGCTTGCCGAGAAGCCTGGTCCGCCGACGAGCACGGGATTTCTTCTCGGCGAAGCAGCTGTCGTCGTAAGACTGGGCAGAGACGATGATTCAATCGCGATCGTGCTGCAAAGCGATCTCGAAGGTCACGATGGATTATCGGGTGGGGTCCCAACCGGGCCTTTACCCCATTACGGACATACACTGGGCGCCTCCGGTCTATTGTCACTCGCGTTAACTACGCTCACGGAACGGCGAGAAAACGTCTCGATAAATTGTCGAGCGATGAATGGTGCATGTGCCGCGATATTACTTGGGTCGTCAAGAAACACGGATTTCAGGCAGAATGGGAAATGGAAAAACAAAGCAACGCCCCGGGCCTTAATGAACCCGACGCTCAAACGCCTCGCCTCTGATGCTCTCGAACATCGGCCTGCTGCTCCACCCGACGTCTTAATCCTGCGGCTGGAGAAACCACTTTCGCCACCGGCGCCGGCATTCATCGGCGGTCGATTACTACCCAGCGCGGTGCTTGAAATCACGCCCGGCTTCGCATCACAGCTCATCGCGAGGTGTTGGGGATTCGCGGGCGCGGCGCTTTGTCTCGTTGGCGACGTCGATACGAACGTTTATGGTTTGAAAAATGCTCTGCGCGAATCAGGGTTGAACGTCTTTCAGGTGAATCTGCGAGGGAGTGGAGACAATCGTGCAATCGAATGGAATGCGTGAATCGGACGACGCCCGGTTGATGGCCGGACTGCGCGTGCTCGTCACCGGAGGTTCAGGCGGCATCGGCCAGGGCATTTGCGCCGTCGCGGCGCGAGAAGGCGCCGACGTCGCGTTCACCTGGCACGGCAACAAGTCCGGCGCGGACGCCACCGAGAAACTCGTCCACGACTTCGGCCGCAAGTGTCTGCCGATCCAGGCCGACCTTCGCAACGCTGACGAAGCGAACAAAGTCGTCGCGGCCGTCGAAGAGTCGTGGGGTGCGATCGACGCGCTCGTCAACAACGCCGCCTTCAGCGAAGCCATTCCGTTCATACTGATCGACGACAAAGACTTCGCCGACATCATGGAGTTGAATCTGTTCGCTGCCTTTCGCATGTGCCGCGCTGCCGTGCGCGGCATGATCCGCCAGAAGTATGGACGCATAGTGAACATCAGCTCGATCACCGGTTCGCGCTCCATCGCCGGCCCCGTTCACTACGCCGCGAGCAAGGGCGCACTCGAAGGACTGACGCGCAGCCTCGCGCACGAAGTGGGGCCTTACGGCGTGCTCGTCAACGCGATTGCCGCCGGCATTTTCGAAGGCGGTTTGCGTTCGACGATTCCTGAGCATCACCAGAAACGTTACCTCGACGCCTGCGCGCTCTCTCGCTTCGGCACGCCGCAGGAATGCGGCGAACTTACCGCCTGGCTCGGATCGCGCCGCAACACTTATCTCAATGGCACAGTTATATTTCTTGACGGCGGCACTCTCGCGTAACTAGAATCCGCCAACCTCGACCCGACTCTGACGCTTCCAAAGGAGTGTAATCGTGATCCAACTCGACACGCTCTTCGCCGGTCCGCCTCCAAAGCAGGACCGAGACGCCGCGTTCTTTTCCTACACTCGTTCCATCTGCCCGCTCTGCAAAAAACTGATCGACGCGCATATCGTTTTGCGCGACGGAAAAGTGTTGATGCAGAAGAAATGCCCGCGCCACGGCTTCTTCGAAGTCGAGGTCTCGAGCGACGCTGAGTACTACACGAAGTCGCTCTCGTACACGAAACCGGGAACGATGCCGTATCGCTTCGCCACGAAAGTCGAACACGGCTGTCCCGAAGACTGCGGCCTCTGCGAAGACCACCTGCAACACACCTGTTCGCCGATCCTCGAGATCAACGACGTCTGCGACCTGACGTGTCCGGTGTGCATCGTGCGCAACCAGCAGCGCTACGCGATGAGCTTCGAAGACTTCAAAAGCGCCGTCGATCTGCTCGTCGCCGCGGAAGGTGAACTCCCGATCATGCTGCTCTCGGGCGGCGAGCCGACGCTGCACCCGCAGTTCTTCGAGTTTTGCGATTACGTGCTGCGCGGGCCGCACGAAGGAAAGATCAAGCGACTGCTGATCTCGACGCACGGCCGGAAGATCGCTCAAAACCGCGAGTTCGCCGAGAAGTTCAAAGCAGGCGGCATGTACGCTTCGCTCCAGTTCGACACGCTTCGCGCCGGCGTTTATCCAAAGACGCGCGGCGTCGAACTGATCGACATGAAGATGAAGTGCATCGACGTGATCAAGGAGCTCGATATACCGACGGTTATCGTTCCGACCGTGTCGAAGGGAGACAACAGCGACGAGCTCGGAGCGTTGGTCGAATTCGGGTTGGAGCTCGAACAGTGTTCCAGCATCGTGATTCAACCGATGGCCCACACCGGCGACGGCGGCGACGGCTATCACGCGAACCCCGCCGGCCATCGACTCACGATGCCGGAAGTACACCAGCTAATCGAGGAACAGACGGGCTGGTTCAAGCGCGAGTACTTTCATCCAGTGCCCTGTTCGCACCCGAGCTGTTACACCGCTACGTACCTGTTTCGGATGGAAGACGGGAAGTACAAACCGCTGCCCGAGTTTGTAAACATCAGGCAGTATCTCGACGCGATGCAGAACCGCGCGATCATCCGTTCCGACAATCAACTCGAAAAGATGATCCTCGACTCGATCACGAACCTCTGGTCGGCGACGAAAGTCGGCGAAGACTCGGAGTTGATCCTCGCGTCGCTGAAATCGTTTCTCAAGGACACGTTCAACTCGCGCAATCCGTTGTCGGCGGCGGACATCGAGCGTCGCACGGAAGCGCGCAGCAAGGCGTTGTTCATTCACAACTTCATGGACCCGTGGGACCTCGACGTCGCGCGCTTGAAGAAGTGCTGCACGCATTATGTGATGCCGGACGGGCGCCTCATGCCCGGGTGTTCGTACAACAATCTGTATCGTCACAAAGACGAGCGTTTCTTCCCCGACGCCGAACCGGTATCGCCCGCGCCGGTGAAGATTGAAAACGGACCGGCACTGGTCCAGATCACCGGGAGAGCGAGTCAATAAGTAGAGTGCCGGTCCAGCGGGTGCTGCGGAGGTAGCGAGAACACGGATTAACAGAATGCAAAGTCCAAAGGGAGAGACGATTAACGAACTGCGCGAGCTGATCGTTCGTGCTGCTCCTGACGCGAATGCGGCGCTGCCTGTTCGCAGTTGCTCGGCGGACGAGCCGCTGGACGCGATTATTCCTTTCTCGTCGTTGATCCTGCTGGGCGTTGTGGTCGCCGTCGAAGATCGTTACGGCGTCCGCATCACGCGCGAACAACTGGCGCAGGCTTGCTCGAACGGCACTAACCTGCGCCGGCTTGCAGTCATGATCGAAGACCTTCGTGCTAACCCATGAAGATTGGTTACCGCTCATGAAGATCGACATCATCCATCCGGCGCACTATCGCGACGATGGCACGCTCGTCCAGTCGAAAAACTGGATCGACCGCCTCGGCGCTTACCTGCCTCATCTTGGACCACCGTTGATGGCCGCCCTGACACCGGACAAGCACGAAGTCAGACTGGTCGAGGAATACCTGGAAGACATCGACTTCGAGAGCGACGCCGACGTCGTCGCGCTGTCTGGTCAAATCATGCAGTTTCAGCGCTGCGTCGACATCGCGGCAAGATTTCGCGCCGCCGGCAAGAAGGTCGTGTTGGGCGGCTATCTGCCGTCGATGCTGCCGGAACGAGTCGAAGGTTTGTTCGACGCCATCGTCATCGGCGAAGGCGATGAAGTTTGGCCGCAACTACTCGACGATATCGAGCAGAACAAACTCCAGGCGCGCTATCGATCCGCGCGTCCGCCCGACATCGACAATCTCCCGGTTCCGCGTTACGACCTCATCAAGAAAGATCGCGTCGTCGTATATCCGGTGCAGGCGACGCGCGGTTGTCCCTTCACCTGCGAATACTGCTCGATCGCCGCTGTTTACAACGGCATGTATCGCAAACGGCCGGTGGACCAGATCGTCCGCGACGTCGAAGCGACGCGCAGCCGCAACATCAACTTCTGCGACGACAATCTCTGCGAGGACGTGAAGTTTGCCGATCGGCTTTTCACGGCGTTGAAGGGCGCGCCGATTCGCTGGGGGACGCAGACGACGATCAACGTCGCGCGGCATCCTGGTCTGTTGAAGAAGGCGAAGGAGTCGGGTTGTGTGCTCATGGCGCTGGGCGTCGAGACGTTCTCCGCGAGCAATCTCGCGGGCGTGAATAAGACTTTTCACTCGGTCGATAAGTACGCGGAGGGCTTTCAACGGATCATGGACGCGGGCATCAGTCCGCACGCGCTGATCATTTTCGGTCTGCCTGACGACAACGCCGACACGTTCAAGCGTACGGTCGATTATTTGCGGGCGCTGAAAGTGCCGATCACGCAGTTTTTTATCCTGACTCCGTACCCGGGATCGCCGACGGGCGACAAGATCTGGCGCTCGGGTGTTGTGTTCGATACGAAGTTGGACCACCTGCGCGAGCCTTACGTGGTGTATCAGCCGCA
>DASRIM010000415.1:0-2569 GCA_035649995.1 Pyrinomonadaceae bacterium | reverse complement strand
CCTTTTTCGGTTCGACGTCAGGAGCTTTATGCGAAGATCAAGCAGAATCACGGGAACCAGCAGATATATTTCGAGCTGCTGGATGCCAATGGAAACGTAGTCGCGGTCGCAGAGGACAATACGATCGAACTACATAACCTTGCACTTGGAAACTATGTCTTCCGTATTCGCGGCAGTGTCTCGAAGGCGGTAGATTTCACCATTAACTCTGAACAGGGACAATGAGGACGATGACGACGGCGAGTTAAATCGCCGTCGTCGTCTTTATTGTCTGATGAAAAGCTCCTCCGCATTCCACATCGAGTAAGGAAACATCGGGCTCGGTGAAAAGTTTCCGACGCGTGAGTTTGCAGCCGAGACAACGTGTCGGGTGACGATCGGAATGACAGGCGACGCATCTGCCACGATTCGCTGGATTTCGCGAAACTTCAACTTCCGTTTTCCAGGATCGGACTCGCTGGCCTGCTCGCCGAAAAGCTGATCGACTTTCGTTTCCCAGTCAGTCGAAGGCGACTTTTGGTTAGGCCGCCATTGATGCGCATCGCCGTTGCTCAACATCAGGTTGGCATAGGTTGATGGCTCCAGGTCAGTGACGGACAGGCCGAGCAGTATCGCGTCGTATTCATAGGACCTGGTCCAGGCGTTGGTGACAGCGGAGAACTCGATCGGTACGACCTGCATTTTTATGCCGAGCTTCGCCAGGTCTTCCTGGACCACTGCGGCCATCAGCTTGCGGGGTTCGTTCTCCGCGGGGACCAGCAGCGAGAACTCGACGCGGTTGCCTTGCGCGTCAACGAGTTCCGGCGCGCCGGCGGCTCCGCGTCTCGTGAATCCAGCTTCTTCCAGCAGCGAAGCTGCCTGACCAGGGTCGTACGCGATCTTCGGTAGATCCGGATTGGCCCAGACGCGGTTCGCCGGTGATACCAGGCCGTAGAGCGGCGTTGCCAAACCCTGAAGTGTTGATCTGACGATAGAGTCGCGGTCAACCGCCATTGAAATGGCTCTTCTAAACCGGGAATCCGAGAACCATGCGAGCTTGGCCGAATTTAGCCGCGTGCCGTCGCGGTTGACGGGATTCAGATTGAACCAAATATAATCGACCCCGAGACTCGGTCCGAGATCGAAGGCCCTCACAGCTCCACGGGCGGTCAGCAACGATGCGTAATCCGTCGGGCGCATACGGTCCACGATATCTATTGTGGCCTGATCCAACCCCGTGCGTGCCTGATTCGCGTCGGGGATTACCTGGAGGGTCAGCTCATCAAGATACGGGAGTTGCGTTCCCTGTGCGTCCCGTTTCCAATAATGAGGATTACGTTTGAGGACGATCCGTTCGGCGGCCGCTGCCGAGTCTACAACGAACGGACCGCTCGAGATCACAGACGCCGGCGGCGTAGTTATCTTCCACGCCTCGGAAAGCCGCCCCGCTTTTTCATCGGCTTCGAGAGCGTTCCTGGGCAGCGCGGCGATGTTATAGAGGTAATTGTCAGGCGACGCTATCGTTTCAGGAAACACAAACTGGAAGTTTCGATCGTCGATCACCTTTACAGTTATCGGCTTGCCGTTGATAAGGAGCGCGTCGCGGAACACCTCCGCCATGTTCCGCTCGTCGTAAATAGCCTCCAGCGTGAACGCCACGTCACTACTCGTCAGAGGTTGCCCGTCTGAAAACTTTAGCCCGTCGCGAAGCCTGATATCGAGCGAGCGGCGATCGGCGCCCATGGTCCAGGCTTCCGCGATGCCCGGCACGTAAGCTTGCGTCGAATGATCAAACTCCACCAGCCTGCTGTTGAGCAGGAAGAACGCCATTAGGATGGACGGTTCGTCGCTTGCGAGAAGATAGTTGAAAGTCTTGGGCGGTGAAGAAACACGATAGACCAACTTCCCTCCCCGCGCGCCGATTCCTCGTTGTTCCGGCTTGGGAGCGCCTGTGGCAGGGTTCGAGGCGGGCGGTTGTCCGCATGAAAACAGAAAAGGAAGCAGAAGAAAAACAGCGAGTCGAGAATATGTGAACGGCCGCATGATGGTATTCTCCGGCAGCAAGTTAGGGAAGCCGAAAATCCGAAGGCAGTAAAAAGTGGTGAGAGTCTAAGAACAACAGGCGAGAATGATCAAGTTGCTGCTAAGAAAATGCCTGCAAGGGCTCATGATGATCCTGATCGTTTCGGCGGTGACCTTCGCGTTACTGGGTTTTGCGGGAGGCGACGCCTTGACGCAGTTGCGCGATAACCCGCAGATCTCGGAGCAAACGATCGAGCGCCTGCGCAGCGTCTACGGCCTCGATCAACCACTTCCGATACGGTACTTCCGATGGCTTTTCGGCGCGGTTACGGGCGACCTGGGCGAGTCGACGTATTTCCGTGTCCCGGTAAGCGGCCTCGTGTGGACGCGTGCGCTAAGTACTCTTCTACTCGGGACCGCCGCGTTTGCAATCGCACTCACGCTTGCCGTGCCGCTAAGTCTCATCGGCGTCCGATACAATTCAACGGCGATTGCCGCACTCATTGAATTGTTGATCCTTGCGACAGCCTCGATGCCGCGGATCGTCCTCGCGCTCGTCGCTCTCGCA
>DASRIM010000414.1:0-5447 GCA_035649995.1 Pyrinomonadaceae bacterium | reverse complement strand
GCAGGCATGACGCCGACAATTGTGGTCGGTTGCTCGTTGAGAGTGATACGGCGTCCAATAATGTTGCTGTCGCCACCGAATCGTCGCTGCCAGAGTCCATAACTGATCACGGCGATGCGCGGTTGTCCTTCGCGATCGTCTTCAGCGACAAAAGTTCGACCCAGAGCAGCATTGGTTCCGAGTACGGAGAAAAGATTTGTGGCGGCATACTGTCCCGGTATCTCCTCCGGTTCACCGTCGTTGGTGAGGTTGAGAGTGCGGTCGAAGAACATCGCCATGTCGGTAAACACCTGGTTCTGTTGTTTCCAGTCGGTGAAATTACCGAGGTTGATCACGTTCTGATCGGTTCTGCCGCCCTGTCGCTTCTCCCACACCATAACGATCTGTTCGGGATTGGAATAAGGAAACGTGCGCAGCAGGACTGCGTTGACGACACTAAAGATGGCAGTGTTTGCGCCGATGCCGAGCGTTAGCGCGAAGAGAGCAACAAACGTCATCATCGGGCTCTTCAAGAGCATCCGTGCACCAAACCGAATGTCAGTTAATAGTGTCGCCATCTCACACCTCCCTTAAACGTTGCCGATTGCCAAGTGCCCATTCCCGAATTTAAGACCTCCGGTGTCGCGAAATCGGCAATCGGCAATTGGCAATTGGCAATAACATCACTCACGCCTCAGCGCGTGCATCGGGTCAACCTTCGTAGCGCGCAGCGCAGGCACAAAGCACGCAAGCAACGCCACGATCGCGAGCAGCACAGACACCGCCGCGAACGTAAACGGATCTTTCGCGGTTACGCCGAACAGCAGAGTTTCGATCCAGCGCGTCAATGCAAACGCCAACGCCAAACCGATCGCGAGGCCGGTCAGGATGATCTTTGAACCATGTCTAACGACCATCAAAAGCACGTCACGCGTTTGCGCGCCGAGCGCGAGCCGTATTCCAATCTCATTCGTGCGTTGGGCCACCGAGTAACTTATTACCCCGTACAATCCGACAATCGTCAGCACCAACGCCACCGCCGAAAAGATCGCGAGCAGCGTTGAACTAAACCGAGGCTGAGCGACCGACGCCGAAAGGTATTCCTCCATCGATTTCACACCAAACAGCGGGATGTCCGGATCCATCGCACCTACGATCTTTGTTGCTGCTGGAGTGAAACTGCGCGGTTCGCCGTCTGTCTTAACCACTGCCACCATACGACCGAACGGCATCTGCGGGTGCGGCACGTAGTAAGCAGCACGCGGCGCTCTGTAGAGAGCTTGGTTTCTGACGTCGCCGACAATTCCGATAATCTCGCGCCACGTTGGATCTTCGCCCTCGAACCCGCTGATGCCGGGTTTGATGCGCTTACCGATCGGGTCTTCGCCCGGAAGGTGCTGCCGCGCAAATGTCTCGGTGATGATGATCACTGGAGTTGATCCATGCTTGTCGCGATCGTCAAAGTCGCGACCTTTGATCACCGGAATTCCCATCGTGCGGAAATAACCCACTCCGGTAGTGAAGAAATCGGCGTTAGGATGATCCTTCTGCGGCGCCGGGCGCCCTTCGACTTCAAACGAGATGCTGACGAACTCGCGACTCAAAGGAAGTGGATAGATCGTGCTGGCTGATTGCACGCGTGGCGTCGACTCGAGATGGCTTTTCAAGTCGATGAAGAACTGGCTTTTTCTGTCGTCCTTATATTTAACGTCCGAGAGGCCGACGTTGAACGTCAAGACATTCTCAGGCCGCAAACCGCTGTTGACCTCCTGTAAGCGCCAGAGACTTTGGATCAATAGTCCAGCGATTACGAGCAGCACCAGGGCACCCGCGAGCTCGCCTACCATCAACACGTTGCGTAACCTGACGCGTCGTCCGCCCTCGCTACTGCCGCGTCCACTTTCCTTCAACGTTTCAACCAGCTCGGTTTTGGAAGAATGAAATGCGGGAGCCAAACCGAATATCAGTCCCGTCAAGAGAGAGACAGCGAGCGTGAATCCGAGTACGCGCCAATCAATTCCGACCTCAAGCGCGCGCGGGATGTCGTCCCTGCCAAGCGCGATCAGCAGATCGGACCACCAAACCGCGAGCAGCAGCCCGACCGATCCCCCAAGGATCGACAGCAAAATACTCTCAGTTAGTAATTGACGAATGACGCGCACACGACTCGCGCCGAGTGCGGTGCGGATCGCCATCTCTTTGTAACGGCTGGTTGCGCGCGCGAGCAGCAAGTTCGCAACGTTCGCACAAGCGATCAGCAACACGGCCGCAACCGCGCAAAGAAACAGGATCAGCATCTCAAAAACATCCCCGACGAGTGTTTCATGAGCTGACTCTGCACGCAGGCTCGCGCCTGTATTTGTGTCCGGGTACTGTTGCTCTAAACGCGCCCCGATCGCAGTGAGTTCGGCCTCTACCTGCTCCGGCGTGACGCCCGGTTTGAGCCGGCCGATCACTTGGAGGAAGTGCGAGCCCCGGCTTCCGGTAACCGGTTCGCTGCCTGAAGCATCGCCGGCAATCGTGGTCCATAGATCGACTCGGTCGTTCTGAATGGGGAATTCAAAACCCGGCGGCATGACACCGACGATGGTGTAATTCGTGTCATTGAGCGTGATGTTCTGATTCAGTATTGAAGGATCGGAACCAAAGCGATTCTGGAAAAGCGCGTGACTGATAATAACTGCGCGTCCGGACTCCGATGGCTTGTCGTCGTCGGGATGAAACGTACGGCCCAGAATTGGCGCAACGCCGAGTAGCGGTATGAGATCGGCCGTGGCGACCGAACCTTGCAGACGCACCGGCTCGCCGTGTCCGCTCATCACAAAATTGCTGTCGTGATGACAAGCGATGCGCTCGAACACAGTGGTCTGCGAACGCACATCGAAGAAGTTCGGATACGAGTGTGAACCCCACCGGTAGCCGAGCTTTGGATGTGTTTCCCATACCGTGACGAGCGAATCCGGATCCGGATACGGCAGTGGTCGCAACAACACGGTGTTCACAACACTGAAGATCGCGGTGTTGGCGCCAATTCCAAGCGCGAGTGCGATCGTTGCGATGATGCTGATACCCGGCGATTTGACCAGCATGCGCACTCCGAAGCGAATGTCCTGTATCAAATTATTCATAACTTTTGTGCCTTTTGTGGCTCACAGCGTCCGACATGTCACTCACATCGCAGGGCTTCCATTGGATCAACCTTCGTTGCGCGCAATGCAGGGACGTAGCACGCAAGCAACGCCACAACCGCGAGCAGCACAGCCACTGCCGCGAACGTGAGCGGATCATTTGCCTTCACACCAAACAACAAACTCGCGATCCAGCGCGTGAGTGCATAAGCGCCAGCCAAACCGATCGCGAGACCGATCAGGATCAACTTCGAACCATGCCTGACTACCATCCAAAGCACGTCACGCGTTTGCGCTCCAAGTGCGAGGCGTATCCCGAACTCATTTGTGCGTTGAGCCACCGAGTAACTCATCACCCCGTACAACCCAACGATCGTCAGCACGAGGGCCACTCCCGCGAAGATCGAAAGCAACGTCGTGCTAAATCGAGGCGCGGCTACAGATGCAGACAGGTATTCCTCCATCGACTTCACACCGAAGAGGGGAACGTCCTGGTCCATCTCGTTCACGACTTTCGTAGCTGAGGGAATCAAACTGCGCGGTTCGCCTGTTGTCTTCGCGACCGCCACCATTTGACTGAAAGGCACTTGTGTGTGCGGTACGTAGTAAGCAGCCCTTGGCTCTGTACTGAGACCGCGGTTTCTGACGTCGCCAACAACTCCGACAATCTCTCGCATCATTGAATTTTCATCTTCTCTCGAAGAGATGCCGGGTTCGAGCCGTCTGCCAATCGGGTCTTCACCCGGAAAGTATTGCCGCGCAAAGGTCTCGGTGATGATGATGACTGGAGTGGAGCCGTGTATGTCGCGATCATCAAAGTCGCGACCTTTGATCACGGGAATTCCCATCGTGCGGAAATAACCCACGCCGGTGGTAAAGAAATCTGCCGACGGTTCGTCCTTTTCAGGCACCGGGTTTCCTTCGATTTGGAACGAGATACTGAAGCGGTCGCCGCTCAACGGCAGTGGATAGATCGTGCTCGCGGAATGAACGCCGGGCGTCGCTTCGAGACGACTCTTTAAGTCGATGAAGAACTGCGCCTGCCTGTCGCTGTTGTATTTGACTTCAGGAAGACCGACGTTGAACGTCAGTAAATTCTCCGGACGCAGACCGCTGTTGACTTGCTGCAAGCGGAAAAGACTTTGAATCAACAGTCCTGCAATCACCAGCAGCACCACGGCCATTGCGAGCTCGCCAACCATCAGGACGTTACGCAACCTGATCCGGCGTAGACCATCACTGCTGCCGCGCGCGCCTTCTTTCAATGATTCAACGAGTTCGGTTTTCGAGGAGTGAAATGCGGGTGCTAATCCAAAGATCAGTCCCGTGATAAGCGAGACGCCAAGCGTAAAAGCAAGCACGCGCCAGTCGATGCCAACTTCGAGTGCCCGCGGGATGTCTTCCTTGCCGAGCGCGACCAGAAGATCAGACCACCAAACCGCGAGCAGCAGGCCGACAGATCCACCTCCGATCGATAGCAACACACTTTCGGTCAGTAGCTGGCGGATGACACGCAATCGACTCGCACCCAGTGCCGAGCGGATCGCCATCTCCTTGTTCCGGCCGGTCGCGCGCGCAAGCAGTAAGTTCGCCACGTTCGCGCACGCGATCAGCAAGACTGCCGCAACAGCGCATAGAAATAAAATCAGCATGGGCCGAACGTCGCCGACGAGCGCTGAGTGGGCCGATTCAACGCGCAAACTCCTGCGCGAATTTTCATCCGGGTACTGTTGCTCTAAGCGCGCCGCGATCGCGGTGAGTTCGGCCTGCGCCTGTTCTTGAGTGACGCCGGATTTGAGACGGCCTATCACGCGGAGGAAGTGCGCGCCGCGTTGGTCCGTAACCGGGTCGCTTCCCGCCGCATCGCCGGCAATCGTGGTCCATAAATCAACTGGCTCGTTCTGAATGGGAAATTCAAAACCCGGCGGCATCACACCGACGATCGTGTAATTCCTGCCATCGAGTGTGATGGATTGGTTGAGTATTGACGGATCGGAACCGAAGCGGTTTTGGAAAAGCGTGTGACTGAGGATGACGGTTCGTCCTTCAGCCAACGGCTTGTCTTCGTCGGGATGAAACGTGCGGCCCAGCATTGGCGCAACACCGAGTAACGGTAAGAGATCGGCCGTTGCGACCGAACCTTGCAGGCGCACCGGATCACCATGCCCGGTCATAACGAAATTCGAGTCGTGATATGAAGCGATGCGCTCGAACACAGTGCTCTGCGCGCGCACATCGAAAAAGTTTGGATACGAGTGTGAGCCACGCTGCTGCCCGCGCTGTAGATTAGTCTCGAAAACTGCGACGAGAGAATCCGGATCGGGAAACGGCAACGGTCGT
>DASRIM010000413.1:0-3203 GCA_035649995.1 Pyrinomonadaceae bacterium | reverse complement strand
GGAAGAGCCGCGTTGTGGAAACGGATGCCGCTGATGTCCGCGCCGCGAATGCCGTGAGTCTTTACGCGCGGCAGATGTGAATACGAAGCGCCGTCGAGTTGGTCCTTCTCGACGAGAAAAACTGAGAACCCGCGCGCGTTCGCGCGTGCCGACGTGCGTGCAAAGACGGTGAGCGATGTGCTTCGCGTCGCGTTGTTTATCAACCACTTTTCACCGTTCAGCAGGTAACCGCCTTCGATCGCGGCTGCATCGGTTTCAGACGACAGAATGTCCGCGCCATGTGCTCTCTCCGTAAGCGCGAGCGCGATCTGTTCGTTGCGCTTGATCCGTTGGGCGAGGTGCTGTTTTTGTTCCTGAGATCCACCCATCCAGACTGAGACGGCGCCGAGGTAGGTCTTTACGTGCGCCACCGCAACCGTCATATCACGCCGAGCAATGACACGCACCAGCGACAGGAATTCTTCGAACGATTCGAAGCGTCCGCCGAATTCACGCGGCACGTAGTAGTCACTGAAGTTCCATTCGTCGAGCAAGGCACACGCTTCGGTTGGATACTCTTCTCGTTCATCCAACTCCACGGCGCGCTTGAACGAGAACACGTTTTCCGCGTCTCCTGGATCGCCGAGAAACCGTTCCAAAGCTTCCGCCTGCTCGTACCGAACCTCGGGCTGCGCGACCGCCGTGTGAACCTGTGCACTCATTGAACGAGACTCTCAGTGCGGGCCAACTGCATGGGAATCGGTGAGAAGAGACGATCCTCTTCGTAGAGTTTCTTCATCTGCTGTGTGACGTTGTGTACAAACTCCACCGGAGGCGACGGCCGGCGCGGCTGAAAAGTATTCAGGATGCGATTGAGACGGAGCGCCAACCACTCGCCGCGCGCAAAGAATTCATCGAGCTCTTCTCGATTGTGCAGCCACAGGTGCAGACACGCCGCGCCCGCATGAAGCGTGATGTACCGTCGCGCGAGCTCGAAAGCTTCCGGCGCGGTGCTGAACCCGGAACCCTCGCGCGAGATAAGCTCCGTTAACGCGCGCCTCCATGCTTCAGTCTCCGCCAGCAACGCTTCGCCTAGGTCGCCAATCTCGCGCGGCGCTGAACCATCGAGATCCTTCAAACGAGCAAGCGCATTCTCCAATCCGCTGAGGACGTCATCCCGGCCCCGGCTCGTCAGCGAAAGCCTGCTCGCCTCAAACTTCGGCAGCGTCCGCTTCAATGAGAAGATCGCGGCGAGCCGCTCGTCGCGTCCTGCATCGTTCGCGGATCCATTTTTGCGAGCGAGTTGCTGGAGTTGCGGTGCGAGGTGACTGAGATTGATGACGGAACTGTAATGGCCCACGCTTGCGATCGCCGTGTCGCGAAGCAGTTTCTGAAAGATTCCCCACCAGTGATCCTCGCGCAGGTAATGTCTGGCGCCCAGGACCACGGCAACATTTCCCATCAACTCATCCGTCGCCGCCGGCACGAAGTATTTGATGACGGCGGCAATCACGCTCATCTGCTCAGGCACGACGTGGAGCGCTCTCGTCGCGGCCGTTGCAACGCAACTCCCAATCAACAGATCCAGAAACGCATCCGTCAAAACGCCGCGTGCATGTGGAATGTCAAAGACGGGCTTGCCGTACAGGTTTCTTGCAAGCGCGAAGTCGAGCGTCGTTCGTAACGCGGTGTCTGCTGCTCCAAGGCAAGTGGCCGTCACGAGCGTGCGTGTGATCTGTGAAGACTTGAGCGCGATTTCCAAACCACCGCCGAGCCCGCCCAGCAGCGCATCGTCAGGAACAAAACAGTCGTGAAAACGGATGCCGCCGATTTCGTGCCCGCGCACGCCATGCGTTTTGAATTTCGGAAGGTAGGAATAGACCGACCCGGGCAGGTTTCGTTTGTCGAGTAGAAACAGCGAGAAGCCGCGCGCGCCGCCGTCGCTCGCCGTTCGCGCGTAGACGATGAACGCCGTCCCGCGTTTCGGATTGCCGATGACCCATTTCTCACCCGCGAGACGATAACCGTTCGCGACCTGAGTCGCTTCAACTTCACACGCGAGCAAGTCGTTGCCGTGCGCTTTTTCGTGCAAGCCGATCGCTACTTGATGGCCCATCCCAATAAGCTCAGCCAGCGCGGTTTGCTGTTCAGGACTTCCCGCCACCCACGCGGGACAACTCGCGATATAGGTCATCAGATATGTGATACCGGCCGTCATGTCGCGTCGCGAAACACTACGGATCAGCGCGTAAAGTTCCTCATACGACGCGAGCTTGCCCCCGCGCGCCGCGGGCACCTGGAATTTGTTGCAGCCCCATCGGTTGAGCAGCGCGCAGGCGTCTTCCGGGTACGCTTCGAGCTCGTCCAGGTCGACGGCGCGCTTGAACGAAAGCACGTTCGCCGGGTTGAGCGGATCGCCCAGGTATTGTTCCAACTGTTCAGCGGTTGAGTAGTACACGGCTGAGGGTTTGATTTTGAAAACCGATCTTGCAGTCCTTGCGGCGAATCTTGCCGCTCGACGTCTTGGGAATGGTGCCTGACCTCAACAAGACAACTTCATACGCCTGCAACTGATGAGTGGCGGCCACGGCCTCGCGTATCGCCTGAACTATCTCCTGTTCCTTTAGCGTCCCGTTGCCGTTGCCGCCGGGGCGGTGGTCCACCTCCGCCACGACGATCAACTGTTCCTCGCCGTCGACGTCGATCGAGAACGCGCCGCAACAACTCGGACGGATCGCTGGATGGCAGTGTTCGACGGTCAGCTCGATGTCCTGCGGATGATAGTTCCGGCCGGCGATGATAATTAGGTCGCTGATTCGGCCCGTGATGTAAAGCTCTCGATCGAGCAGGAAGCCGAGATCGCCCGTGCGCAGGAATGGACCTTCGCCGGTATCCGCAAGGCGAGCGCGAAACTTTGTTTCGGTCTCTTCCGGCTGGTTCCAGTAACCGAGCGTGATACTCGGCCCGCCGACCCAGATCTCGCCGACTCGGTCGCGCGGACACTCGCGCAACGTTTTCGGATCGACGATCAGCACGGTGGTGCCGAACGTCGGACGTCCATTGCCCATCAACGTTTGCGCCTCTTCGTGATCAGGCGAACACTCGACGACACGATGCTCGAGCAACTTGTCAGCCCGCACCGTGCAGAAGGCCGGGTCGTCTTGTTGCCGCGTGCCTGACACCATCAACGTCGCTTCGGCAAGACCGTAACCGGGACAGAAGAC
>DASRIM010000412.1:0-4011 GCA_035649995.1 Pyrinomonadaceae bacterium | reverse complement strand
TCAGGTTGTGCAGCAGATTACCGACGGCGTCGAGGTGGCGTTCACGTACGAGCCGGCTCCGGCGGATCTGACAGAGCGGCTGGCGAGTGAAGCTCAGCGGCCGTTCGATCTACAGGAAGGGCCGCTGCTTCGTGTCTTCGTGTTTCAACGCGGTCCTCGTGATTACCTGCTGCTGTTTGTGATCCATCACATCGTCGCGGACCTCTGGTCGTTGGCGTTGTTGTTCGACGAGCTCTGGCAGGTTTACCACACAGGTCAAACGGACACGCTAAACACGGCGACGCCGTTCTCCAGCTATGTCTCATGGCAGCAGCAACTACTCGGAAGCGCTGACGGCGCAAGACTGAAAAGCTACTGGGCGAATCAACTTGCCGGCGAGCTTCCCGTTACGAGGTTGATGAACAGCGCCAAGCGTACGACTGAGACCGCTGAATGCCTTGCTTACGAATTCGATCTCGATCAGGCGACGACAGAGTCTCTGCGACAGATCGCACAGGCTGAAAACACGACCCTCTACGTCGTCTTGCTCGCAACTCTGTTCAACCTGCTCAGCCGCTACACGCGTCAATCGGATCTCGTCGTCGGCTCGATCGCGTCCGGCCGTACACGAGCGGAGTTCGCGCACACTGCCGGCTTCTTCGCTAACGCGATCGTAATTCGCGATCAACTCGAATCGACGCGGACCTTTACCAGTTGGGTGCAGCGAATGGCGCACACAGTCAGCGAAGCGCTTCAACACCAGGAATACCCATTCGCGCTGCTCGTCGAAGACCTGCAACCCGTGCGCGAGGCCGGCACGTCTCCGCTTTTCGACATCCTCTTCAACTACCAGCGATCGCCTCGACGCGAGCAACACGCGTTGTCGTCACTGTTTCTCGGCTCTACAGGACGCAAGGTCGTCTTCAACGGCATGACGGTCCAACCGCTCGGGCTGCCCGTCCGCCAGGGACCTTTCAACCTGAGCATCTCGATGGCCGACGACGACACCGGCCTCGCAGGCGTCATCGAGTTTCAAACGGACGTGTTCGAGACCGCGCTGATCGAGCGCTTCGGCCGTCACTTCAAAACGATGCTCGAAGGCGTTGCCGCCAACCCGAACGCTCGCCTTGCCGACTTGCCGTTACTTACGCCCGACGACGTCGCGCTGCTCGATACCTGGAACCTTACGCATAACGCGCACGCGCCTGGTCAACGCATACACGATCTCTTTGAAGCACAGGTCCGCCGCACGCCTGAGAACACCGCGCTAATCGCGGGGCGTCAGCAGCTCAGCTACAGCGACCTGAACGCCAGGGCGAATCGGCTGGCCCATCATCTGCAATCATTGGGTGTGGGACCGGAAACTTTAGTCGGCGTGTTCATGGACCGTTCCGCGGATCTCGTCGTGACCTTGCTCGCGATCCTCAAAGCCGGCGGCGCATACCTGACGCTCGATCTGAACTATCCGCCCGAACGTCTCGCCCTGATGAGCGCCGATACGCGGCTCGCGCTCGTCGTGACCAGGAGCCAGTTTCTTCCGCAATTACCACCGGCGATCAAACACGTCCTCTGTGTGGACGAATCCGCCGTCGAAATCGATCGGTACAGCGCGGAGAATCCGGCGTCCGGCGCGACTGATCTCAACATGGCCTACATGATCTACACGTCCGGCTCCACTGGCCGGCCGCACGGCATCGCCATCGAGCACCGCAATACCGTCGCACTGTTGTGTTGGTGCGAAGGTGTGTTCGACGCCGGCGAGCTCGCGTGTGTTTTGGCGTCGACGTCACTCTGTTTCGACATTTCAGTGTTCGAGATCTTTGCGCCGCTCTCTTCGGGCGGCGCAGTCGTGTTAGTCGAAAATGCGATGCACCTGATCGACCTGCCGCCGTCGATCAACATCACGCTCATCAACGCGGTGCCCTCCGCGATCGAACAGGTGTTGCGGTTCAGAAACTTGCCGCCGTCGGTGCGTACGGTGAACCTTGCGGGCGAGCCGCTCACTCGCAAGCTGGTGGACAAATTGTACGCCAATCCCGGCGTGCAGCGTGTTTACAACCTGTATGGGCCATCGGAAGACACCACGTACAGCACCTTCACGCTGGTTGAAAAGGATGACGATCAGGCGCCGCTGATCGGCAAGCCGATTGACAACACTCGTCTCTACATTCTCGATCCGCACATGAACCGTGTCCCGCCCGGCGTGCCCGGTGAGTTGTGTCTCGCGGGCGAGGGAATCGCGCGCGGCTACATCAATTCGCCTGACCTGACTGCCACGCGCTTCGTTCCCAACCCGTTCGCGGACGTTCGCGGAGACAGACTCTACAAAACCGGCGACCTGGCGCGTTTTCGTGAAGATGGAAACGTGGAGTTTTTGGGACGTCTCGATTTTCAGGTGAAGGTTCGTGGGTATCGCATCGAGCTCGGCGAGATCGAGTCGCAGTTGTTGGCCCAACGCGGTGTTTCGGAAGCGGTCGTCGTCGTGCGGCCGGATCGAACCGGCGAACGATGTCTCGTTGCTTACCTCGTTCCGAATAACGCGGACGAATTGAAAGTCGCGGACGTGCGTGCGCGATTGCAGGAGAAGCTTCCTGCGTACCTCGTTCCGTCGTTCTTCGTCGTGCTGGAAACGCTTCCGCACCTGCCGAACGGCAAGATCAATCGCAGCGCTTTGCCGGCGCCGGACGCCGGCGCGACGTGGGCCGATCCGGGAGTGCTGCCACGCACCGAACTCGAGCGGGCTGTCGCTGCGGTGTGGGAAGAAGTGCTGCAACGCAGGAACATCGGCGTCGAACAAAACTTCTTCGAGCTTGGCGGCACTTCGTTCAAAGCGCTCGACGTTCTGCGCCGGCTCGAACAAACATTTCACCGCCGCATCCTCGTTAACGATCTCTTCAAGTACACGACCGTCGGTTCGCTCGCGCGGTTCCTCGCCGACGAAGACGATAGCTCGACGTCAGTGCGACGAGCGCAGAGCCGGGCAGAAACGCAGAAGCGCGCCCTCGAACGAATCGCCCGCGCGCGGAGCACTGTTTAATCAAATGGATTTCAGTCTCTTTTTCTTTTCCGGCGACGGCGCGACGGCCGCTCAGCACAAGTACCAACTACTGCTGGACAGCGTGAAGTTCGCCGACCAGCAAGGGTTCACGGCCGTGTGGGTGCCCGAGCGTCACTTTCACGCAGTCGGCGGGTTGTATCCGAATCCTTCGGTCGTCGCCGCGGCGCTGGCAATGGTGACTGAGCGCATCGAGCTGCGTGCGGGGAGCGTGATACTGCCGCTGCACAACGCGGCGCGCGTGGCGGAAGAGTGGGCCGTCGTCGACAACCTTTCCGGCGGACGAGTGGCGCTGGCGTTTGGCTCAGGCTGGCAGCCGAACGATTTCGTCTTCTCTCCCGATCGCTACAACACACGCAAAGAAGACATGTATCGCGGCATCGAGATCTTCAAGAAGTTGTGGCTCGGCGAGGCAGCGCAATTTGTTTCCGGTTCGGGCGAGGAGATTCCGATCAGAGTCTTTCCGCGGCCGCTTTCAAAGACGCTGCCGCCGATCTGGATCTCCGCAACGCGAGAGATCGAGACGTTTCGTGACGCGGGCCGGCTAGGCGCCAACATTCTGACGGCCCTCCTTTATCAAAACCTCAGCGACACAGCGGAAAAGATCGCGGCCTATCGCGAGTCGCTGGCCCAGCACGGCCACGAGTCAGGGAAAGTGACGCTGGCGCTGCACACGTTCGTCGGCGAAGACCTGGACCAGGTGCGCGAGACCGTGCGCGAGCCGCTGTGCAACTACCTGCGCAGCTCGATCAGCCTGATGAAGAACGTCACCGAAAAGTTCGGGATCGATATCGAAGTCGACAAACTCTCCAACCGCGACATCGACGGCGTCGTCGCCTTCGCTTTCGAACGCTACTTCAACAACAGCGCGCTGCTCGGAACGATCGACAGTTGTTCCGCAATGATCGAGCGGCTGCGCGATGTCGGCGTCGACGAGATTGCGTGCTTCATAGATTTTGGCCCGGAGCCGGAGTTGG
>DASRIM010000411.1:0-13476 GCA_035649995.1 Pyrinomonadaceae bacterium | reverse complement strand
CGCGTACATCGCCGGCAACACTTCCGGCGGCACCTGTTTGATCTCGTCTCCAACGAGCGTCTCGCCGCGAATGATGTTGAAGTACTGCCCGTCGAGCTTGTAGTTGTCCCACATGAACTCGGAGAGCATTTCGATCTCGGTATAGTTCGCGGCGCAGACGACCGTGTTGACGTTCAAACGAAAGCGATCGGTGTACTTCGACTTCAACGGATAGAGCGACTCGATGCAGTCCAGCGCTTTTTGCCAGTTACCCGGCACGCCGCGAATGAGATCATGAGTTTCGCCGTAACCGTCGAGCGCGATGTTCAGATAAAGATCGATCTCGGGATTGGTGCCGAGCGCGCGATCGACGGTCTCGAACACGCGCGACTTGATCAGTCCGTTGGTGGGAATGATGACGCGGTTTACGCCGTTGTTCCTGACGAACAGATCGATCAACTGCGAAACGTCGCCGCGCAGCGTGGGCTCGCCGCCCGACAGCCAGAGGTCCGTGATTGGCGGCATCGTTTGCGAAACCTTTTCGAGCTGCGCGAACGTCATGTCGCCGGGCTGGTTCAGTTCGGCGTGATAGAAGCAGGTCTGGCACAGCGCGTTGCAGCGCGAGGTGACGAACAGAATCACCGTGCCGAGACGCTTCTCGCGTTTCGACGAGCGCAGGAGCTGCACAAATTGGACCGCTTTGCTAGTCATTTCACGGGTCATGCACGTTCGCGCGAGATAATGACAGCTTCACTAGTGGATTTCAATTCATAGGTAATGCCGCGCCATTTAATGCGGCGCGAGAAGCCGGCGACGATCGTGTTGTAGAAATACAGTAAAGACGCAAACGGCCACAGAAACACGTGCGCCCAGAGATCTCGATCAAGTTTTGATCCATTGATCGCCCGCCAGCGAATGAAACTTTTCGCCGCGCCAAGCAGAAACAGGATTGTCAATACAACCGCCACCCGGCGGTCGATAATCAACAGACCAAAACCGCCAAAGAACACGATGCAAAACAATCCCGATCCGAGCATCAGCGGCAGCCACAGGTGCGGCGCATAAACGCGCGTGATCTTTATCTGCCTGGTCGTAAACTCCAGCAGCTCGCGAAAGTCGCAGTCGCCGACCGAAGGCACGAGACAGTTTGGCGTGAAGTGAATCGGCAGTTTCGCTTCTTTCAACACGCGGGTCATCGTGAAGTCGTCGGAGACTGTTCCCGTCCAATGGCCCACGACGTTCAATCGTTCAAACGTGGCGCGGCGAATGGCCGTCGAGCCGCCCCAGCAAAAGTTCTTCTCGCGGTTTTCGCCGAGCGCTGAGGCGATCGACGCATTCCAAACGCTGCGCAGCCGCGAAGCCAGCCCGCCTCGTTCGGGAACAAACCAACGGTAGCCTGTCGAAGCGCCGAGAGTTTCATCGGCGAGCGGCGCGACGAGTTGGCGCAACCAATCCGTGTTCGGCCGGGCGTCAGTATCGACAAACACAATCACTTCGCATCGCGGATCGATTTCGTCAACCGCGGCGATCAGGTTATGGACCTTCTGTCCGCTGTTCTTCGCTGGACCACTGATCACAGTCCTCGCATTCAGACTCTTTACTAGTTGCAGTGAAGGGTCCTGCGGGTCGTCAAACACGAATAAGACTTCATACGCCGGATAATCCTGCTGCATTAGCGGCCGGACGTTCTCCGCAAACCCCGGCTCGAATCCGCGCGTCGGCGCAATCACCGAAACAACCGGCCGAAACTCGGGCAGCGCGCGGCTCGTCTCACGCCGCACGTACGCGGCGAACCGACGGCCGTTCATAAGCGATTGAATACCAAACCAGCAGGCGAGCGCCGCGAGGAAGTAGTAGAGATACACAGAGCGGAACTACCTGAAAATTGTTCCGAATGAAGCAACCACGAGATCCTGCGTCACCTTGATGATCGGATGCGGGTAGACGCCGATCACGAGGATGCCGATCACCGATACAACCAGCGCCGTTTGCAGCGCCGGAGACAGCGCGAGCGGCCTGTTGTCGGCGATGCGGTCGCCGAGATACATCACCTTGATGAAGCGGAAGTAGTAATAGAAGGAGACGACGGTGTTGATGATGGCCCAAACGGCGAGCACGTAGTACCAATACTTGTTATCGGCCCTGCCTCGCTGCAACAGGCCGCCGAACAGGAAGTATTTGCCGATGAAACCACCAGTCACCGGCAGACCGCCGAGCGACAGCATGAAGATCGACATCATCGCCGCCATCACCGGCGCCTTTTGTCCCAGGCCCGTCAGGTCGTCGACGTTGTCGCCGATGATGCCGCGGCGGCGCAGACTGATGATGATCCCGAACGCGCCCATGTTCATCAGCGTGTAGACGAACAGATAGACGACCAGCCCGATCAGGCCGTAGAGGTTGTGGGCCACAAGTCCGAGCAGCAGATAACCTGCATTTGAGATAGACGAATAGGCGAGCAGCCGTTTGGAGTTGTCCTGCGTGACGGCGGCCCAGTTGCCGACCATGATGGTGATTGCCGCAACGAGCCCGAGCAGCGGCGCCCAATCGGCGCGCATGCCCGCCAGCGCCTCGCTGAAAATGCGCCAGTACAACACGAAGCTCGCAGCCTTCGAAGCCGTCGACAGAAACGCCGTGACGGACGTCGGCGCGCCCTCGTAAACATCCGGCGCCCACATGTGAAACGGCACAGCAGCGACTTTGAAGAAGAGACCAGCGGCGAGCGCAATCATCGCCAACAGCAGCATTGGCCGCAGATCGGCGATCTGATCCGGAAACCCGCCCGGCAGTTGCCCTGCCTGAATCGCGTTTTGAATCTTCGGCACGAGGTCGTTGATGCTGGCGCTGATGTCCGCGAGGTTTGTCGATCCGGCAACGCCGTAGAGCAACGACATGCCGTAAAGCAGCACGCCCGACGAGAACGCGCCGAGCAAAAAGTATTTCATCGCCGCTTCGTTCGATCTCTTTTCGCGTTTCGTAAAGGCGACCAGCACGTAGAACGTGACCGCCATCAATTCGAGGCTGATGTAGAGCGAGATCAGATCGTAACCGCAGGCCATGAACATCATGCCGACGGTGGCGAAGAGAATCAGCGAGTAGTACTCGCCGTGTTGTTCGCCTTCAATATCGAGGTAGCGCGTGGAGATGCCGATCGCCAGGCCGGTTGCAACGAGAAAGATCGCCTTGAACAGCAGGGCGAGGCCGTCGATGCGGACCATGCCGTAGAAACCAGTGAAGGGCAGCGACGGCCCCATGAACCACCACTGGACTCCGAGCGACATGAAAGCGAGCGCCACGCCGATCAGCGCGAAGTAGGCGGTGAGTTTGCTTTTGCGATACGGAAGGATGACTTCCATCACCAGCGCCACGCACGCGCAAGCAGTAAGGATCAACTCGGGCGCGATCAGTTGCAGATCCGCGATGTTGATGAGCGAAGTCGTGTTTGCTTGTAGAAGCATCTCTTTTACCGCTGTGCGCGTTCAGTCGCCGGCGCCGGCATGTTCGGAATCTGGTAATCAGGACGCACCTGTTTGACCACTGCGTTGACCGGCTGCTGAATGTACTCGAGAAACGGCTTCGGATAGACGCCGATCCACAACGAGAGGATCATCAGCGGGACCATGTAAGCCCACTCGCGTGCATTCAAGTCAGTGAGCCGCTCGTTCTTGGGGTTCTCAATCTTTCCGAAGAACATTCGCTGGTACAGCCACAGGAAGTAACCGGCGTTGAGAATAATTCCGAGCGCGGCCCACGCGGCCCAGTACGGGTTCGCCTCGAACGCTCCGCGCAGCGCGAGAAACTCCGAGATGAACACGGCGAGCAGCGGCAGCCCGATGGCCGTCATGACCATTCCGAGGAAGATCGCGGCGTAGCCCGGCATCACGTGCGACAGTCCGCCAAACTCCGCCACGTTGCGCGTGTGACGCCGCTCGTAAATGATGCCGACCAGCAGGAACAGCGCGCCCGAGTAAATGCCGTGATTCACCATTTGCATGACGCCGCCGTTCACGCCGTTTGGATTCAGCGAGAACAGTCCGAGCATCACCATTCCCATCGACGACACCGACGAGTAAGCGACGAGCTTCTTCACATCGCCGTCTTTCTTGACGACGAAATACATCGCCGCCAACGCGCCGTAGATGATGCTCACGATCGCGAGAAACACGACCACGCTGCGCACGCCGAACGTTCCGAAACTGGTGACCCAACTGCTTTGGTCTCGCGACGCCGCGGGAAACATCGGCAGGCTGAAGCGGTAGAAACCGTACGTTCCCAGCTTCAGCAGGATGCCCGCAAGAATGACCGATCCGGCCGTTGGCGCTTCGACGTGCGCGTCCGGCAGCCACGTGTGAAACGGAAACATCGGGACTTTGATCGCAAACCCGAGCGCGAAGGCGACGAACAGCAGGATCTGCATCAACCCCATCGGCATCACAGATCCGAGCGCCTGCATGTACAAAATGTTGAACGTTCCGGTCCCGTGTCTGGCCGCCTCCTGTAAGCTCGTCGCGACCATCTGCGCCGCTTCGTTGTTTCCGGCCAGCGCGCTCACGGTCGCCTGCGTGATCTGGCTCGTCAACGACGTGTCCTGCGTCAGGAAGTACATCTTCAAGACGCCCAGCAACATCACCACGGATCCGACCAGCGTGTAGAGGAAAAACTTGATAGCCGCGTACAAGCGGTTCTCGCCGCCCCAGACGCCGATCAGGAAGTACATCGGCACCAGCGACACTTCGAAGAACAGGTAGAACAGAAACAGATCCATCGACGCGAACACGCCGATCACCGCCGTCTGCAACAGCAGCAGCAGCACGTAATATTCTTTCTCTCGCTTCTTAATGTATTCCCACGACGACAGCGCCGCGATCACGCCCAGCAGCGTCGTGAGGACGATCAGCAGCACGGCGACGCCGTCGACGCCCATCTGGTAGCGCGCGCCGATGACGGGAATCCACTGATGGTCCTCGAGGAACTGCATACCGCCGATGCCGCGGTTGTATTTCAACAGCCACAGCGATGCGAGGAAGTCGAGCGCGAACCAGGCAGTGGCAAACTTCTTGATCAGGTTCGACTGATCTGTCTTCATGAGCGCGAGTATGAGGATCGCGCCCACGGCCGGCAGCCAGGTGATAAAGGAGAGAATGTAATTGTCCATATTGAATCCGTCTTAGGTAATCAAAAAATATCGCGCGCAAAAAAGAGCACTACAGCGATCATCAGTCCCAGCACCATCATCAGCGCGTAGTTTTGTGTGAATCCGGTTTGCGCCGCGCGGAACAGCGGCGACATCAAACGCTTGATGAAGGCGGCGATCGTATTGACGATCCCGTCGACGAAATACTTATCGATCGCGCCGACGACCCGGCTGAGCCCGCGGCTCAACGTCGCGAGGCCGTTGACGATGCCGTCAACGAGACGCGAATCGAAAGCGAAAACTGCGCGCGCGGCGTCCATCGTGCGGCGCGTGACGGCCCAACCGTAAAACTCGTCTACCCAGAACTTGTTGTAACTCGCCTGGTACAACGGCCGCAGGCGCTGCGCCCAAATGTCCGGTAAAGACGGGTTCTTCACGTAGAAAAGCACGCCCAACCCGATGCCAATACCTGCGACCACGAGCGAGATCACGATGAAGAGCCATTCCGTCAACAGATGGCTGTGCGTGACGCCTTCCACGGCATGCGCCAGGTTGAACCAACTCGATGATCCGTGTGATTCAGCTACAGGCGCAGTATGTGAGATCACGGATCCGTGTTCGCCTTCGTGCGGAACGTTGAACTCGCCGGTCTCAGGATTCCAAATAATCGGATTGAGCCAGTTGACGATGTTCAATTTCCCGCCCGGATGTTCCACACCCGTTACAGCCTGGAACGCTGGTCCAATTCCAACAAACCCGCCGATAGTCGCAAGCACCGCCAACACAACCAATGGGACCCACATCGATGGCGGCGATTCGTGCGGCACATGCGCGGCATGGTCATGGCCACCGCCGTGGATGTCATGAGTTTCCGGCTTTTCCAGGAACCGTTCCCTGCCCCAGAACGTCATCGCCATCAGGCGCGTCATGTAAAACGCGGTACACGTCGCCGCGATCGTGCCGACCAGCCACACCAGCCAACCGAGCGGAACGTAAGTCGTCGACGCGGCCTTCCAGAGAATCTCGTCTTTGGACCAGAAGCCGCTGAACGGAATGATGCCGCAGATCGCCAGCCACCCGGCGAAGAACGTCCAATACGTGTAGGGCATGTACTTCTTCAGCCCGCCCATCCGCCGCATGTCCTGTTCGTGGTGCATGCCGTGAATGACGCTGCCGGCGCCGAGGAACATCAGCGCTTTGAAGAACGCGTGCGTCATCACGTGAAAGATGGCGATCGCGAATGCGCCGACTCCGCAGGCCATGAACATGAAACCGAGCTGCGAGACAGTCGAATACGCCAGCACCTTCTTGATGTCGTTTTGAGTGATGCCGATGATCGCGGCGAAGATCGCGGTCGCGGTGCCGACGAGCGCGACGACGAGCAGCATCGTTTGCGAGTGCTGGAAGATGACGTTCGTGCGCGTCACCATGTAGAGACCCGCCGTAACCATCGTCGCCGCGTGAATCAGCGCGGAGACAGGTGTCGGACCAGCCATCGCATCAGGCAGCCAGACGTGCAGCGGAAGTTGCGCCGACTTGCCGCAGGCGCCGATGAACAATCCCAGCGCGATCCACGACATGACGCCCCAGTGACCGAGCGTTTCAATGGGATAACCTTTTGCGAGATTGAAGACGTCTCCGTACTGAGCGCTGCCAAACGTGGCGATGATGCCGAAAATCGCGAGCGCGAATCCGAAGTCGCCGATGCGGTTCGTGATGAACGCCTTGCGCGATGCGTTAGCGGCTTCCTCGCGGTCGAAGTAGTAACCGATCAGCAGATACGAACAGAGACCCACGCCTTCCCAACCGACAAACATCATCAGGAAGTTCGAGCCCATGACGAGCACGAGCATCGCAAACATGAACAGGCCCATGTAGGCGAAGAAGCGGTAGAACCCGGTCTCGCCGTGCATGTATCCGGTCGCGAAGATGAAGATGCACAAGCCGACGCCGGTGACGATCAGCATGAAGATCGCAGAGAGCGGATCGAGCTGATAGCTCCACTCGATGTTGAGCAAAGCGTAGCTGGCGCCGTGGTTCACGCTAATTGCGCCGCCCGGGATCCAGCTGAAACTAAATCCGTCCTGACTCGTCAGGTAAGGCGTGGGCCAGTGTGCATGACCGCCGCCAAGGCCGTACGAAACAACCGCCGCTACGCTGATGAGGAACGACAACGCGACGGATCCGACGGCGATGCCGCCGATCACGGTTTCCGAAAAGCGCAGTTTGCGGCCGAGCAATCCGTTAATGGCCGCGCCGATCAGGGGGAGTAGGGGAACCAGCCAGATGTACTTGTACATTAAATTCTGATCCGTGTTACCACTTTAGCAAGTCGATTTCATCAACCCAGATCGTTTCCTTGTTCCGGTAAAGCGCGATCACGATTCCCAAGCCGATCGCCGCTTCCGCAGCCGCGACGACGATCACGAACACTGTAAAAATCTGGCCGGCGACTGCGTTGACGTTGCCGATCGACGTCAGGTACCGCGAGAAGGCGATGAAGTTGAGATTCGCCGCGTTGAGTATCAACTCGATCGACATGAAGATGACGATGATGTTTCGCCGCGTCAAAACTCCCGCGACGCCGATGATGAAGAGCAGCGCGCCGATCACGAGAAACTTCGACAGGTCAGGATGCGACGCGGCCTGCCACGTCTGCGCCCAGCGCCCGCCTTCGGCTGCCTGAAACAACGCCAGTATTGGAATGAAAGAGTTGAGCATGTTTTATTACGATTTCGGCTCGTCCGGATCGAGGTCGTCAGCCGCGGATTCCTGCTTCAGCGTGCGCGCCAGCATCACCGATCCGATGATGGCTACCAGCAACAACACGCTCGCGATTTCAAACGGCAACGCCGCGTAGCGATAGAGACTCGCGCCGACGCGTTGCGTGTCGTCGGTGATGCGGCTGACCTTCGTTGCGGAGACCGCATGCGACTGGTCTCGCGCCGCCTGCTGTTCAGCAAGTGTTTCGGCCGGCGGGTTGACCTTTTGCAGACCCGAGTAACCTTTGTTGACCGCGTAGAGCACACCGCCGACCAACAGGAAACAGAAGATCAGACTGGCAGCGACCTGCCGTTGATTGTTGAAGATCTCTTCATTGCCCTTTTCTTCGGCGCCGACGTTGACGAGCATGATCACGAACAGAAAAAGGACCATGACGCCGCCGACGTAAACCAGGATCTGCACGCCGGCGATAAACTCCGCGCCCGCGAGCACGAATAGCGCGGCCACCGATACGAGTGACGAGATCAGAAATAACGCGCTATGGACCGCGTTGCGAGCCATCACGGTCAACAACCCCGCGAAGATCGCGGCCAGCGCGAAGATCCAGAAGAAGAGCGCTTCGTAGCCGGACAGAGTCATTATTGAACTTTAATTAACTGGTGTATTTAACGGTCTCGCGTCCTTGTTCCAACATCTCGCGATTCCAGACAAAGCCCGCGCGCGAGTAGGTGGCCAACTCGAAATCCTGCGTCAGCTCCAGGCACGACGTCGGACACGCTTCCTGGCACAGCGCGCAGAACATGCAACGCGACGTGTCGAAGATGAACTCATCGAGCACCTTCTTGCGCCGCGGTTTGCCGGCCACGACGATCTCGACGTCCATGGCGATCACGTCGATGCAGTCTTCGGGACAGGCGATCGCGCAGAGGTTGCAGGCGATGCACAGCGTATCGTGCGTTTCCGGGTCCATGTTCAACCGCGGCGCGCCGTGAAATCGCGGCGCCACTTCCGGCCGCACTTTCGGGTATTGCTCGGTGTAGATTCCCTTGCCGGCCACGGCGTCTTTATCTGTGAGCGCGCCCAGGTTGTACTTCAGCGTCAACCCCATGCCCTTCAGCAGATCGACCATGAAGAACCGCTTTAGCTTCTGCGCGAGTGTCGGTTTTGGGGTTTTAACTAACGGCATTAGGTACCTCTTACTTAATAACGAATTTCACGCGGCCCGCGCCGGTTTGCCTTTCGGCAAGTTGATCAGCTTGATATTGCGGCGCTGCGTCTTCAAGTTGAAATCACGCGAGCGCCAGTTGATACGCGCCAGCAAAACGCCGGTGATGAAAACACCGACAATGCCGATGGCGATCATCACGCCCTTGCCGGTGGCTGTCAGGTTCAACCCATTGTCGAGCGCTTCGATCGTGCGGATTCCTCGCCAACCGTTCAAAGCCTGAACGAGAAAGACCGCGAACCCTGTCAGAACGATATTGATCAGCGCCGACGGGATCAGCCACTTCCAACCGATGTCCATTAATTGATCGTAACGGAAGCGCGGCAAAGTCCAGCGCAGCCAGAAATAGACGTAAAGGATGATCGACGCCTTGACCAAAAAGACGAGCACGCAAACAAGGACGTACAAATCGTAATTCACACCCACGAGCCGGTTGACGAATGGGAAGTACCAGCCGCCGAGATAAACCGTCGTCGCCACCGCAGTCACGACGACCATCGCCGCGTACTCGGCCATAAAGAACAGCGACCAGCGCATGCCGGAGTATTCAGTGTGAAAACCCGCAACCAGCTCCGACTCCGCTTCCGGCAGATCGAACGGCGCGCGATTGTTCTCGGCGATGCCGCTGACGAGAAAGATCAGAAACCCTGCCGGCTGATAGAGCACGTACCAAATGGAATCCGATCCCTGAGCGGTCACGATCCCCGAAAGCGAAAGCGTCCGGGAAAACATGAGCGCGCCAATCAACGACAATCCCATAGCCACTTCGTACGAAACCATTTGCGCGCTCGAGCGGAGCCCGCCGAGTAACGCGTACTTCGAGTTGGAAGACCAACCAGCCAGAATCAACGCCAGCACGCCGACACTCGATACCGCCAACACCAGCAACAATCCGATATTGACGTCGGCAATCACGGCCCAGTCCGGCCCAAACGGGATCACCGAGAAGACGATGAACGCCGAAGCGACCGCGATGTACGGAGCGAAGAAGAAGATCCAGCGGTCGGCTTTTTCGGGAATGAAATCTTCTTTCGTCAACAGCTTGAGACCGTCGGCAATCGGCTGCAACAGTCCCCACGGACCGACGCGCATCGGCCCGAGACGCGCCTGGATGAACGCTGAGATTTTTCGTTCGAGATAAGTGGCGTAGGCGACCCAGAGCGCAACGAGAGTAACGACGAGACCGATCTGGATCAGCGGCCAGATGAAATAGTTGGTCGTGTCAGCGCTGAAGAACTTCAGCAGCAGATCCTTGAGTACGTTTACCGGCGACAGAAGCAGCATGTGAGTATCAGCGATCGATCTCTCCTAAAACAATGTCGAGCGTTCCGATGATTGCGACCACGTCGGCGACGAGATGTCCGATACACATTTGTCTCAACGCCTGAAGATTGATGAACGACGGCGGCCGGACGCGTACGCGCCATGGCTGCGCGGTGCCGTCGGAGACGAGGTAACAGCCGATCTCGCCTTTCGGGCCTTCGATCGAGTGATAGTAGTCTCCGACCGGCGGCTTTACGATCTTCGGCAGCTTTGCATTCACTGGACCGTCAGGCAGGTTTTCCAGGGCTTGATCGATGATTCTCCGCGACTGCCGCATCTCCTCGAGCCGCACGAGGTATCGATCGTACGTGTCTCCGTTTTCGCCGACGGGTATGTCGAAATCCATGTCGGCATACGCCGCGTACGGGCGCGACTTTCGCACGTCCCACGCTACGCCGGAGCCGCGCAGCGCCGGACCTGACAAACCAATCGCGATCGCGTCTTCTGCGGTGATGACGCCGATGCCGACAGTCCGGCTCAACCAGATGCGGTTCTCGGAAAGCACCGTTTCGTACTCGTCGAGACGTTTCGGGAAGTTGTTGACGAACTGTTTGACGTCCTTATGAAACTCGTCGTAGGTGTCGTTCGGCATGCCGCCGACGCGCCACGCGTGACACGTCAATCGCGCGCCGAACTGGCGTTCGAAGATCTTCAGAATCTCTTCGCGCTCGCGCAGCGCCCACAGCAGAACGGTCACCGCGCCGATGTCGAGCGCGTGCGTGGCGAGCCAGAGCAGGTGCGAAGCGATGCGGTTGAATTCCGTCAGGATCGTGCGGACGTAGTGGGCGCGCGGCGGAACGTCGAGGCCCATCATCTGTTCGACAGTTTCGACCCAGACGAGACCGTTTGAAACCGCGGCGATGTAGTCGAGACGATCCCAGTACGGCGCGATCATCGTGTACATGCGGTTCTCGGCGATCTTCTCCATGCCGCGATGGAGATAGCCGATGTCGCAGTCGAGATCCATAACTGTTTCGCCGTCGAGCCGGAGGACGACGCGCAACACGCCGTGCGTCGACGGGTGTTGCGGGCCCATGTTCAGCACCATTTCGGGGCTGTCGAGCAGCGTCTCTTGAGTTGTCGCGATTTCTACCTGATGCATGAAAACTAATCCGTATGATTCGTGGTCTTGTAACAGCCCGTCACGCGCCACGGCTCGATGACCAACCCGATCTCTTCCGCCTCTCCGGTCTGCTTCTTTTGCAGGAGCTTCAACACGATCGCACTCGCCGCGCTCGCTTTGTTCCAAACGTTTCGCGGCTGCGCAGTTTCGCCGAGAACGAATCCCGCTCCTTTCGCCGCATCCGGCGAATCGAAGACCTTGGCGTCGTAGTGGGCAGCGATCTCTTTCGGCGTCACTTGTCCTTCGGCATCACTTCCTTGCCGCCGCGAAAGATGTCGCGCATCATTCGCTCCTGCGGCACTGACAGAATCTCCAAACCATAAGCTCGCCGCTGTTGCACCTGCTCCATGTGGACGTCGGTCATTTCCGGCAAGTGCTTTTCGGTCCACGCGTTCTCGACGAATTCGAGCGGGAAGTCTTTGCGCAGCGGATGCCCTTCCCAGTCGGGCGGCAACAGCAGCCGCCGCAGATCCGGATGGTTCGCGAAACGAATCCCGAACAGGTCGAAAACTTCGCGTTCGAGCCAGTTCGCCGCCGGCCACACGCCGGTGACGCTATCGACGCTCGTCTCTTCGGTGGTGCCGACTTTCAACCGAACACGCTCGTTAGCCGGAATCGAAAACAGGTTGTAAACAACCTCAAACGGAGCGTCGCCGCGATCGGGATAGTGAACGCACGTCAGATCGGACAGGTAGTTGAACGGCGTGTTTTCGTCGTTCTTGAGAAACTCGCAAACTTCGACGATGCGTTCGCGCTGAACGCGGATTGAGAGTTGGCCGATAAATTCGGACGCGTCGCCTATGGCGTCGTTGAACTGTGCTTTGAGTTTCCTGACGAGCGGATGATCGGCGGCGTCGGTCGGTTTCGGTCCTTCTTCTTTTTTCTTGACCGGCGGTTTTGGCGCGCCCGGCTGTTCGGCTAATGATTCCTTGACGGCCGCAACGCGCGACTTCGCCTGTTCGACCATCGCCGCCTTTTCGGCGTCAGCACTTGCGAGTTCGCCTGCGGGAGGGATAGCAGATGGTGGGGGCGTTCCGGACGAATCGGAAACCGTTCCGTCCGGTTGGATAGGCCCTTCAGAGCCCGGCTGTTTCGTGTCTTCCGACATAGGCAGTTGGCGCGGTTCTACACTTACACTGCGATTTTCGTGATCATCGCCCTGAAACTACACAAGATGACAATCGCACTTGATTACGGCACACAGTGTTACTGCTAATGAAGAGAAAAGCTCGAAGCCGGATTATAGCAAGCGTTCTTTCGCCGCGCCACGTAAGATTTTCTTTTATTTCGCTTTTACCTGTGGTTCGGGAGCCTTGACGGCCATGCGTGACGGCCCCTATCATGGCGTGTTTGTTAAGTGCGGCGTGAGCGCCGCTGGGGAGACAAAGAAGTAGATGAAACCAGGAATTCACCCGGAATACGTAGAAATCACCGTTAGCTGCGCTTGCGGCGAGACGTTCAAGACCCGCTCGACCAAAAAGGGCGACCTCCACGTGGAAATTTGCTCGGCTTGCCATCCGTTCTTTACCGGAAAGCAAAAGCTGGTCGATACCGCGGGACGCGTCGATCGCTTCAACAAGCGCTATGGCAAGAAACCGGCCACCGAAGGCGCGGCCACCGCGCAGTAAACCTTTCGTAGTGCAATGGTTTTACGGAACCAGCATTAGCATTAGCCACTCTTAATCGCCGGCGTTTTGGTCGGTCGCTCTCCGTGCATTCTGCGAGAAGCGACTCCCAACAACCGCCGGCGTTAGTGTTTTCCGAGATCATTATGAGCACACCGGAACGAGATCTGATTGTCGGCGGCCAGGCCGTGATCGAAGGCGTGATGATGAGAACTCCAAACGCCTACGCCATCGCCGTGCGCAAGGCTGACGGCACGATCGTGAACACGGCGGCGCCGCTGCCGAAGTGGAGCGACAAGTACCCGATGCTGAAGTTGCCAGTGCTGCGTGGCGGCGCTGTTCT
>DASRIM010000410.1:0-11855 GCA_035649995.1 Pyrinomonadaceae bacterium | reverse complement strand
GAGGCGAAGTTCTACAAACTCACGCGCAGCGGACGCAAACAACTCGAAACGCAGGAAGCAAGTTGGGACAGGCTCGTACTGGCCATCACAAAAATTCGCCAGGCCACGACCTAACACAAACACGGATTAAAGCAATGAAGTGGCTCAACATTCTTCGCGACCGCCTGCGGGCGTTGCGCCAGCGAGACGACGTCATCGACGACATCGACCGTGAAATGCGGTCGCACCTCGAATTGCAGGTCGAGGCAAACATCAAGTCCGGCATGTCGCCCGGCGAGGCGCGAGAGAAAGCGATGCGCAGTTTCGGAAACGTCAGCCGCGCGGTCGATGCTGCTTACGACGTGAAAGGCGGTGGACTGTTCGAAACGCTGGCGCAGGACATTCGCTACGGCGCGCGCGTGCTGCTGAAACACAAAGCGTTCACTGCCGTAGCCGTGATCACGCTCGCACTCGGTATCGGCGCAAACACGGCGATCTTCTCTGTCGTGAACGAACTGTTGCTGCGCCCGCTGCCGTATCGCGACGCGGATCGCATCGTGATGCTTTGGGAAGTCTCACCGGAAGGCCGTCATCAAAACACCACTTCACGCGCGAACTTCCGGGCGTGGCGCGAACAGAGCACGAGCTATCAGTACATGGCCGCGTTCTCGGATCAACGCTTCACTCTCACCGGCGACGGCGAACCGGAAGAAGTCTCAGGTCAACTCGCACTGCCGGAGATATTCAAAGTCCTCGGAGTCGATCCGATTCTCGGCCGCACACTGCTGCCTGAAGATGCGGAGCCCGGCAAACCGCCAGTCGTGGTGCTCAGTTACGGGCTGTGGCAGCGACGTTTCGGCGGGCAATCGGGTGTGATCGGCAAACCCATACTTCTCAACGGCGTAAACCGCACGATCGTCGGCGTGATGCCGCCGAATTTTCAGTTTCATATCAAACAGCGATCGGGGACCGGCAGGCCTGCGGAGCTCTGGACCACGCTGCCGATGCCGGCCGGAACGATCGAGAGCGACCGCGGGCGTTTTCTCTCGGTGGCCGCGCGTTTGAAAGACGGCGTGACACCGGAGCATGCCGCTGCCGAACTGCGCACGATCCAGGCGCGCTTGTCGGACGAGGCTCCGCAATTCAACAAGAACTTCAGCGGAGAGATCCTGCCGCTGCGGGAACAGTTTTTCGGAAACGTGCGGCGCCCGTTGTGGTTGATGTTGGGCGCGGTTGGTTTCGTGCTGCTAATCGCGTGCGCCAACGTCGCCAACCTTCTGTTGTCGCTGGCGACGTCGCGTGAAAAAGAGATCGCGCTGCGCGCAGCGCTCGGCGCGCGTCGTTCGCGCATCGTCAGACAGTTGCTGACTGAGAGTCTGCTGCTGGCGTTGCTCGGGAGTGTGCTCGGGCTCGGTTTCGCATGGTTAGGCATCAAGGCGTTGATGCTGATCGCTCCCCGCGATCTTCTGGGTCTGCAAAGCGTCGGGTTGAACTTCTCGGTGCTGCTCTGGACGTTGGGCGTGTCGGTGTTGACCGGAATCATCTTCGGGCTCGCGCCGGCGCTGCACATCTCGCGTCTCAACCTGAACGACTCGCTCAAGGAAGGCGGCAAAGCAGAATCCGGTCAGGCGTCCGGCAGCCGCCGGCTGCGCAGCGTGCTGGTGGTCTCTGAAATCGCGCTGGCGGTTGTGTTGCTCGCAAGCGCTGGACTGCTGATCAAAAGCTTCATCCGCCTGCAACAAGTCGATCGCGGTTTCGATACTCAGAACGTGATCTCGATGGTGGTCCGTCTGCCGTTCGCGCGGTATCGCGAAGATGCGCAGCTCGTGGCCTTCTTCAATCAGGCAATGGAGCGGCTGCAGCGGTTGCCGGGTGTGCGTTCGGCGGGTATGGTCAACTTCCTGCCGCTTTATGGAGGTCTGGGTTCGTCGACGGCTTTCAAGATCATGGGCCGGCCGGAGCCGCCGCCCGGTCAGGAACCAGGTACCGACGTGCGCGTGGTCGACGCCGGTTATTTTCAGACCATGGGCATTCCGCTCTTGCGCGGCCGCAACTTTTCGGACGTTGAGTTGAGGGAAGCCAAACGCGTAATACTGATCAACGAAGCGCTCGCGCGCAAATATTTTCCGAACGAAGAGCCGATCGGGCAGCGACTCGACGTCGCTATGTTTGAGACTCCCGTGATCACGGAAATCGTCGGCGTGGTGGGAAACGTCAGGTACGACAGTCTAATCGACGAGGCGCCGCCCGCAGTCTATTTTCCGCATCCGGAGCTGGCGTACCCGTTCATGACGTTTGTGCTGCGCACTGACGGAGATCCGGCGGCGATCGCGCCGGCGGTGCAGCGAGAGATACGCGCGCTCGATCCTAACCAGCCGATTTCTGACGTTCGCACGATGGAACAGGTGATGTCGGAGGCGGTGAGCCGTTCGCGCTTCAATACGTTGTTGCTCGCGTTGTTTGCGGGATTGGCGACGCTGCTGTCGGCTGTCGGAATCTTTGGTGTGATGAACTACTCGGTTGCGTTGCGAACGCGTGAGATCGGTTTGCGGCTTGCGATCGGCGCTCAACCGCGGCAGGTGTTGCTGTTGGTTTTGCGACAGGGACTGCTGTTGACTGTCATCGGGCTGGTGTTGGGCCTGGGCGCATCGCTGGCGTTGACGCGGCTGTTATCGGGGTTGTTGTTTGGGGTGACGGCAGTCGATGCGAGCACATTCGCGACGATCTCGTTGCTGCTGGTCCTGGTCTCGCTGCTCGCCTGTTACCTGCCCGCGCGGCGTGCGATGCGCATCGATCCGATGCTGGCGCTACGGTACGAGTGAGGGGTTTTTAGAACACTAATTTTTAATTCATTACGATACCGAACTGATCGCGCAGGATGCGATTGTATTCGTCCTGACTCTGGAGCTCTTGTTCGTTGCGCGCTCCGGAAGTGGACGTGGTGATCAGGCGCATGTTGCTAATCGTGACGCGGCCGTCGGGAGTTGCAAGCGAACAGATCCGCCCCTTCGTGAAGTGCGACTCGGGAGACGTCTGATGATAGCGACACATCTCGTCGTAATCAGCATACTCGTGCGGCTGTAGCGTGAAGCGATACAGCGGTCTCCAGTCGCCACCCTCAGTGCGCCGCCTCAACAGCAGGCGCCCGCCAACTTCGACGATCTGAAAGACGCCGCATCCCTGCACCTGCTCTCCGCGCTCATCCAACAACAACGGCTCCATAAACGAATCCCCGAATCCAACATCTACAAGCCAACGCTGTTCGAGCGTGACCATCAGCGTCATATGATCAAACTGCGGCCCAAACTCACCCTCAGAGTTACAAACCTCCGCCGCCAGCATCGACACCTCAAATCCGAGCGCTCGCAGCAGCGACGCAAACAACCCATTCACTTCATAACAAAACCCGCCACGCCGCTTCGCGACGATCTTCGCGAACAACGCTTCATCGTCGAGGACAATCTCCTCGCCGCTATGAATGCTGAGGTTCTCAAACGGAACGTTCAGAAGGTGCGCCACCTGCAAGTCGCGCAACGTCTCGGCGCCCGGCGTCAATGGCCCGTGGTAATTGATGCGCTTTAAATAAGCTTCGATATTCATGGCGGGTAAATTCTACCTGATATTGTGATAGGCTTTCCTCCCGATGACGACGGCGGCACACACCAGCGAGTCGGCAGGTTCCAGACTGGGATGGCTGATTGCGGGCAGGTTGATCACGGCGGTCGTGCTCACCATCGCCGCAACGTTTTGGATTCGAGCAGGCCAACCTCAACAGTCAATCAACAAGAGCCTCCTCATACTGACGATCGTCGCCTGTTTGACGATCATCTACTCAGTCGTCTTTCGTCTCTCAAAAAACATTCTGCTGCAAGCGAGCATTCAGCTCGCGGTCGATGTCTTTCTCGTCACCTGGCTGGTCTGGAACTCTGACGTTATCCAGTCGCCGTACATCGCGCTTTACATCCTGATCATCGCGATCTCGGGCCTGTTTCTCGGCCCACGCGGCGCCGTCGTCACATCCGTCGGTTGCGCCCTCGCGTTCTCAGCGTGTTCGCTCGCACTCACCGGCGTCTTCGGACAAACTTCGCCGTCACGCCTGATCGGCGGATCGTTGTCGCAGACGGTCCAGTGGGTCGGACTATTCGACATCGCGTTCCTCGTCGTCGGCCTGCTGTCCGCGCGTTTGGCTGAACGACAGTCGCGCTCCGACGTGCGACTGCTCGCCGCAAGACAGTCGCTGCGGACGTTGCGCGCGCTGCACGAGCGCATCGTAGCCTCGATTCGATCCGGAGTCGTAACGACGGATCTCGAAGGACGCGTCTTCACCTTCAACGCAGCCGCACAAGAGATCACCGGCTACTCGGAAGAAGCGATACGCGGACAGGACGCGTCGATTCTTTTCGGCGACATTAAAGAGAACGTCGCTCAGTCCGTTCAAGCCGCAAAGACCGGCAACGCCAGCCCGCGCTTCGAAACCAGTTGCCTCACGTCCGAGGGCATGCGTCTGCGACTCGGCTACAGCATCTCGCCGCTCGCGTCGGAAAGAGGCGAGACGACCGGAATCGTGATCACTTTTCAGGACCTGACGCAGGTGCGATCGCTGGAAGAAACGTCGCGGCGCCAGGATCGGCTCGCGGCGATCGGCCGCATGGCCGCGTCGATTGCTCACGAGATCCGCAACCCGCTCGCGGCGATGCGCGGTTCGATTCAGATGCTGCGTTCCGAAGTCGAGAATGATTCCTCGCAGGCGGAGCTGATGGAGATCATCCTGCGCGAGTCGGATCGTCTGAATCGAATCATCACCGATTTTCTGAGTTACGCGCGCCCGCGCTCGCTGGTACAAGCCCGCGTGGACGTCGGCGACCTGTTGAGTCAAACGTTTGCGCTGTTGCGTCACAGTCCGGAGATCGCGGCGAACCAGTTCGTCGAAGCGGAAGTGCCGGAGGAGAGCGTCTTTGCGCAAGCCGATGAGGGACAGTTAAAACAGGTCTTCTGGAACCTCGCGCGCAATGCGCTACAGGCGATGCCGCAGGGCGGAACACTGCGCGCGACGCTCGCGAAGAATTCGAACGACCGCCTGCGCATCGCTTTCACCGACACCGGACGAGGCATGTCCCCCGATCAGGTCGAACACTTGTTCGAGCCGTTCTCTTCGACGACGGGCGGCACCGGCCTGGGTCTGTCAATTGTTTATCAAATCATTCGCGATCACGGTGGTACAATCAACGTCCGCAGTCGTGAGGGACAGGGAACAACGATAACTGTCGAACTGCCAATGACGACGAATGGCGACGCCGCACCCGGCACCGTCGCCGCTGCTAATTAACGCGCGCTTATTCAAATACCATGGCCAATCTTCTGATTGTTGACGACGAACTCGGAATGCGGCAGTTCCTGACGCATCTTTTCCAACGCGAGGGACACACGGTGCGTCTCGCGGAGAACGGCCGCGAAGCCATGAAGATGATCCAGGAGCAGGCGCCGGATCTGATCATCTCCGACATTCGAATGCCTGACATGAACGGCGTCGATCTGTTGCGCGCCGCGCGTGAGTTACATCCGGAAGTCGAAATCATCATGATGACGGCGTTCGCGAACGTCGACACCGCGCGCGAGGCGTTTCTGCTCGGCGCGTACGACTTCGTTCAGAAACCGTTCGACAACGATCTGCTGAAAGAGACTGTCACGCGCGCACTCGAGAAGATCTCGCTCGTAAAAGAGAAAGAGGCGCTGCGCGAGGAGAACAAGGCGCTGATCCAGGGACAGCGCACCCGCGGCAACCTGGGAAACATCATCGGACGCAGCCAACGAATGCTCGCGCTCTACCAGATGATCGAGACCGTCGCGCAGGTGCCGTCGACCGTGCTGGTGACTGGCGAGTCGGGCACGGGAAAGGAACTGGTCGCGCGCGCGATTCACGATCTGAGCCCGCGGGCGGAGAAACCGTTCGTCTCCGTGAACTGCGGCGCTTTTACCGAGACGCTGCTGGAGTCGGAGTTGTTTGGTTACGTGAAGGGGTCGTTCACCGGCGCCAACGCGAATCGCAAAGGGCTTTTTGAAGCTGCAAACAGCGGGACGATCTTCCTCGACGAGATCGGCGAGATGTCGCCGGCGATGCAGGTCAAATTGCTGCGCGTGCTCCAGGAGAGAAAAGTCAGGCCGGTCGGCGCGACTGAAGAGAGCACGGTTGACACGCGAGTGATCGCGGCGACGAATCGCGATCTGGCGAGCATGGTCGGCGCGGGCACGTTCCGTGAAGATCTTTACTACCGCATCTCGGTGATCCCGATCGAGCTGCCGCCGCTGCGCGAGCGCGCCGAAGACATTTCGGATCTCGCGACTCACTTCGTGCAGAAATTCTGCGCGCCCACGGGACGGACGCTGAGCGTCAGCGAGAGTGCGATGCGTCTGCTCGAGCGGTATTCGTGGCCGGGCAACGTGCGCGAGTTGGAGCACACGATCGAGCGCGCGGTTGCGTTGGAAAGGACCAACTCGATCGAGCCCGAGCGTTTGCCGGAGAAGATCTCGAACTACAATCCGTATCGGGTTGCGGAGGCGATGGAGTTTCCGGACGAAGGGATCAACCTTACGGCCCATCTGGACCAACTCGAAAAGACGTACGTGCTCGAGGCGCTTCGCCGCACGTCAGGTAATCAGACGAATGCCGCTGAGTTGTTGCGTCTTTCGGTTCGTTCACTGCGTCACTTACTGGACAAACACGGCGTCCGCGGCCTGACCGCACAGATGCGTGACGAGCGTCGTGGTCCAGACTCGCACCCGCGCCGCCGCTCCTCCGATCCCCCCACGCGCCGCCGTGAAGAAGACACGGGCGAATTCGCCGCCGGCGCCGGCGAGAACTAAATCCGTGTTTAAAACGCTGATTCAAGTAATGCTGCCATAAAGCGTCATTCGCCCTCTGCCAGAATTTGTCAGCGTCCCTGCGACCCTTCAGCGGCCCACCATCCACGAGCAAAATTTCGATCAAAAACGATCGCTTTTTTGCTGTTTGAGCAGAACCCCCCAGTGGCACACCGGTTGTTAATGCACAAATCGACACTTCGCGCTCTGCGCGGCTCAAACAGGGAACGGAAAGCCGGTGGCGCGAGAATCTATGGAAACCCCCTATATCTTTTAAGGAGCACCAAACTCGAATGACTACCAAACGCCAAGAAGGCTTTTCGTTGATCGAACTTCTTATCGTTGTTGCGATCATCGGCATCATCGCCGCTATCGCTATCCCCAACCTGCTCGCTTCCCGCCGTGCCGCTAACGAAGGCTCGGCCCAATCATCGCTGCGCACGATTCACAGCGCGCAGGCGACCTACCAGGCAACGTCCGGCAACGGTGCGTATGCTGCTGACCTTCCGGCCCTCAACGGCGTCGGCTTGGTTGACGCTGTGCTCGCTACCAACACCAAGAGCGGTTACGACTTCGACGTCGTTGGTGAAGGCGGCACGGGCGCGACGGCAGTGTTCGGCGCGTATGCGTTCCCGGATACCACAGGCGGTGTCTCGCAGACCGGTACTCGTCGTTTCGGTATCACCGGTGTTGGCGTGATGCGTGGTGACGCTTCTTTGGCCACGATCCCGAACACCATCGCGTTGATCGACGGCATGAACGCGCTAGGCAACTAGCATCACGACTCGTCAGAGTCTCGAAAGAGGATGGAGTGCGAAACTCCATCCTCTTTTGCTTTGACCACTGACAAGATCTGTCATCAAGTGCACTGGACCACGCCACAATCGCGTTCATAAAACCTTGCACAAGTTGACCCATACGACGTTGGTTCTCTGGCACGGATCTTGTTAGTTGTTGAATCAAGAAATCGCGCCTCCTCGCGGTCTAAGACGCTTCGTCGGAGTAAGCGTGGAGTAAACCTCGATACACGATTTCTTAAGGAGCATGAAAGCTAACATGAAGAACAAACGACAAGACGGTTTTTCGTTGATCGAACTTCTCATCGTAGTCGCGATCATCGGTATCATCGCCGCGATCGCCATCCCCAACCTGCTCGCTTCACGCCGTGCGGCCAACGAGGGCTCAGCCCAGTCGTCACTTCGGACGATCCACAGCGCCCAGGTTACCTATCAGGCAACGGCTGGAAACGGCGCCTTCGCCAACCACCTCAATGTTCTAAATGGCCAGACTCTGACCGATACCGTGCTCTCGAGCGGCACGAAGAGCGGTTATGACTTTGCGATTGTGGAACAGAGCGGCAGCGGCGCGTTGGCAGTGTTTGGTGTGTACGCGTTTCCGGACATCAGCAGCGGCGTTTCGCAAACGGGCACCCGCACGTTCGGCACGACCGAAGACGGCATCATGCACGGCGATGCAGATCTCAGCGCGATCCCCAACACTATCGCCGACATTCGCGCCTTGCCTTTTCTCGGGAACTAGTCTTTGAGATCTGAGATCTCAGATCGCAAATCGCAAACATGAGCTCACGCGCAATACAGAATTCGGATAAACGAGTCTGGACCATCAGCGGCTCGCCTGCCATTCGCGCGTCTGGGCTCGTCATTGCCATCTCTCTCGCCGCCATCGTCCCAACTTTCCTCTGGGGAATCCCGTCGAACCTCGACCTCTCGAACCACTTTCGTTTCGCGCTTCCCTTCTACGACGCGATCGCCGGCGGCCATCTCTACCCCGGCTGGCTCGCCGAATCGAATCACGGATACGGTGATCCAAGCTTTCGCTTTTATCCCCCCGCGCTCTATTACATCCTCGCCGCAGCACGGTTCTCACTAGGCAACTGGTATCAGGCAACAGTACTTACTTTCGCCCTGTTGTCTGTTACCGGTGGCCTGGGTATGTACTTCTGGTCCAACTCGATCCTGCGCGACCCGCGCGCCGCGTGGGCCGGTTTCTTTTACGCACTGGTGCCGTATCACGTTAACCAGCTCTATCAGGCAATGATGCTCGCCGAGTGGGCCGCAAGCGCGATACTCCCCTTCTGCTTCGCCTTCGTCGAGCGAGTTTGCGAACGCGGCAAGCCGAGAGACGTAGCCGGGCTCGCACTCGCATACGGCATTCTCGTCTACATGCATCTTACCCTCGCGATCATCGGATCAATGGCATTGTTGGTCTACGCGCTCGTGCGAATCGGCAGGCAAAACGCCGGAGCCAAACTCGCGAAGCTCGCCGCCGGCGCCACGCTCGGTTTAGCAGCGACGGCGATCTACTGGGTGACGATGGTCGCAGAACTCCGCTGGATCGCAGTTAACGACGTCGAGCCGCTCGCCTCAGTCGACTACCGGCTCAACTTCCTCCTATCGACTCTCTCGCCCGACAACCTCAACGTCTGGTGGATGAACATCCTCACGCTGCTGACGCTACTGCTTTGCACCCCCGCCGCGTTGCTGTTTTTTAAACGCAACGCTTCGCCGCTGAGACGGCTCGCGCGTCCGGCAATCGTCGTGACCGCCTTCGCCGCGTTCATGGCGCTGCCGCTGAGCCGTCCCATCTGGCGACTGATGCCTCCGTTGCAGGAGACTCAATTTCCGTGGCGTTGGTTGGTCCTGTTCTCCATGGGCGCGTCGTTGCTCGCAGCGCTCGCCTTGCCGCTGCTCACAGAAGTCACAAACCGGATTGTGCGCATAGCCGTTATCGGAGCGATGGCGATCTCGATCGCGTTCACGGCTTCACACATCGTCCGCGAAGCGCAGTATCTATCGCCGCAACGATTCGAAAACACGCTGTCTGAAATACCTGGCACGCCAAGCGTCAACTACTGGTTTCCGATTTGGGCCAGATCGAACCCCCGGGAAATGTCGTCGGAAGTCGAATCAAACAGATCCGTAAACATCGCGTCGTGGGAGCCGCAACATCGCAAGTTCTCGATCGCCGCCGGCCCGGCAACCGAAATCCGTGTTCGCACTTTCTACTACCCTCACTGGATCGCCACTGCCGGCGACAAGACATTACCGGCGCGTCCGGACAGTGACGGCGCGCTATTGATCGCCGTCCCTGAAAACGCAACCGACGTCAGCCTCGACTTCCGCGAACCTCCACGCACTCGCATTTCCGGCGTCGCAAGCTGTGCCGGACTGTTCTTCATCGGCGCTCTCGCAATTCCTCGCGACTGGAGGCGACGACGATGAGCTCCGTTGAACTCTGTCTGTCCGACCGCCAGCAGCAGGCGCACTACGACACTATCTCGGCCGACTACGAAGCGCATTACAGCGACGAGTGGAGCCTCGAATATCGCCGCCGATTCATCTACGCACCGATGTTCGCGGGGCTCGACGTGAACGGCATGAAAATACTCGACGCCATGTGCGGCACCGGCCAAACGACCGAATACCTGCTCGAGCACGGCGCCGATGTAACCGGACTCGACATCTCAAACGAAGTAATCCAATCATTCCAAGCCCGTTGGACCAACGTCCACGCCGTCAAACGATCGCTGCTCGACTCCGGACTGGACGCTTCGTCGTTCGACTGCGTAGTCGTCGTAGGCGGCCTGCACCACATTCACCCCAACCTCAACCTCGCGATGCGCGAGATACATCGCGTCCTGAAACCCGGCGGTTACCTCTGCTTCATGGAACCTCACAGCGGTTCGCTTCCCGATCTCATACGGCGCGTCTGGTACAAGTTCGATCGCTACTTCTCCGACAACGAAGAAGCGATCGACATGAAAGCGCTGCAACGCGAGTTCCGATCCGAGTTCGAGCTGAAGCAGGCGAACTATCTCGGCAACCTCGCGTTCCTGCTCGTACTCAACTCGCTCATCTTCCGGATTCCTATCTGGGCCAAGAAGTTCTACTCACCTCTCCTGATGAAACTCGAAGCAAAGATGTATAAATTTCAGTGTAAACTGACGTCTTGCTTCGTAGTTGCGCAATGGCAGAAACGGTAACACGGACCGACAACGCTAAAAGCGGAACTCTTCGGCGGATTGCGGCGATCGCCCGCAACGCGTTTCGCGAAGCTGTGCGCGATCGCGTGCTCTACAACCTCGTCCTCTTCGTCCTCCTGTTGACCGGCGCCGCGATCTTCATCGGCGAACTATCCGGCGGACAGGAGCGAAAGATCATCGTCGATCTCGGCTTGAGCGCGATGCTGCTCTTCGGCGTGTTCATCGCGATCTTCGTCGGCGTCGGCCTGGTCTACAAAGAGATCGAGCGCCGAACGATCTACGTCATATTTTCCAAACCGGTCGGACGCGGAGAGTTTCTGGTCGGCAAGTACCTGGGCCTGTGTCTCACGCTGCTCGTGAACGTGGTAGTGATGGGTTTGGGCGTATCGCTCGCGCTTGCGTACGTGAGCAAAGGCTGGGATCCGTTGATTCTAACGATCTGGCCTGCGATGCTGATGATCTACCTGGAGCTGATGCTCATCACCGCGGTGGCGCTTTTGTTCTCGTCCTTTTCTTCGCCGGCGCTTTCCGCTCTGTTGACGTTCTCGGTCTTCATCATCGGACACTTCAGCGCCGACTTGAAAAGCCTCGCCGCTTCACTCGGCAGCACCAGCGCCCGTTGGTTGTTTGGCGCGCTCTACTACTTGCTCCCGAACCTCGCGAACTACAGTTTCATCACTCCGGCCGCGCATGGCCGCGCACCTGCGGCAATGTTTGTCGTTACCACCGGACTCTACGCGCTGGTCTATATCGCAGTGATTCTCTCGGCGGCGACACTCGTCTTCAGCCGCCGTAACTTCAAATGACCCGGGTTTATGAGTAGACAGACACTCTATTTAGCGGCCGTCTTGATCGTGGGCATCGGTGTCACTGTCTTGCTCTCTCGCTGGATCGACGCGCGCCGCCCGCCGCCGGATCCCACCACCATTGACGAGAGTCTTTATCTCAAACCCACCACGGCGCGAAGAATGAGCCTCGGCTTCAACGGTCTTGTTGCGGACTGGTACTGGATGCG
>DASRIM010000409.1:0-3590 GCA_035649995.1 Pyrinomonadaceae bacterium | reverse complement strand
CGCGTGCGTGAAGGAAACCTGTCCGTGATCGACGGCTGGTCGCTGGACAAGCCGAAGACGAAAGAGTTCGCGCAGTCGTTGGGCCAACTCGGTCTCGAGGGCAAGACGCTGATCGTCGATTCGCTGGACAACGAGAACCTGCTGCTCTCCGCGCGCAACTTGCGCCGCGCGAAAGTGGTGAACAGTTTCGGCCTGAACATCTACGACCTGCTGTATCACGATCATCTCGTGTTGTCGCGCACGGCGGCGCAGGAGCTGGAGCAGTTGCTCGGCGGTCGCCCGGGCAGAGAAGGCGAAGGCTACGAATCGCTCGAGGCTGACGAAGGCCGCGCCGAAATGGAACCGGCGAAACCAAAGCGGGCGCGTAAACCGCAAGACGAGGAGGCGGCGTAAAGATGAGAACGGTTTGGGACATCATCAAGTCGCCGGTGATTACCGAGAAGGCACTGGCTGCGAAAGAAGAGTCGCAGGAGACGCAGCAGTTGTTGACCTTCCGCGTCGATCGAAAGGCAACGAAGCCGGAGATCAAGTCGGCAGTGGAAACGATCTTTCAGGTGAAGGTGGACCACGTTCGCACCATCAACTTCATGGGCAAGATGGCGCGGCGCGGACGTTTCGAAGGCCGCAAGCCTGCCTGGAAGAAAGCTTATGTGACTCTGAAGCAGGGCGAGAAGCCGGTTGATTACGGCGAAGCGGTATAACGAATTATGGGAATCAAAAAACTTACACCGACATCGGCGGCGCGGCGTTACCAGACGTATCTGACGCGCGATGAGTTGACGGTTGGGGCCGTTCCCGAGAAGTCATTGCTGGAACCGAAGAAGCGCATTTCAGGGCGCAACAACGACGGGCGCATCACCGTGCGGCGTCGCGGCGGCGGTCACAAGCGCTTCTATCGCATAGTCGACTTCAAGCGCGACAAAGACGGCGTGCCCGGACGCGTGACGCAGATCGAATACGATCCGAATCGCTCGGCCCACATCGCGCTCATCACCTACATCGACGGCGAGAAGCGTTACATCCTTTCGCCGATCGGACTGGAAGTCGGCAAGACAATCATGAGCGGCGCCGAAGCGGACATTCTTCCCGGCAACACGCTGCCGCTGATCAATATCCCGCTCGGCACGCAGATTCACAACATCGAGCTGCGGCCCGGCAAGGGCGGACAGATGGCGCGCTCCGCGGGGACCTTCGCGCAGTTGGTGGCGAAGGAAGGCGACTACGCGCAACTGCGCATGCCGTCGGGCGAAGTGCGGCGCGTGCCGCTCGTTTGCAAGGCGACGGTGGGCCAGGTCGGAAACATCGAGCACGAGAACGTTTCGCTCGGTAAAGCCGGACGCTCGCGGTGGAAAGGCCTGCGGCCGAAAGTCCGCGGCGTGGCGATGAACCCGGTGGACCACCCGCACGGCGGCGGCGAAGGCAAGACTTCCGGCGGACGCAATCCGGTGACGCCTTGGGGCCAGCCGACGCGCGGCTACAAGACGCGCAGCAACAAGCGAACGCAGAAGATGATCCTGAAGGATCGCAGAACTAAGTAAATTCGAATTTCGAAATTCGAAATGGAGTGATTAATGGCTCGCTCAGTTAAAAAAGGACCGTACATCGACAAAGGCATCATGAAGGCTGTTGAGAAGGCGCGTGCGGGAGGCCAGCGTCCGCCGGTCATCAAGACGTGGTCGCGGCGCTCGACGATCACTCCGGACATGGTTGGGCTGACCTTTGGCGTCCACAACGGCAAACGGCACCTTCCGATCTACGTCACGGAGAACATGGTGGGCCACAAGCTCGGCGAGTTTGCGCCGACACGCACGTTCAAAGGCCACTCGGGCACGAAGGTCGAGAAGGCGAGCAAGGTCGCAGGCGGGCCGAAATAAATTTCAGATCTCGGATCTAAGATCTGAGATCTCCGAAGAGGAAGAGGATGGAAGCAACAGCGAGTGCAAGGTATTTGCGAGGTTCGGCGCAGAAGGCGCGTCTGGTCGTGGACATGATCCGCGGCAAAGACGTGAACCAGGCCCTGGCTATCCTGCGTTTTACGCGCAAGCGCGCGGCGGACGGCATCGAGAAGTGCATGCGCTCCGCTATCGCGAACGCGAACGAAGCCGCGGAGAAAGCCAACATCTCGATCGACCCCGACGATCTCTGGGTCCGCACGGCGTTCGTCGATCGTGGGCCAACCAAGAATCGGCGGCGTGTTCGTCCTGCTCCGCAGGGACGCGCTTACCGCGAGCAGCGACACTTCTGTCACGTCACGATCTCGTTGAGCAACGACGCGCGGCCGGAACCCGGCAAGGCCGGCAAGGCGGATTCTGACGGCGCCGAGAAGAAGCCGGAGAAACTGGCCGAGAGCAAACACCGCAAACGCGGTGGCGCCGCTGCGGCTCCGCGTGCGAAGCGCGCGGCAGCGAAGAAGGAAGCTGCGGAAGCAACTGACGAAAAGCCCGCAGCGAAGAAAGCGTCGAAAGCCTCGAAGAAGAAAGCTAACGACGAGTAATTCTGAGATTTGAGATCTCGGATCTGAGATTTCAAAGGGAGAAAATTGTGGGTCAAAAAGTTCATCCATACGGTTTTCGACTCGGCTACAACAAAGACTGGCACTCTCACTGGTTTGCGAAGAAACAGTTCGGAGAGTTCCTGCTCGAAGATCTGAAGTTGAAGCGCGATCTGAAACAACGCTTTGCGGGCGCCGGCGTCTCCCACGTCGATATCGAGCGCGCCGCGAATCGTTTGAAGATCATCATCTACACCTCGCGTCCGGGCATCATCATCGGCCGCAAGGGCGCCGAGATCGACAAGCTGAAGAGCGATCTGTCGATGAAGACCGGCCGCGAAGTGCTCGTGTCGATCCAGGAGATTCACAAGCCTGAACTGAACGCGCAACTCCAGGCCGAGAAGATCGCCGCGCAGCTCGAGAAGCGCATCGCTTTCCGGCGCGCGATGAGAAAGGCCGTCGAGGAATCGCTTCGCTTTGGCGCGCAGGGGATCAAGGTGAAAGTGAGCGGCCGTTTGAACGGCGCCGAGATCGCCCGCAGCGAGTGGCACTTGCAGGGACAGCTTCCGCTGCACACGCTCCGCGCGGACATCGATTACGGTCTCGCCGAAGCCCAGACGACGTTCGGACAGATTGGAGTCAAGGTCTGGATCTACCGCGGCGAGATCCTCGATCCGAAAGCGGCGATGGCCCGCGGTACCGGCTCCGATCCGATCAACGAAACGCGCGTCGGCGAACGCGAGCGACGCCCACGTACGCGCCGCGAGCGTGAAGGACGTGAAGGCGGATCGGATGGTAGAAGACCGAGAAATGAGAACCAGTAGGAGATTGCGAATTTCGAAATTCGAAATTCGAAATGGTGAAACATCATGTTGATGCCGAAGAAAGTTAAGCACCGGAAGCAGATGCGCGGACGCATGACCGGCGTCGCGACTCGTGGCAGCGAGATCAGCTTCGGTGAGTACGGGCTCAAGAGCCTGGAGCCAGCGTGGATCACGGACCGCCAGATCGAGGCGGCGCGTATTGCCATGACCCGTCATATCAAGCGCGGCGGCAAGATCTGGATCCGCATGTTTCCCGACAAGCCGGTGACCAAGAA
>DASRIM010000408.1:0-15390 GCA_035649995.1 Pyrinomonadaceae bacterium | reverse complement strand
CGATAAACGCGTCGAAGTCGCGGGCGGGCAGCGGCGACAGGTAAACTTTCAGGTTCCAGCTCAACGCCAGCAACGCGAAGATCCAGAGATAGTTGCGTCGCAAGCGGCGTCCGACTGCTTCCCATTCGGTGATCGTGAAGTGCGGCGTCATCAGGTCGCCCGCCAGATGTTCCGCCCACGCTTCGTCGCTCGGCCTCGTTTCCGGAGACAGCAAACGCGCGAAATAACCTGTTTCCAGGATCCTGACGCGGCTGGACCAGATCTCGTAGTAGCGATAGCGCCGTGCTTCCATCAACAGAAAGATGACGACGAGCAGCGAGTTAATCGGGATTACGAAATGTGGATTGTGCGGCGAGCTGAAGACGAACGAGAGCGTCGCGCCTGCGGTGATGACCGCCCAGTTTGTCGTCGTGTCGAGCCGGTTGCGCCAGGTATTTGAGCGCTGCACTTCGCCGCGATAGAAATGGATCATCGCGGTGTTGAACTCGCCTGGCGTCATGCGGCGCATGAGACCGGCCGGGGACTGGGTCGCTGTGTCTGTTGACGGGTCGATTGCCGCCGGTGGTCTCATCCGGCTGCTGACTCTGTCTGTCGAAAGTTGACCGCTGCCTCTTTGACTTCCTTCGGTGGTCATTGGACGTGAAATCCGATGGAGCGCGCCCGCCAGAGTGGGGCGCGGAACTCCGGAAACTGATAATAACACGGAACACGGATTAGGATTGATTCGCGTTCTTGACGAGTCTGGGCGCGCGCCCTATAGTGGCCGTTCGGCTGTTTGAAGGAACGACTGTCGTGGTGAATACTGCCGCGGAAATGGAGTTTGACGAGCGCTGGATGCGGCAGGCGCTGGCCGCCGCTCGCGAAGCCCAGGCACGCGGCGAGGTGCCAATCGGCACCTGCATCGTCAGCGAGGACCAGCTTGTCGCCCTCGCCGGCAATCGCACCCGCACCGACTGCGATCCCACCGCCCACGCGGAAATCGTTGCCCTGCGCGAAGCAGCCCGTGTACTCGGCAATTACCGGCTCGCGGGAGTGGACGTTTACTCGACGATCGAGCCTTGCGCGATGTGCGCCGGCGCCTTGATTCAGGCGCGAGTGAGGCGTTTGATATACGGAGCGGCGGACGAGCGCGCGGGCGCGGTGGTCAGCCATTTCGGAGTTTGCGACACGGATTTTTTGAATCACCGGATCGAGGTCCGGTCGGGCGTCCTGGAACCGGAGTGCCGGGCGCTCATGCAGGAGTTTTTTAAGACGCGGAGAGGTCGCATAGTGGATTAGTGCACCGGTCTCGAAAACCGGAGTGGGTTAACGCCCACCGTGGGTTCGAATCCCACCCTCTCCGCCATTTTTGAGATCTGAGATCTCAGAGGGAGAGGTGCAGGAGTGGTTGAACTGGCAGCACTGGAAATGCTGTGAACGGGAAACCGTTCCGTGGGTTCGAATCCCACCCTCTCCGCCATTTGCGCTCCAAAAAAGAATGGACGACGACAAGTTAGCACTTGAAGAAGCGCGACGGGCCGCGCAACACGAGTCGGTTAAGTCGCAGGTCGAAGGCGAGGTAAACGCCGAGATCAGCGAGCGCGCGGCGACAAAAGCGACGCGAGACGAGTCGCGGAAGATAGATCACGTTGCGGGCGAGTTTCGCTCGAAAGCGGTTGACGAGGTCATTGACACTGAGCGCGAAGTGCAACGCTCACGCGGGCTGGCGCGAATCTCGCAGATCGTCGATTACATTTTTTTTGTGATCTACGCGCTGCTGGCGATGCGGTTTCTGTTGGCGTTGTTGGCGGCGCGCAGCACCGCCGGTTTCGTACGGTTCATCGTCGCGGTTAGTAATCCGTTTTACGAACCGTTTCGCGGCATCGTATCGAGCCCGCGAACAGACGGCGGCCACACGTTGCTACTTCCGATCGTTATCGCGATAATCGCGTACGTCATCCTGCACTTCTTAATCAATGGCCTGCTGCGCATGTTGGCGCACCGCAAGACAGAGATTTAGATTTTTGACAGTCGAGCAGTGATTTATCAGATCCCGGGCTCCGCACAACGCTAGCCTTGTGAACCCCGCCAGGCCGGGAACGGAGCAACGGTAGCAACGGCAGCGTGTGTTGCGGGAAAGTCCGGGGTCTGGCCACGTTTACTCAATCAATTTCCAAATATCCTATCGATGGCCTATCAAGTAATCGCTCGCAAGTGGCGCCCGCAAACGTTTGACGAAGTAACCGGTCAGGAACCAATCACACGCACGCTGCGAAACGCCATCGAGCATCGCAGGCTCCATCATGCGTACCTCTTTTCAGGCGCGCGCGGCGTAGGCAAAACTACGAGCGCGCGCCTTCTCGCGAAGGCACTGAACTGCCACAAATCGCCGGAACCTACGCCCACTCCGTGCCGCTCGGACGATCCAACGGCATGCCCGTCCTGCCTCGAGATCACCGAAAGTCGATCGATCGACGTGCAGGAGATCGACGCAGCGTCAAACACCGGCGTCGACAACGTGCGCGAAGCGATTATCGCCAGCGTCGGCATCGCTCCCGCTCGCGACCGCTACAAGATCTTCATTATCGACGAAGTCCACATGCTTTCCGGCGCGGCCTTCAACGCGCTGCTGAAAACACTCGAAGAACCACCGCCGCGCGTCGTCTTCATCATGGCGACCACGGAGAAGCACAAAGTTCCCGAGACGATCCTTTCGCGCTGCCAGCAGTTCGAGTTTCGCACCATCGCGACCGCGAAGATCCTCGAACGACTCAAACTGATCGCCAAAGCCGAGCAGATCTCGATTCCCGAAGACGCGTTGCGCGAGATCGCGCGCACGGGCGAGGGATCGATGCGCGACGCGCAGTCAGCGCTGGACCAGGTGATCAGCTTCGCCGGTACGAACATCAAGAAAGAGGACGTCGAGATGGCGCTCGGCGTCGCGGGCGCCGACATTCTGACGCGCATCATCGACAGCATCGCGACGAACAATCCAGCGGTGGCAATTGGCGTTGTGGACGACATCGTGATGCGCGGCCACGATCTGCGAAACTTCTGTCGCGACCTGTTGGCGCACTTCCGCGATCTGTTGGTCACTAAAGTCTCGGGAAATGAAGAGCTGCTGGAGTCGGCGGTTTGCGATCTCGCGGAGTTGAAACGGCAAGCGGCGCTGTTTTCCGAACCGGATCTGGTTCGATTCTTTCACTCGCTGTCGGAGACGGAGACGAAGCTGCGTGCGGCAACGCAGCCGCGTTATCAATTGGAAGTCGGCATCGTGAAGTTGATGGAACTGCGCGGCGTCGAGTCGATCGGCGAGATCCTGCAACGTTTGGCAGCGCTCGAATCCGGCGCCGGTTCCGTGCCTTCTACTAAACCGGCGGTTACACAATCACGTCCGGCATCATTTGTTGCCGCAGCCGCGGTTGCCGCTGCTCCAGCGCCGGCGTCGCCGATCGATCGCGTAAAGGATATTTTGCAGGAGCAACGAAAAAGCTTGTTGATAACGGCATTGGATTGCGCGCAGGTGACGGTTTTAGAAGCGGGCGAACTGTACGTCGAGTTTGCGCCTGACTCGCGTCATCTTGGTGATGCTCTGTTGAAGTCCGAAAATATAATTGTTGATGCCTGCCGTAAAGTTACCGGACAAGAGACTCGCCTTCGGGTCCAGATCAAAGACCTGAATCAACCAGTCAGCGAACAAGACGAAAATCAGCGTCTGCGAGAGATGGCTGAGAGCAGCCCTAACGTGCAGCAGGCACTCAAGACTTTTCGTGGTGAGATCAAGAGTGTCTGGCGTGATCCGGAACACAGGTAACTCGGATTTGAACTAAACAGGTGAGCGTGTCGTATGTGCTTTCGACTGCGGAGGTAGCTTACGAAATGCGCGATCCGGTTTTGGCAGGTATTTTGAGTTTGATTGTTCCGGGAGTCGGCCAGCTATACAACGGCCGGATACTGGCGGGCATTCTGTGGCTGATCTTCACGCCCGGCTTCTGGATTGGCACCGGCGGAACACTCGGCTGGATTTGCCACCTCGTCGCAGCCTACTGCGCGTACTCCTACGCGAAAGAACACCCGGTTAGAATCTAAAATCCGCGGTTACGGTCTAACCGGTTTCTTCGGCCGGACGGCGGGCGGAATGTCTTCGTTGTCCACCGCCTCGGTCAACTTCGGCGGACTACCTTTCAACATCGGCGCCACCTTCGTCACCGGAATACTCACCGTCGCCACAGGTTCAACGCGACGAAGAATCGCGCCGCCGCGCCCGGCGACCCAAACGTTGTTGCCGCCGCGATAAGCAATCGAAAAGAGCGACGAACTCGTGATCGACGGCTGCAACTCCCACGTTTGTCCGCCGTCTTTGCTATGAATGATGTTGCCCTGTTCGCCGACGACGAGCACGTCGTTTCGTCCGGCAGCCGCAACCCCGAACAAGTTGCCATTCACGCCACTCTCGAGATCTTTCCACGTCACACCGCCATCGTCCGTGCGCAGCACGACACCTTTCGCGCCGACGATGTAACCGCGTTGCGCGTCGGTGAACGTGACCGCGTACAACCATTCCTTCAGGTTCCGATCGACGCGTTTCCAATTTGCGCCGCCGTCTTCAGTGCGCAGGATCGTGCCGCTCGAACCGACCGCGACTCCGTTCAACGGATCTACGAACTTGACGTCCTCGAGCCAGTTCAGCGAGTTGGTTTGCTGAAACTGCCACGTCGCGCCGTCGTCCTTCGTGTGCCACACGGCGCCGCGCGCGCCGACGACCCAACCTTCTTCAAGTGAAACGAAACAGACGCCGTACAGATCTTCCTGCGCCGGCGTCGTCACCTTATCCCACGTGACGCCGCCGTTCACCGAGCGAAGAATCGTGCCTTTGTCGCCGACGGCCCAACCGGATTTCTCGTTTACAAACGTGATCGCGTTCAACGACGCCGTCACGCCTGACGGACGCAGCGTCCACGTCTTGCCGCCGTTATTCGTGAACAGGATTCGACCGCGTTCGCCGACGGCCCAACCGTGCGAGTTGTCGATGAAGAAGATATTCGCGAGATCGTCGCGCCCGCCTTCGGTGAGACGTTGCCATGACAGTCCGCCATCGTCGCTGCGCACGACGAGTCCGTCGGCGCCGGCGGCCCAACCGAGCGACTCATCGGAAAAGAAAACGGTCGATAGACGCGGCCGAGTTCGGATATTCACCGGCAGCCAGATGTTTCCGCCGTCGCCGGTGCTGAGAATCACGCCGCTGTCTCCCGCAGCCCAGCCGTGCTGTTCGTCGCTGAAGTAAACGGAATACAGATCGGTGGTGACGAGCGGATCTTTGCTGGTCCATGTCTCGCCGGCGTCGTTTGTTTGCAGGATGGTGCCGCGGTAGCCGACGACGAACGCGGTTTCGGCGTTGACGAACGTGACGCCCGTAAGCGCGACGTCAGTCAGTTTCTTGATCGGCTTCCAGTCGTCGCCGCCGTTGGACGTGACGAGCAGCGTACCGCGCGAGCCGACGGCGATGCCGTTCTTCAGGTCCGCGAAGGCGACTGAAAACAGGTGCGCGGTGGTGTGGCTCGTCTGCGGTTTCCAGGTCTTGCCGCCGTCGAGCGTGACGATGATCGCGCCAAACGTGCCGACCGCCCAACCGTGCAACTTACTCTCCGGCGCGAAAGTCACCGCGAAAAGGTGATCGCGAACGCCGCTCTTTCTGAGCACCCACTTGTCGCCGCCGTTGCTCGTCGTCATCACGACGCCGCGCGCGCCCGTCACCACCACCCGCGAACGGTCCTTGACGTACATTCCGTAAAGCGTGGTGTTGGCGGGGCTCAGTTGCTCGTCCCACTCGAAACCGCCGTTATCTGTCCTTAGCACGACGCCGTTGGAGCCCACTGCCCAGCCGTGCCGCTTATTCGGCGCAAATCGGATGGAATTGATGGTGTTGCCCTGCGGCAGCGGGTTTTGCCACTGCCACCCGCGAAACGGGTCCTGCGCGCGGCAAACACACGCCGCAGCAAGCAAGGAAACGCAAATGAGTACAGATTTAAGCAAGGTGAGCGGATTATATATCCGTAGGCTCCGCCGTCTCAATTACGCCGACCTTATCAACCGCGGCGCGCAGGATCGACGGATCGACCTCTCCGGCCGCTGCGATTTTTCGAGCGGCGTTGTCGGCGGCCTCCTGCAAAAGATGTCCGACGTGTCCGCGAGTCCATTCCCAGCGGACCTTGTGCCGGCTCGCGGCGCGATCGAGTCGTTCCCACCACGGCAGGTTTGTTTTACGTCGAAAACGTCCGTTCATGGTTTCGACGACGTAGCGGGAATCTGTAAAAACGCTGACCTGACACGGCTGGCGCAACGACTCCAGACCGACCGCTGCCGCCGCGATCTCGGCCTGTTGGTTGGTCGCGCGCCCGAGATATTCGCCGACCGCACGCCAGAAACCTTTGTATCCGAGCAGTGCGACGCCTGCCGCGCGAGACGACTCCTGCCCGTTGCCGAGACTCGAGCCGTCGCAAAAAATTGTTACTTGCTTAAGTGTTGTCACGCGTCCGTTATTTCGGTAGTGACCTAGCCTATCATCTGTTGTCCGAATTGCGTAGAATCGCAGCGCAATGAACGAAGTTGAACGTATTCGCGATCAGTTCGAGCGCGCTTTCGAGGGCGACGCCTGGCATGGGCCATCAGTGTTGTCTTTACTCGACGGCGTCACCGCGGAGCAAGCCGCGGCGCATCCGATTCCGGGCGCGCACTCGATCTGGGAACTGACGCTGCACATCGCTGCGTGGGAAGATGCGTGCAGACGACGGCTCGAAGGCGATCCGGCGCAGCTTACCGAGAACGAAAACTGGCGGCCCGTCAACGACACCAGCGATGCCGCCTGGGAGAATACGAAACAGGAGTTGATCGACACGCATCGCCGCCTGCTAAACGCGATCAGCGCGATCGACGACGAACGTTTGAATCAGCCGATGATCACTGCCGGCGAAGCGAGCGTCTACGTGACGCTTCACGGCGGCGTGCAGCACGATCTGTATCACGCCGGCCAGATCGCGATGTTGAAGAAAGCCATCGAAGGCGTTGCTTCCTGAGAGTAGAACCATGAGTGAACTAGCGAGCAAACAATGTGTTCCGTGCCGCGGCGGCGTACCGCCGCTTGGGCCGGAAGAGATCGCCAAACTGTCTCCTCAATTGAAAGGCTGGGAGATCATCAACCAGCACCATCTTCAGAAGACGTACCGGTTTTCGAACTTTCGCGAGTCGCTTGATTTCATCAACCGCGTCGGCAACCTGGCGGAAGAGCAGGGCCACCATCCGGACATCTGTTTCGGTTGGGGGATCGCGGAGATCAAGATCTGGACGCACAAGATCAACGGGCTGACGGAGAGCGACTTCATCCTCGCCGCAAAGATCGACGAGCTTTAGCTGCGCCTACGCACGATAGATCTGTTCAATCTCGTCCACCATCCGAGTCAAACTGAACCTGGTATTCACCGCTTCGCGCGCGCACGTGGCGATCTGACGGCGTCGTTCCCCGTCAGACAACAGCAGCGCGATTGATTCTGCGATGCGTCCGACGTCGCCGATCGGCACGAGCAATCCCGTTTCCTGATCGTCGATCACCTCGCGCGCGCCTTCTGTCGCCGTTGCGACAACCGCAGTCCCGGCCGCCATCGCCTCCGCGATTGCCAGGCCGAACGATTCAGTTTCCGAAGCGGAAACGAACACGTCGATCGCGCTCAAAAGCTTTTCGGCTTCCTCGACCCAACCCAGAAAACGAAAACGTTCCTTCAATCCTGTTTCGACGACGAGTTGTTCGAGATGTTTGTGGACGTCACTCGAATGCGACGTATCCACGCCCGCGAGTACGAAGTGAGTTTCCGGAAACTGTGAAACGACGCGCGCCGCCGCGCGAATGAAGTCGTCGTGCCGTTTCAACGTGCGCAACTCGCCAATACTGCCGACGAGCGGAACGTTCGCCGGCACTCCGATGCTTTGCAGAAACTTCGCGCGGTCGAACGTGATCGCAAAACGATCGACGTCTACGCCGTTCGGCACGACGGCAAGCCGGCCGTCGCCGACGATGCGTTGCGCCGTCAACTCACGCGCGACTGCATGCGAAACCGCGATCACGCGATGTGCGCGCGCCAGCGTGTGACGGTGAAGCCGGTTCATTTGAAACAGCACGTGACGAGTGACAATGAACTTCGCGTGACGGTTACGCCGCGCTGCATAAGCCGCGAGCGAATAATCTCGCGCCATGTGCGCGTGAACAATTTCGATCCGCTGCTGGGCGACGAAGCGAGCCAACTCGTGCGCGCTGGGGACGTCGAGCGAGTTGCGCAGCGGCAGCGTCTTGATTCGTTCGCGATCGAGTTTCAGGTGAGCGATCAACGGCGACTGCGGGCGCAGCACGGCGTAGACGTCGTGTCCGCGCGCGAGGAGCGAGTTTGCGAGATCGGCGACGTAACGCTCGCCGCCGCCGAAAGATGCTGCTGAACTTATCTGGAGAATCTTCAAATCGAGTCGTACGAAAGCGAAACAGCGGATTGGGGTTAGCGTTTGATTTAACCAGCCAATTTACAACAACACGGGTCGGCACAATGGTTGCGATCTGTGTTCCTGTATCGAAGACTGCTTGTCGGGGAGGATTGTATGGCTAAGCCAAAATTAGTGACAGGACTTTTTAAGAGCAAAGTAGCTGCCGAGTCCGGGGTTGATGCGATTATCAAACGAGGTTTCACGCGCGATGACATCAGCGTGCTCATGTCTGACGCGACGCGAAGCAAGGAGTTTGCACTGCAAACGAAGTCGCATGCGGCTGAGGGATTGGGAATCGGCAGCGCCGTCGGCGGTGCGGTTGGCGCGGTGCTGGCTGCGATCGCGGCGGTCGGGACGACGTTGTTCCTGCCGGGGATCAATCTCGTGATCGCTGGTCCAATCGCGGCGGCGCTCGCCGGCGCCGGCGCCGGTGGCGCGACCGGTGGATTGATTGGAGCGTTGATCGGGGCGGGAATTCCTGAATATCGCGCTAAGGTGTACGAAGCCGGTATTCGCGGCGGCGGCATCCTGATTGGTGTTGAAGCTCGTACCGACGAAGAGGTCGATGAGTTGGAAGAGCTGCTGGATCAGTTAGGTGCGGAGAATGTTCGCGCCGAATAAAAGAAGAACGCGGATCACGTGGAGCGACTCCGTGTGATCCGCGTTTTAGTAAATTAGTGTCCGATAGCGTCGCCGACGTCTTCGACCGCTTCGCCTACTTTGCGGCGCGCTTTGCCGAAGCCTTCTGACACTTTGCCTTTCGCGTGCTCGGCAGTGCCTTCAGCCTCGAGTTCCTCGTCGTCAATTGCTCTGCCGATGGTTTCCTTCGTCTTGCCTTTTACCTGATCGAATTTGCCTTCGACTTCATCTCTGTTCGGTAAACCCATAATCTTAACCTCCTTATTCGTTCGGTCAGGAAAACAAGTGCAACCGCTATTCCGCACTAAATCCGTGGAGAATCGGCGTATTTTGGGATGGAACGAGGACGTGCTGTACGGTAGAGAACAAAGATCTGGTCGATCTTCGAACAATCAGATTGGAAATTCCTTTTACTAACCCGAGTGGCCGTTGCGGCGGGCGAGCTGGCGAACGCTGGAGAGGAGCTTGTCGATGTCGAGCGGTTTGGTGAAGTGTTCGACGAAGCCTTCGCGGTGCGCGCGTTCGACGTCAGACAGGCGACCGAATCCAGTCAATGCAAGTGCGGGGACGTTAGCCATCTGCGGCAGTTGACGGAGGCTCTTCAGAAGCTCATACCCATCCATCTCCGGCATCGAAATATCAGAAATGACGAGATCGAAACGCGACTTATCAGCAAGCGCCAGCGCCTCAACCCCACCATGCGCCGTGTGTACTTCCGCTCCATCCATCTCCAACAACTTACTGAGCATGTCAGTCGTCTCACTCGAGTCGTCGACGACGAGTATGCAAGTACCATCGAGCGCACCCGTGGCAAGCGACGTCGTTTTCGGCAGCGCCGCCGCTTCACTCTCACGCAACGGCAGCCAAACGCTGAACCGCGCTCCACGCCCGATACCATCCGACTCCGCACGCACAACTCCGCCGTGCAACTCAACCAACTGCTTAACCAACGCGAGCCCGATCCCCAGCCCACCCTGCCGCCTGGAACTACTCGCATCACCCTGACGAAAGATCTCAAAGACGTGCGGCAGAAACTCAGGCGCGATTCCCTGGCCGGTATCGGCAACAGAAAACTGTGCGCCATCCTCTTTTTCACCCAGCGTGATCGTGATCTCACCGCCGGACGGCGTAAACTTGACGGCGTTATTCAACAAGTTCCACGCGATCTGCCCAAGACGCACCGGATCGCCGTCAACCATAAACGGATCAGAGTTCGCGTTCAGCTTCAGCGAAATAATCTTCACTTCAGCGTCCGCCTTCACCGTCTCGATCGCGTCAGTGATGATCGTCAACAGCGAAACAGGTTGTTGATTGATCGCCAGCTTGCCCATTTGCAGGCGGGAGAGATCGAGCAGGTCGGAAACGAGTTGCGACTGGGCCAGCGCGTTGCGACGGATAACGTCAGCGGCGCGTGAAACGAACGCTCCATTGCTCAGATCGTCGCTGCGCCGCAAGAGCTCGGAATATCCGATCACGACGTTCAGCGGATTGCGCAGCTCATGCGAAAGCGTCGCCAGAAACTCGTCTTTCAAACGATTCGCGGCTTCGGCTTCTTCACGCGCCAGACGCTCGCGTTCCAAGAGGTGCGCTATCTCTTCATGCGCGCGTTTTTCGTCGGTTATGTCGCGAGCAATCCTCGAAGCCCCGACGATGTTGCCGTGCTCGTCCTTGAGCGGCGAGATGCTCATCGAAATGTCGATCAGCTTGCCGTCTTTGCGTTTACCGATGGTTTCGAAGTGATCGATCGAACGTCCCAGGCGAATGCGCGCGAGGATCGCAGGCTCGTCGTCGTAGCGATCCTCCGGCATCAGAATCGTCGCGGGCTTGCCGATGACCTCGGCCGCCGTGTAGCCGAACACGCGTTCCGCGCCGCGGTTCCAACTGTTGATGTTGCCGTTCAGGTCTTTGCTGATGATCGCGTCGTCAGACGATTCGACGATGGACGCGAGCAGGCCCTTCGTCAACTCGGCGCGTTTGCGCTCCGTGATCTCGCGCAGGTAAACAGTCAATCCCGACTTCGAGGGATACGCGTGCGCCTCGAACCACGCGCCCGGCACCAACTTCGACTGCACTTCAAAATGCGCCGGCTCCATCGTGTCCAGCGCTTCGTGAAAGCGGTGATAGATCGTGGTGTTTACAGTCTGCGGGAAAAGGTCCCACAAAACACGTCCGATCAGTTGGTCACGAGGAATACCGAGGCGCGTTTCTGTTTGACGATTGACGTTCGTAAAGCGCCACTCGCGGTCAACCTGATAGAAGAGATCGGTAATGCTTTCGAGGATCCTCTTCGTTCTCGCGTTTGAAGCCTTCAACGCTTCCAGCGTTTCGTCGCGCTCGCGAGTGGCTTCGGCGAGTTCCATCTCGTATAGACGCGCGTTGCGCAACGCGATCGCGGCCTGATCCGCGAGCGCGGAGAGTTGCCACTCTTCTTCTTCGTTAAGAGTTTCCGAACGAGCGATGACGAGAATGCCGTTCAGTGCGCGCTTGGCGATAATCGGAACCGACGTCATCTGACCGAAAATTTCCGGCGGCAGCACTTTCGTCAGAGACTCAATCAGGTCCTCTTCCATCGTGCCGGAAAATGAAAGAGTGTCTTTTTCGACTCCGAACGAAGCGCGAATGCGCATGCGTTGTTCAGCGTCTGCAAGCAGGAGTAAGCAAGCGCTGGCGTCGACCAACTGCGCCGCGTTCTCCACGATGAGGTTCAATACGCGATCGAAATCCAGCGAAGTGGTAATGGCGCGGTTGATTTCAGCCAACCGCTTGTACGGCTCTTTCTTTTGCTGAACCGGTTGTACTATCTCTGCAATCATTTCGCTTTTTTAACTACTGCCCCTTTATCGCTTATGTCCAAAAAGTATTGCTTGTTATCGTGTCTACTACCGCGCGTTTTAATAATTCGTATGGTTCGCTGCATCTCCTGACCGGCCGTGAAACCGAGCAGCACCAGGTTGTCGCTCATGTTTGAGATCTGCTCGTCGCTGATCCTGCTGACTTCGAACAGCTCCGACAGCTCAGACGTCATAATGCACGTAACATTTTCGACCGCGAACCACTGCGTAAGTGCATAGATAAAGTCCGCAAACCGTTGCATATCAATACTGCAACGCCGCAGGTCGCCCAACGCGTCGATCACGATCCGCCGTGCTTTCCCGTTCCGGACACGCTCAAAGATCTCCGCCGCCACGCTGTCTAACTGCATTTCGACAGGCGAACGGTACATGAGCTCGAAGTTGCCACTTTCGAGCAATTCCGTTGCGTTCCAGCCGAGGTTTAGCATAATGCGTGCCATCTGCGATGGGTTTTCCTGGAAGCCCACGTAGAGACACCGTTCCCCGTTGCGCGCGCCTTCGCGGATGAAATGAAGCGCCAAAATCGTCTTTCCGGAGCCACTCGGCCCGACCATCAGGGTCGTGCTGCCGCGCCAGAAACCTTTTTCGATCATCTCGTCGAGACCGGCGATTCCCGTGTTGACACGCTCGATCTTCGGTTCATAACTCGGAGTAACATCGGGGCTCAGGAGCCGGGGATAGATCCGGATGCCCTGACTGGAAATCGAAAAGGCATGAACACCCGGAATGGAGGCGGAGCCGCGGAGTTTCTCCACACCGAGGAAACGCTGTTCCCGCACATTCGTTGAATACTTCGAAAGGTTGAGAACGACGTCGGCGATCGCAAACTCCGGCAGGTCGGTCGTCATCACTTCCGAATACTCGCCGATCAGAAAACTCGTGCAGCGATAGGCCGTCAGAACCGACGCCAGGTCGTAAATTACCGTGCGGCGTTCCATCATCGATTGGAGTAACTCGTTCAGGCTCTTGAACGAGTCGATAAAAATCAACCCCGGCTTATATTTGACTATCAGATCGGTAATGATCTGGGGCAATTTGTCGATGCCGGCATTCCGCACCATGATTCCCAGGTCCTCGTAGATTACGGAGACGCCGACTTTCGCTGAATCGAAGAACGTATAGTTCTGGCCGTGAAAGATAAATTTTTCAAGGGGTTCGGAGAGTGTCGTCAAATACAGCGCGGGCCGTTCGGGAGTGGCGTTACAGAAAGCGAGCGCTTCCGCGAGAATCGTCTTGCCAGTGCCGGGCGCGCCCATGATCACCGAGATCGTGTTCGCTGGAATCCCGCCGTTGAGGATCTCGTCGAGTCCTACGCAGCCGGTCGCTATCCGTTCAGTCATTACGGGCCTCCTCGCCCTTCGCGTGCGAAGCGATCAGTTTTTCGACAGTTTGGATGAGCATTTCTTCCGTGAGAGGCTTCAGGAGAAAGGCGTCGGCCCCGACTTCGCGGGCGCGGTCTTCCGCATGCAAGTGGCTGAAAATCAGGACGCGAGTGTGGGAGGTTTCAGGGTCTGACTTGAGCATCCGGCACAGGCTCAGGCCGTCGAGCGCCGGCACCATGATTTCAGTGACGACGATTCGGGGCCGCAGTTCGCGTGCGCGTTCGAGGGCGAAGAGGCCGTCGCTGGCAAATTCGACGGTGTAGCCGGCTTGTTGAAGAAAGTATCGTTCGAGGTGCTGTACAACCGGGTTTCGTTCGACAACGAGGATCAGAGCCCGCTGATGAACGGTCGACGATTCGTCTGTGTCGGACGCAGCAGCAGGCATATTTCAATTCAAAGGGGGGAATCTACAAACGAATGTGGTCTGGAAAGCTCCGGCGCACTTTAATACAGGTCGCAGTTCGTACACAAGCGGGTGTTTGTGAAGACATTCGCGATTACCCACTTGCCAATCGGGCGCTACTGCGCGAAGATCAAAGCGACGATGGCTCAACAATCCCCTGAACAATCCGCTACAACCCGAATTGAAACCGACTCGATGGGCGCTATCGAGGTCCCATCGGACCGCTACTGGGGCGCGCAAACCCAGCGTTCACTCCATCATTTCAACATCGGCCACGACCGCATGCCGCGCGAGATGATCCGCGCGTTGGGCGTTCTCAAAAAGGCCGCGGCACAGGTGAACGAAGAACTCGGCAAACTGCCCGCCGACAAAGCAAGACTGATAATCCAGGCTGCCGACGAAGTGATCGAGGGACGCCTCGACGAACACTTTCCACTCCGCGTCTGGCAGACCGGCAGCGGAACGCAGACCAACATGAACGCCAACGAGGTCATCTCGAACCGCGCCATCGAACTGGCCGGGGGCGTCATGGGCAGCAAAAAACCGATCCATCCGAACGACGACGTCAACATGTCGCAGTCGTCAAACGACACGTTTCCGACAGCGATGTACATCGCCGCGGCGGAGCAGTTGAACAAGCTGATCCCGCAGATCGAACACCTGCGCGACGCGATTCAGGCGAAGGCGGAAGAGTTCGCGGGCGTCGTGAAGATCGGCCGCACGCACCTCCAGGATGCAACGCCGCTGACCGTCGATCAGGAGATGGGCGGCTGGGCAAACCTCGTCGAGCGCGATATTCAACGGCTGAAACTGGCGCTTCCGGGCTTGCTCGATCTCGCGATCGGCGGAACCGCCGTCGGCACTGGTCTCAACTCGCATCCGGAGTTTGGCGAACGCGCTGCCGCGAAGATCGCGCTGTTGACTGGTCTTCCGTTCAAGTCGTACCCGAACAAGTTTGCCGCTCTCTCCGCTCACGACGAGATCGTTTCGGCGAGCGGCGCTTTGAAGACACTCGCGGCCACGCTGATGAAGATCGCCAACGACGTTCGCTGGCTCGCCTCCGGCCCGCGCTGCGGACTCGGTGAACTGATCCTCCCGGAAAACGAGCCCGGCTCGTCGATCATGCCCGGCAAAGTCAATCCGACTCAGAGCGAAGCGATGACGATGGTTGCCGTGCAAGTCTTCGGCAACGATCTCGCCACGAGCTTCGGCGGATCGCAGGGGCACTTCGAGTTGAACGTCTTCAAACCAGTGATGATTCACAACTTTCTTCACTCTGTTAGACTGCTTCACGACGCGACGCGCAGTTTCGTCGAGTTTTGTATCGACGGAATTCAGATCAACCGCTCGCAGATTGAGTATTACGTGAGGCATTCGCTGATGCTCGTTACCGCCTTGAACCCTCACATTGGTTACGACAAAGCCGCCCAGGTCGCAAAGAACGCGCACCACAAGAACATCAGTTTGCGCGAGTCAGTGATCGAGCTCGGGTTTCTGACCGGGGAAGAGTTTGACCGGTTGGTTAAGCCCGAAGAGATGACGCACCCGTAAACCAGACCGCCGTTGGGACGTGCCAGATAAGACCGACAAAGTGAAGGAGAACGTCTGCGGG
>DASRIM010000407.1:0-23387 GCA_035649995.1 Pyrinomonadaceae bacterium | reverse complement strand
AGCACAACGACACCGGCGTCAGCGGGAGTGATCGACCCAGGCGCGGTTGGCGGATCGCGATCTGACGAGCATCCGTTCTTCGGTTACGACGATATTCTTCTGCGGCTCGATCGTGCTTGTGGAGCATTTCGATCAGTCGAGATCGTGGGTATGGCTGGTGTGGGGAAGAGCGCTGTAGCCGGTGAGTTCGCGCGCTGGTGGGTTGCTACTACGCCTGATGCGGCTGTCGTTATGGACGTTGACAGTTTTGGAACCTTCGACGAGTTCAACGAGCAATTTGAGAAACAATGGGCGCAGGCACAGGATCAAGCAACAGACGGTGCGTGCCTCATCCTCCTGGATGGAGCAAGCAACGTCCTCGCAAACGACAGTCAGACGTGGAGTGCTGAGGACCGGACTGCGTTTGAGGAGTGGATCGAGCAACAGCTCGACTCGAGCGTGTGGTTGCTCTTAACTGGACGATCACCGAGTGGTCTAACGAGTGTGGAGACCATACTGCTCAAGGGACTTGATATTGAGAGTCGCGCAGAACTCGCCGCCCATGCCGGCTTCGATCGGGAATTCGCCCGGTCATTCCCCGGAATGCTGCGTTGGAGTCAGGGCATACCCATAGTCGTGCGACTGTTACCATTGATCGTGAAAGACCTTCCTTTAGACGACAGGTCTTTGACGCGAAAGCTCCTCTTCGATCTTCGATCGGGAACTACCGCGACATCCGGGCTGCAATTGGGAATCGCGCTTATTGAACGCAGCGGCCTGGAGTTTTTCGATGTTAGACACTTGCGACGGGCCGCTCTTCCTTTCGTCCTGCATCTGTTTCAGTCTTACATTAGCGATCAGCAGTGGTTTGTGTTCTGCGAGTTGGCCGCAATGAAGGGTCTGAATCTTACGAGTGGCGGCGACGTGAGAGTCGTGCTGGACGAGGAGTTTCGTCCTGCGGTGCGCGCAGGTCTTGTTAGTCGAGAGTCACATGGATACTTGCTGCATCCGCTTGCCCCGATCGCCATTCAGAACGGATTCGCCGGTACCTTGCAGGTTATCACTCGCGGAAATCCGGACCTCGCAAGACACGTATGGGGTACAGCCTGGAGTTCATATATCCAGTCGGTTTCTACAACCATGAGAATGGCCGAAATGCTCCCTGGTGGCGGCGATTTCGGTTCCGTGAGTCTGCAACGAGAAAACCTCACGAATGCCGTCGAGATTTCTGTTCTCGGCGCGTGGTGGGGACTTGCTTTGCCGCTCTTGCATAAACTCCGCGACACGTTGCTGGCTGAAGCTCGCAACGATGAATGGCGAGAGATTCTCGATGAAGTCTTCGCGCGTCTGCAAGAATCCCCGCCACAGGAAGAGGACATGGGTCCTGAAAACGCGGCGATTCATATCGTTCGTCTCCTCGCCGAAGAGGCTAAACGCGAAGGCAATGAAGAACAGTTGCGGACCCTGCGTGAGTTACAGGTGCAGATCGCCTACGCACAGGAGACGACCATCACGCCAGTGGAAGCTGACAAAGGAAAGGCATTAGACATCGGCCGCATTCGCCGAATCTCGAGTCTTCTCAAGCTGGGCGATGCGGCCGCAAGCGATAACTCAGCAGATGCTCTTGACTTCTACAGCGAAGCACTTCGGCTCGCGGAAGACCCACCCGACCTTGTACGACTGGGAGAGGTCCATTACGCCATTGCGAGAGCCTATCTCAACGTAACATCTCTCCGTGATCCTGCGAAATATGAATTTCATGCGCGCGAGGCGATCAAGGCAGCCGCAGCCTTGGGCCCACTCGGGTTGGATCTTCACGTGCGCGCCTCAGTAAGCCTGGGCAATGCGATTGTGGAAGAGCAAGGTAGTCTCGCGCAGCCTGATCCTGAGCGGGTGAAGGAGGCGAGGAAGGCGCTGACGATTGGTGTGACGTCAGAGAATGCGGGACCGATCACGAGGGGAACAGCTCACAACGGGCTGGGGAATCTCTACCGCATTGAAAACAACCTGGAAGCCGCCGCCGATGAATATCTGGCTGCCTGCAAAGAGTTCGAAGCCGCCGGCGATACACGCAGCCTGCGCGCGGCGCAAGCAAATGCCGCCCTGACACTGGCGTCACTTGGCAGAGTTGAGGACGCGCGCAGTTTAGCGGCTGAAGCGCTTAAGGATGCCGAGCAATGATCGATACTGTTGTCTCTTTCCGGGCGCTGAGAAGATTAACAATGGAGGTTGAATGAGGGCGAATGGCGAGTTCCGTTTTGTGTGCCACGTAGCTAATTTTGAGACGACGGTATCGTTCTATCGTGACGCGCTCAGTCTGGAGGTTGTCGGCGGTTGGGATCGCGGCCCGGACGACTGCGGCATGCTGTTCCGAGCCGCCTCTGGGATCATCGAGATCCTGCGCACGCACGACCGCGAGCCGCCGCCAACAGGTGCCTGGCTGCTCATAGAGATCAGTGACATTACCGGGCTATACCAGCGCGTCAGAAATCTGGGGCTGACGTTGCGAGAAGAACTATGCGACACGCCGTGGGGACATCGGAGATTTGTCGTCACCGACCCGAACGGCGTGAACGTGGCCTTCTTTTCATATATCGGAGAACGGGAATTGAGAGATGACCAATCCTGAACTGGTCGGGAAGAAATTCAGACACTACCCAGCGGTGCGATGTCTGGCAGACTGGTTTGCGGCATGCTAACCTTCCCTGTAAATGACCAGGCAGATAGCCAAAATCTTCGTCGAAGCGCCCATTGAAACTGTTTTCAGGTTCATTACTGACTGGCGGAACGTTTCGCGTTACGAGCGCTTTATAGAAAGAATCGAGGCAGTCGACAACCCTCGCACGACCGACCGCCAGCGCTGGGCAGTATCTCACTTCAAACTTCCCGGTCTTCACATCAGATCGCTATACCGCTACTGGTTCCTCCCACCGCGACGGTACGGTGGCGCGCAGGTGGACGGGTTCTTTCGCAGCGGGTTCTGGTTCTCGTTGGAGGCGAAAGACGGAGGAACGTTCATTACGCACGGAGAGTTCATCAAGTCGCGCTACAAGTTCCTCGAGTGGTTTGTTGGCCTGGTCTTCTGGCGGTTGCTTTTCCCCAAGGACATTCAGCGCCAGTTGTATAAACTCAAGGAACTGCTTGAAGACCGTCGCTCACCGGCGCCTTCCCACGTGAAAGGACGACTCGCGAGGCTCGCCGGCCAGCGACTTCTTGACTGATCATAAGCCGTCAAGCGGTCAGCCAATCCTCGAGTTAAGCGTTATCCCTGATAAGCTTGACGATAGGAATTCTGCCGATTTCCCGCACCGGTATCACGCTGCCAAGCATGGAAACGACGATGGCAGTGGCGATACTTAGAGCAACTCCGGCGGTTGGGAATACATAACCTACTGTCCAACCCGTTTGCTCCGGCAAGCTGACTTTCACAAAGATGAGCGTCATCAATACCCCGACTAACGTGCCGTAAACGACGCCAGCCAGGCCAAGGATGATAGATTCGAGCAGAACGATTCGGCGGTTCTGTCGCCTGCTCGCTCCGAGTGCGCGGAGGATGCCGATCTCACCTCTCCGGCTGATCACCGAAATCAACAACGTGTTAGTCAGAGCGAAGAGCATAACTACAGCCGTGATAAGAAGCTGAGCGTAGGTCAAGGAAAACTGCTGATCGATGATTTGGAGAAAATTGTCCCGAAACTCGCGGTTGCGGAAAACCGTCAGATTGTATTCGCTGGCGTAACGCGACGTTATGTCGCGCCGCACGACTTCAGCGTCAGCTCCGGGCGCGAGGTACAGAATGATCTGGTCCACGAGAGTATCAGACCACAGCCGTTTGTACGTGTCGCGGTCGATGATGATGGTTCCCTTGGGCCAGTTGTAGTTGTAATCCTCGATCAGCTTAGAGACAACAAATTGCGTTTCGCCGGCGGCAGTCGTTAGCGTCAATGCCTGGCCGGGCTGGATGTGGAAGAGTTCAGCAAAATTTTTCGACACGCTGACGTTGAGATCTGTGCCGGCCCCCAATTCGCTACCCGGAAGCGAGCCATCGACGGCGAGCAGCGAGATCAGGGAGTCCTGGTAAGTTACCTTGGCGTAGCGAATAGCGCTCGCGTTCGCGACACCCTGGACCAGCAGTAAATCCCCAATCAGCGTCTCTCGCAGTGGCGCGCTGACGCTACCCGCCGTGAACGGGTTATGAGCGGCAACGATGATGTCGCCGGAAAAGATCCTCGCAATCCAGGAGTCGATCGAACTGCGAAGACTGGTAATTGCACCCGAAGTGTTGATGATGACGGCCAGGCCAATGATCAGCGCCGCAGCCGTGAAGCCTGTCCGAGTGGGGTTTCGCAGAGTGTTTTCGACTGCCAGCCGGCCCTCGATGCCGAACCATCTCCTAAACAGGCCGGAGAGCGCCACCGCCAGCAAACTGACGGCGAGCGGTGAGCTGAAGGCCACTGCTATGACAATCGCGAGCAGCGCGACATACCCGCCGTACTTGATGCCGAAAAAGTAGTGAAGGATCAGCGCCAGCGCCGCGACAAGACTGAATGCGACGGAGGCCACGAGAGCGATGCGGAGGTTGTACTGGATGTCGGAGCGGAAATTTCTACGCCGGATGACTTCGAGCGGCGAGAGTCTCGCCGCTGTCAACGCTGGGTGTAGTGAGCCTGCCAGCGACGCGCCGACGCCGGACAGGAGTCCCGCTGCTATGATCGGAACCGAGATCGGCAGCCGATCGATTCTGAGCAGGACGAAATAGGCTGAGCTGATCGACTCGCTGACGAAGGCGAGCGAGGATTTAGCCGCGAGAATGCCGAGTAGTGTGCCAACCACTCCTCCGGCGAGCCCGTAGAAGAGACCCTCCAGTAAAAAAATACCCAGTACCTGTCGCCTCGAAGCGCCACAGGCACGGAGAATTCCGATTTCGTGTTGGCGCTCTATGACGGAAATAGACGTCGTGTTGTAGATCAAGAAGATGCCGATAATCAGCCCAACCAGGCCGAGCATCGTTAGCGTCAACTGTATGCCCTCAATCATTTTCTGGATGGCACGACTGCGCACCCACGGCTGTTCGACACGCACAGATGCTCCGACACGCTGTGACAGCCGCGTTCTGACCGCCTCCACGTCCGCACCCGGCTTCAGAAAAACGTCGAAACGACTGTAGCGCTCCGATCGCCCGAACACCTCGCGCAGCGCATTGATCTCCATGATGGCCCAATTGCCTGACATCGCGCTGACGTTGTTCTTTGTTTCGATCACACCGCGCACGTTGAAGGACTTCAGACCAGACGGGGTCGTGATCTCGATCGTGCTGTTAAGTCCAGCGCCGTGCCGGTTGAGAAACTCATCCGTCGCGATCAGCGCATACTTGTCTTCCGTCAGCATGAAGATGTCGGGCACACGTACGCGCCCGGCAAACGAGCCGTAGCGCCTGACGCGCGGGTCCTGGTTGAAGTCGATCCCAGCGAGTAGTAAACCATCGTGCAAGCGCGGGAGGTTGGCAGTGACTTCCAAAACAGGTGTGACCGCATCGACGTCCGGATCTGATCGAACGAGATCCGCGACAGAAGGATCGAGCCCAGCCCAGTCGCCAAACACCTGGAGTTCGGCGCGTGAGGACAGCACGACCATGCTATCGGAGAAACTGCGGGTGACGGCCTGGTTGGTCAGGAGAATGGCGACGAGGAGGGTGACCCCAAACACGATGCCGCCGACGCTCAGGAGAGCTCGACGCTTTCGCGCGCGCATATGTTTCAGGATGATCCCGCGGAACAGTGTTCCGGTGCCGCCGAGCATAATTCATCCTCCGAGGCGGGATAACGAGACTGCGTTACTGTCTGGTCCGTAGCCTTTGCTCGCTAAAAACGCTTGCGTCCACTCCTTCATCCAAACGCACGTCCTCAAATTCGAGCAGTGTTTCTGACTGATCGATGAAGTCCTTTACTTTGCCGCTTCGGACCACCCACTTGTCGCCAATTCGTTCCTTCGCCGCGAGCACGAACTCTTTGAACTTTTCGCGCTGGTTGAAGAACTCGATCCGTGCCGGCAGATAGCTCTCGCGATCGATGTAATAAACGAAACGACTCGCTCGCGACTCCTCGAACTCACCATCGACTGTCTCTTCTACATGACTACGAAGCACTACATAGTTTGACCCATCAGACGCATCGTCGAAGTCCTCAGGCCGCAGCGCGATCATATGACGGAACTCAGGGTAACTAAGGTTACCGAAAGTGATCTTGTTCAGATCGGAGTCGTCCTCGCGCGTTTCCATCTCGCCCATCGAGGCAGACGACATCTTCGCTGAGATCAGCTTCCCATCTCGAAATAACATCAAATAACGCGAGCTTTCCGTAGAGGGACCGGAAATGCTTTCAGCGAACACGCGGCTCTCCGTTGCGCCGATGATGCCGAAGAACTGAAACGTCTTCGAATATTGCGTGCCGTTCGGGAAGCTCCTGGTGATCCTGAGCCGGAACTTAAAGTCCTGGTAGTTGAAATTGCTCCGCACCCGCTCGGTGGCGGAGCGCGCCAACTCGCGCGACGATTCACTGGATGCTGCCTCACGCCCGCCGCACGAGTTGACCGTAGGAAGGACAAGACAGAGAACCAACGTAAAGGCTGGTATCGGGCGCTTCATGGATGCGTGTTGTGCTTAGACTCCGCCATCGGGCGACAGCCTGGCGCCCTTGTAGTCGAGCATGATTTAAGTCTCGGGAGCAGACCTGCTACTTGTCTGAGCGCAACTCGAAGTCGACACGGCCGCGCGCGACTCCACTCACGTCTACCTGATCAACGTGGAACTTGACCTTAACTCTGATGTTTGCTCCGTTGACCGGCTTCAGTTCTTCAACCGTGCTGCGGAAGTTTCGGATCAGGCCTTCACCTTCTCCCTTATCGCCTTCGACAAGTTTTCTTTCCCGAGCCTGCGGAGGTAGTTCCCGGAAACCCATCTTGCCCTGACCCGCGAAACTGAAGGAAACGCTTCTCTCTTTGATGGTTGAGCGCGCATTCAGCTTAACGTCTGGCTTCTCGACGTTTTCGATCTTGACCCCTTCCTTGCGAGCGCGAGCCTGTACAAGGTTCTCGACTTGACGCGAATTGTCGTCGATGACCCAACCGGTGGATTGAATCGCTTCTTCTACCAGTTTCCGTATAGCCGCAGAATTCCGATCCAACTCCTTGCCTCTTACGCGGGCCTCGTATTCGAGTTTTACGAGTTGAATCTTCTCGGCTTCTCGGGTGCTGCTAAAGCGAAAGCCCGTGGCGGTTCTTACTCTTCGCGTCGCCTCGATCGGGCCACTCACCATCAGGCTACCCTTAGCGACTAAGCGAGGTTCGGCTGCCGGTCGTTGTAAACCGACGCCGCCGGCGATCACTGAAAGCACGAGCAGTGATGCAAGGGCAAACATTAGAGGTGCTAGATTCCTTCTCTTCATGGTTTCCTCCAAGAATGATGTTTCCTATCCTTCAAGCGCCCTGGGTCTCTAGTGTCCGATTCTCAAGAATTCGTGTTCCATCCCTCCGGGTCCACGATTCCAATTTCCCATCGAGCAGCGCGAGCGTGCTGTCAGCCACTTTAGTCAAGGCGGCGTTGTGCGTTGCGACGACAACGCTGCTCGTGCCGCGGGCGCTGATCTCCCTGAGCAGCGAGATCACGACGTCGCCGTTTGCAGTATCAAGGTTTCCGGTTGGTTCGTCCGCGAGGATGATTAGTGGATCATTGATCATCGCACGTGCGATGGCAATGCGCTGAAGTTCGCCGCCGGAGAGCTGGTCGGGCTTGTGGTGCCTCCGCTTCGTCATGCCGACCACCTCCAGCAGACCGTCAACCTTGTTCCTGACTTCTTCGAGCTCGCGTCCCGCGATTAGCCGGGGCAGCGCTATATTTTCTTCGGCTGTCAGGGTCGGCATCAGGTTGAAAAACTGAAAGACAAAACCGATGCGGTCCCGGCGGAGCACGGACAGTGCGTCATCGTCGAGGGCCGTAACAGCCTGACCATCGAACAAGATCTCGCCGGACGTCGGCCGGTCGAGGCATCCGATAAGATGCATCAGCGTGCTCTTGCCCGCGCCGCTTGGACCAACTACGCACGTCAGTTCGCCGCTCTCAATCCTCGCTGAGATATCTCGCAGGGCAACCACTTCCTGTTCGCCAAGTGAGAAGATTCTCGAAACGTTTTTGACTTCGATCATCTTCGGCTGACCTCGACAGTGTCCTGCGCAACGTGCTGTGCTGCTTTCAGTGCCCGATAAACTCGCTCCGGCGTTAGTGGCAGTTCTCTGATTCTTACTCCGGTTGCGTCGGCGACGGCGTTGGCTATGGCCGCCGCTGGAGAACTGATAGGGATTTCAGCTATGGATTTCGCGCCAAACGGGCCGGCCGGATCTTTGGTTGTAACGAGAATCGGAACGATCTCGGGCATGTCGCTCGCCGCCAGAATCTTGTACGAGCGGAAATCCGTCCACAGCATGCGCCCCTCGCCATCGTGCGGCATGTCCTCTGTGAGCGCGAACCCAATGGCTTGGGCCACCGCACCTTCGACCTGTCCCTCGGCGGTCTGCGGGTTGATCGCGAAACCGCAGTCAACCGCCGACACGACCTTCTTCACTTGAACGATGCCGGTTTCAACATCCACTACGACTTCGGCGAAGGCTGCGGCAAAGGGTGGAGGCGAACTCGGCGAGTAATGCGAGGCCGTCGCCATAATCTGGAACTGGTCCTTTTCATAGAGTGCGCGATGGCAAATATCGGAGTAGCTGATCGAACCACCGGAGGGATCGTAGACAGCACCGTCCTGACACCTGAGCTGATCGATGTCGCACTCTAATACGTCGGCAGCCACGCTGAGTATCTGACGCCGCACTTCCTCCGCCGCCTTCAGAACGCTCGTGCCGGAGATGAAAGTCGTACTCGAGGCGTAGGCGCCTGAATCGAATGGCGTAAAGTCCGTATCCGACGAGCAGACTATGATCTTGTCCGGATCGACGCGCAGCACTTCGGCCGCGATCTGGGCCATGATCGTGTCGCTGCCCGTTCCAATGTCAGGCACGCCGACGAGTAGATTGAAGCTGCCGTCCTCGTTCATCTTCATGAACGTTGAGCCCATATCGAGGCGAGCGATACCCGAGCTTTGCATGGCGCAGGCGACGCCGAAGCCTGTCCGCATTCTTCCAGTCGGACGCGGGCGAGCGTCGTTCCAACCGATCTCGTCCATTCCGCGTCGCAGGCATTCCTCCATACCACAAGTTACGATAGCGCGCTTCGCAGTTTCTTTTCCTTCACTAATGATCTGCGCGAACGGCGGAACCTGGCCCGCGCGGATAAAGTTCTTCCTGCGGATCTCGATGCGGTCGATGCCCAATTCGGCGGCCAACTCGTCAAGCAAAGACTCAAAAGCGAAGAAGCCCTGCGGTGCACCGTAGCCCCGGAAGGCGCCGGTGACAGGCAGATTCGTGTACACAGCATCGCCAGTGAACTTCGCGTTCGCGACGTTGTAGAGCGAGAACGTTTTAGTTGCCGTGACACCCATTACCGTTAGCGAATGGGTTCCGTAAGCTCCGGCGTTTGCCAGCACACGCATGTCGACGGCAGTAAGTTGCCCATCGCGACGCACTCCCATCTTCAATCGGATCGTCTGCGGATGACGGCTGCGAGCCGCGATAAACTCCTCCTCACGCGTGAACTCGAGTCGCACCGGCCGCCGCGTGGCAAGACACAACGCGGCACACACGTCCTCAGTTACGACCTCCTGCTTTCCGCCGAAACCGCCTCCTATGCGTGGCTTGATGACGCGCACACGCCCGACTGGGAGCTGTAGCTCGTGGGCCACGATCCTCCTCACGTGAAAGGGAACCTGCGTGCTTGTGCGTATGACAAGCCGGTCGTCCTCATCGACGTAGCAGATCGTGACGTGAGGTTCGAGAGCACAGTGCTGGACAAACTGTGTTTGATAGTCCCGTTCCATTACGAGGTCTGCACCGCGAAAGCCCTGTTCCGGGTCGCCGGCAAGCAGGTCGAGATGCGCGGCGATGTTCCGCCTCGCATCGTAGATCCCGGTGGCGTCAGCCTCGTCGTGGATAACAGGCGCTCCAGGCTGACAAGCGGCTTCTACGTCGAACACGGGATCAAGTGATTCATAATCAACCCGAATGAGTGCGAGCGCCGCGTCGGCCGCCTCAACTGAATCGGCAGCGACTGCCGCGACGCGATCGCCGACGAAGCGGACTTTCTGATCGAACATCACCTGGTCATAGGGCGGCGGCTCGGGGTAGTTCTCGCCCGCGCTGCTGAAGATGACGCGCGGCACATTTTTGTAGGTCAGCACTGCGCGCACACCGGGCGCTCGTTCGGCTTCGGACGTGTCGATCTCGCGGATGCGCGCGTGTGCATGCGGCGAGTAGAGGAGTTTCGCGTGCAACATGCCCCTCATCTCGATGTCGTCCGTGAAGGCCGCCCGTCCGGTGGCAAGTTTCCGCGCGTCAACCTTCTTTACGGCATGACCAACATATTTGAGTTCGTCATCCATGAGTCGTCACTTCTGACTGCTGTCGCACCGCGTTCAGGACCGCTTCGACTGGCTTGACGTAACCTGTGCAGCGGCAAAGAACGCCGTTGAGCGCTTCGCGAATCTGCGTCTCGGAAGGAGAAGAGCTCCGGTCTAGCAAGGCCCTGGTTACCAGAATCATCGCCGGCGTACAGTAGCCACACTGGATCGCGCCAGAGTTGACAAACGCGTCCTGAATACAGCCGGTACGCGGTTCGTCGTCGAGTCCTTCAAGGGTGATTACGCTCTTCTCATGCGCCTGCGCCGCCAGCATGATGCAGCTAACTGCGGGGCGATCGTTTATGAGCACGGTGCAAGCGCCGCAATCTCCAGACTCACATCCATGCTTCACGCTATAACAGCCCTCATCTCGCAAAAGCTGAAGCAACGTGAGTTGTTCGCTTACGTCGAAGTTCTGATCACAGCCGTTTAGCTTAAGTTGAATTTTCATCAGTTTAACCGGTCCTGCTCCTCGAGCAGTTCGACGCAGATCCTTGTCAGCAAGAGCGCAGACATGTCGCGCAGGTAGTCGATACTGAAGTAATGTTTGTCGACGAATTCGACCTGCCGCAGCCCAGTACAGCAGCAGTCACGCAGACGCTCGGCGTCGAGACGTCTACCATCCGAGTCAAGTTCGCGCTCGAACACACGTAAGCGCTGCGGCACGCGAACCGAACCCCCAATCGCCGCGCGCGTGTCGCATACTTTGGAGCCATCAAACAAAAACCTGACCGCCGCTGCGGTGATAGGTTCCTGGGATGGAAGTTGGGCCAACGTTCGGAAAGCGGCTCGGGCATTGTCCTTCGGCGCGCGAATGGTGATCTCGGCAACTATCATCGGCCCCGCATTGACGGCGATCTCACGGTCGAAGTCCGCGAGGCTTAGCGTTCGCGCGCCGCTGTTCGTTGCCAACGTGACCTCAGCGTCGAGTGCCAGCAGCGCGACAACAAGGGCGGAGTGACGCGACCGCTGAACGATCTCGCCGCCCACGGTTGACATGTTCCTCAACATCCAGGATGGCCTTGTAGCCAGCGCCGCCTCGGAGACCATTCCCAGCGACAAGCGTTTGAGGAGTTCGCTGTCCACCAGATCCTGAAGTCGAGTCATTGCGCCTAACTTGATTCCGCCCTCCTCCTCATGGATGTAGTCGAGACTGAGGCGTTCGAGGTCGATCAGCCGAGCGGCGCGGCGTGCTCGTCTGCCTATGAGATACGTGCCTCCGCCGAGAATCTCCGAGTCTCCGGCAGCCAGCAGGCTCAACGCTTCGTCAAGCGAGCGTGGTCTAAAGTAAAAATCACTCGACATACTCGTAACCCGAATCCGTGAAAAAGCTCCCGTCGCCATCCCAGCTTATGTACATGATGGTATCTTCAAGGGCCTCGGCCGCACCGTGCAGCGTCAGCGGCGGACGATACGCGTATGCGCCTGCTTCCATCACACGATCACCAATCTTGAACCTGCCGCTAACGATAAACACTTCTTCCCCGCAACGGTGGTAGACGTCGCGATTGTCGCTCCAACCCTTCTCAAACTTGATGAGACAGGTTAAGGCGCCTGTCTCCGGATCTCGGCTGAGAGCCTTGGCCCATTTGCCTGCCTGCGCGTCACCGGGGAAAACCTCGTTGAATGGCTGCCACTGAATCGAATCGGTCTCCAATAGAAGGACGTGTTTTTTCGCCATCCCCTTTTCCTTTCAATTAAAACGAACCTCCGCTCCAGGGTTATGTAGTTGATGGTACTGCGGATCGCGGCCGAATCGGCCAGACCGCAAACACAGAAGCAACGGCGAATACGAGCAGCAGCACAAACGGCTGCTGATAACTTTTGGTGGCGTCGTACATTCTCCCAACAAGGTAGATCCCCGCCATGCTGCCGACTCCCGAAGCGAGCAGTACGAGCCCGAGGATCTTTCCCAACGCGCGAGTTCCAAAGATCGCACTGGTCAACACCGGCATCGCCAGAATGCCGCCCCCATAACCCATTCCCGCCACCAGCCCGGCGACAAACAGCATCGGTCTTCCCGTCGCAGTGAGAAACAGCAGGACAGACAGCGCGATGCAAGCGTGCGAGAAAACGATCCCGAACCTCAAAGAAATACGATCACTCGCCGCTCCGATAACGAGACGTGAGAAGAGATTGGCCATTGCGAAGCCGCTCATCACGTAACTGCCAAATTCGAGACCGTGACCCAATCCATTGATATGCAGGACGATGTTTTGTAGAAGTCCATTGCCGTCGATGCGATTCAAGAGCACACCGCTACACAGCAGGTAAAACTCCGGGCTCCCCAGGGCAGCACGCAGACCCAAACTCTCATTTCGTTCTGTGCTCAATGGCCGCAATTGTTCACTGGGAGTTGATGAAGGCGGCCTCTCACGAATGAGGAAAATGCTGATCGGAAGCGCTACGACCCAAACCATCAGATCGAAGACAAACATGGTCTCCCGCCAGCCGAGCCGCGTGATAAGGTTCCCTGCCAGTGCGGAGTTGACAACGCCACCAAGCGCCATCACCGCCAACACGATGCCCATTATCGCGGCCGTGTTTCTTTCGAACCACCGCGAGATCAGAACCTGGGCCGGCAGCAGGCTCACACACATCGACGCTAGTCCGATGACGCATGCAAGCGAGTAATACGTGGCAAGTGTACTCATCCAAAACGTGAAAATGGTGAGCGACGCTCCGAAGAGCAGCATTCCGAAAACGAGGACCTTGCGCACGCCTGCCGCATCCGTCAATGAGCCAACCGCTGGACCGCTAACGCTGTAAACGAAAAAGAGCAGCCCGCCCATGAAGGTGACTTGGGTGCGCGACCAATGGAACTCATTCTCCAGGGGAACGTAGAAAACCGGCATCGCATAGAAGCCGATACCCCAGACGACGTAGCCGAGCAGCCCCATCGCCGCCGCTACCACCCACCGCTGCTTTGTTCCAGCTTCACTCATGATGGATCTCAGAAGTTAACCCTCAGCCCGATCTGCACTTCTCTTGATCTCGTCGAAGTTGAAATGATGCGGCCGAAAGCGGGCGAGCCCAGCGAGTTGATCGGATTCGCGAAGTTTGTATGGTTGAAAATGTTGAAGATTTCAGCCATGAGCTTTACGTCCACGCGTTCATTGATCCTGAAGGCCTTTTGCGCCGCAAAATCAAAGTTGATGATCGCTGGGCCACGAAAGAAATTGCGCGCTAACGGCGTTCCCGTGGTTTGAGACAGGATCGTGCCGCGAGCCAGTGGATCGAGGAACTGTGTATTGCCGTTGCTGCCTCCCCCCGGCATTAGAGCCTGACGCGGATCGGCGCCGGGCAGCACTCGCGCCCTGTCGTTCGTGACACCGTCGAGATTGTTGTCCACTCCACTGATGACATCGAATGGCAGCCCGTCCCAGTACGAGGCGATGCCGGACACGGTCCACCCACCGACCAATCCTGAGACCCAACGGCCCGAGTTGCTCAAAAAGCGCCTGCCGTTCCCAAACGGAAGTTCATAAATGAAGTTGACGACCGCCGTGTGTCGCACGTCGAAGTCCGCGAGACCGTAGTTTTCGCTCAAGTCTCGCTGGTCAGTCGGTAAGCACCCGAAGCCCTGTGGACATAGCGTACTTACAGCAGCCGAGATGTCGTCCAGCGCCTTTGAAAAGACGTAGGTCGCCTGCGTTGACAGGCCCTGATAGAAACGCCGGTTGAGCTCCAAACGGACACCGTTGTAGTTCGAGCGGGCTTTCGTCTCCGTGAGGTTGATGACGGAGAAGTTCGGATTCGGACGGGCGCCCGTAAAGCCGGCGCCGAAGTTGGGCTGCCGCGTGTCCCAAAGGCTTGAACCATGATTGCCGATGTAAGCAGCACGAACGACAGTGTTCTTCTCGAGCTCACGCTCGAGTGTTACGTTCCAATAGTGTACGTAGGGATTGACGTTCGCCGGGTTGTAAACGTTGAGCACCGGAACCGGCAGGTTATTCGGATCCGGCCGCGTGCCGAAACGCGAGGCGCGGAGAACGGTCGAGGCGCCGAACGGCGGGTTGAAACCGACCAATCTGATTAGCTCGATCCACGGCGAACCATAGGTCAGACCGTAGCCTGCTTTGACCGTCGTCTTGCTGTTCAACATCCAACTGATTCCGACGTTGGGCGCGAAATTGTTTTTGTCGAATTGATAGAAGCGCGCATCATCGACAGTCCTGATCGCGAGGTTTCCGAGCGTCGCGTTATTTATGTCTCCGTTTAGCAGGACCTCTCCGGATGCCGAGTCGACGGGATAGGCGTTGCTAAGCAGCCCGTTTACTTCCGTGATCGGAGTGTCGAACGAATAGCGAAGCCCGTAGATGAGAGTCGCGTTTTTCGAAAGACGATAAACGTCCTGGAAGAACGTTGCGAAGTGCGTGAACCTGAAGCCGCGAATTGGCGTCGGCGGATCCAGGACGAGGTTCTCGGTCTGCGAGAGGAACCGCGCGGTGGTGAGACCAAAGAATGCGGTGTCAAAAGGCGCGCCGAAGCCAATGAAGACTGTGGACGGCCGAATGTTTTCTCCGAGCAGCCAGTGCGAGTGCGTTCGTCGAATGGTCGCGCCAAGTTTGAAGCTGTGATTGCCGCGCGTAGTGGAGAATACCTCGTTCAGCTCGAACACATTTGAGTGACGTTGTTTGGGCACGAACGGCAGCACGCCAGAACCAGTGAGACCCGTCCCTGCGGCAAAAATAAATGGCAGTCCGTTACGCGTGTTGGCCGTCGGGTCGAAACCAAGAGCGACCAGCTCGGGTGGCGTGGGCTCGGCAGTAAAATGGTGCAGCACACGGTCGAAGGTGAGACGCAACTCATTCGCGCTCCTTTGCGAGAGTGCACTGTTGACGCCGAGCAGGATATTTCGGAAACGCCAGTTGAACGCGATCGCGCCGCCACGGACGCCCGGCCGTATGCTCACGCCGGGAGCCGTGTCGCCATTGATGAAGTTGAACCGGGCGAAACCCTGGTGCGCCTCATTAATCTGCCCGTCCAACCGGGCGACGAACATGTCACGGTCCATGCCCAGGTCGGCCGTGCCGGTCGCCGGCGCTACAAGTGCCCCCGGAGCAAATCCGGGATCCGGTCGTAAGTAAGTATGGGTGAAGATCTCTTTCAAGAAGCCGTTTGCCGCGCCGCCCGGGATGTTGTCCAGAAGGCGATTTGTAGGCACGATGGAAATGACCGTTTGAAACAACGTGCGCCGGAAGCCTTCGTAGTTCACAAAAAAGAAATCTTTGTTCTTTCGGAACGGCAGCGGTCCACCCAACGCGCCTCCAAACTGATTTCGTCGCAGAGGTTGAGTGTTCGGACCATCAAAGAAATTCCTCGCGTCCAATGCGTTGTTGCGAAAATACTCGAAGGCGTCGCCGTGGAACTCGCTCGTGCCGCTGCGGGTCGTGACGTTGATTGTGTAGCCGGCGGCGCTCGCTTGCGTCGCATCGGCATTGCCCTTGACGACGGCAAACTCTCGGACGGCGTCGAAGCTAATGCCTTGTGTGTTCGTCATCGTACCGCCGGGCCAGGTCGGATCGTTGAAGTGCCCGCCGTCGAGCGTGACGTGGACGAAGAATTGCCGCAGGCCATGAAGAAAGCCGCCGGAGTCGGAGTTTGGTCCCGACTCCGCGGTGGTCAGTTCGCGCGGCGTGACTCCAGCCTCGAGTCGCGTGAACTCGGCCAGCAACTTGTCATTTAGCGGCAGACCTTTTAATTGCCACTGTGGGACGATGCTGGTCAAAGCCACATCTGTCGGTTTCAACACGCCACCCAAATCCTGCACCGTGATAGTTTCCGAGATTGCGCCCGCCTCGAGCTCGAAGTTGACGATTACCTTTGCGTGAGTCTGCACAGCCACCGGCGTCTTTTTCTCGACCTTGAATCCTTCCTTGGTAGCAGTCAGTTCGTAGTCTCCCGGTTCGAGCAAGGCGAAAGAATAGAAGCCACTCTCATTGGAAACAGTTTCGCGGCTGAAGCCGGTTCCGGAGTTCACGAGCGTGACTTTGGCGGCGACGATTACGGCTCGCGTTTGATCGACGACAGCACCGGAGATTACGCCGGTCGTGGTCGCCTGGCCCGCAGCGGGCGCATGCGCGAAAAACAGGTGGATTAGCAAAAAGGTAAAAAGCGCGAGACTGGAGCGGGCGATTTTCATGAGAATGTCTCCTTCGGCGAAGCATGGTCCAGCCGAATCGACCAGCACACCGAAATGCCATCGCTCCTGCGGGTTGCAGGGACGGTCGAGGAGGCAATCGGTGACGGTGGTACAGCGAACACAACCGCAAGTCGCACCGGGCCGCGCCCGGGCGCGCGGGCGCTAGCGCGAGAGCCGGGGGATAACTCCAGCCAGCGTGTAACCAATGATTAATAAGAAGCCTAAGTACAAGTGGACGCTCTTAGTTCGCATGAGCAAGGTAAAGAAACTCTTAGCCGTCCCGGTCGCCAAATGCTCGTGGAGTGCGCGCCGGGCTTTCAGCATCAGCGGGATCGAGCAGGCCGCCAGCAGCATCCACACCGGCAGGACGCGGAGAATGATGCCGGTTGCAATCAGAACGTAGGCGGCGAAGTAAAAGTAGATGAAAAGTGCGGCTGCGCGGCTCTGACCGAGTTTGATAATGATTGACTCTTTGTGCGCGCGCTGGTCGAATTCCGTATCCTGGAACCCCTTCACGTACACGATCATAGAGGCAGTAATCGCGTAAACCATGCCGATGATCCAGGCCTCCGCTGTGAATTTTTGCGCCTGTACAAAATAAGTTGTGAGCACCGTTAGTGGGCCGTAGCAGATGGCGACGGTGAGCTGATCGAGACCTCGGTAGGCAAGTTGCGCCGGCGGGGCCGTATAGAGATAGCCCAACGCTGCTCCCGTGACGCCCAGAACTATTAGAGGCCAGCCGCACATCACTACAAGATAAATGCCAACTACAGCGGCCAGCCCGTAACACACATAAGAAACAATGAAAAGCAACGACGGACTCATCTTGCCTTCCTGAATAACTCTCGAGCCGGCATTAAACATCGTGTGCTCGCCGACGTCGTCAGCGCCACTTTTGTAATCCCAGTAGTCGTTAGTCATGCAGGTGCCGGCATGGATCATCTCGACGCAAAACCACGTCAGGAACAGCAGGCCGGGGTTGAAGAGACCGTCTTTCCACGCCAGGGCGGCGCCGACGAGAAGCGAGGAAGTATGGGACCAGGACCATTGAACGCGCGCAGCCTGGGCCAAGTTACGCAGGCTCAACTGCGCGAATACTGAGCGTTGCGAGTAACTCTCCATCCTTCTCTCCTGCGTACTATTCACGGTCGGTTACTGTTGTTTTTTCAACGCGCTGATGCGTGTTTTCACCAGCCGCTAGTGGAAATTTCATTGCTGGTTTCCAAAAACAAACAAGTTATCGAGGTTTCTGAAGGCCCGATCGCTTGGCATGTGTGTTGCTCCGTCTCCGTCCATCCTATGCTTCCCACAGCAACTGGAGCCCAGCACAACTGATCTTGACCGAAACTTCTGCCGTAAGGAGACACTGCCATGACAAGGATTCTACTGATCGCTCTATTCGTAGCCTGCGGCCTTTGGACCACGGGCTCCGTTCCAACCAACGTGAACTTTGCCGAAACGATCCAAACGACCCCGGCACTTACGGGACAAGAGGAAGCGTCGCAAATCCTCAGTCTCGCTCAAGGTTTCATTGCGAAAGCGAAGTCGACTTCGTACCAGGGTGACTTCGTCATTCAGGCGCAACAGAAAGGGGTTTCGGTACCGCTCTTTCCTGCTGAGTTTCGGATGAGCTATTCAGCGTCGCTCGACAAATACCTTTACGAAGTAACTGCCCCATCAGTCGCGGTCGGGTCCGCCATACTGATCCACGAAAGGCCAACCTTAACGGCAGCGGCAGCGCCGGTGGACGTGGCTGACGGTTGCAGCGGCGCCGTTTGCTCAACGGACGGTCAGTGCGGCGACTGTAGCGGCACCGTGCAGACCGCGGAGTCGATGGGCACCTTCCAGAAGCTGATTAGCACGGGTGCTTTCGACCTTCCGTACCTTACCGAAATAAGTTCGCTCAAAGCCCAGAAGGTGGAAGCCGTCAAACACGAGGGGGAGGAGAGTACGGTTGTGCGGTTTGATCGTAGCTTGCTGGAGTCCTTTGGCCTCGGCGATCTGTTAGTGACCGTGCGTCACCGTGACGGAGCACCGGTCGCATTCGACTTCATCGACAAGGCCGGCCAGAAGATCAAGCGCCTCGAGGCTTCGTACGTTGGGCACGAGTTGACGGCAGTGAATGCAGTCAATTACGAACAGCAACTCGAAGTCAGCATCGTGTTGAAGAGCGTCGAGAGCATCAAGCGCAACGTGAGCTTCAGCGACAGCATGTTCACACGAGAGAATCTCTTCCGCATCGTCCGCACCAGGCCAGCCGATGCCGAGTAAGGCAGGGAGAATCCGCATTGGGCGGGGGAGCCAGGAGAGTCCGACTTTCTGGTTTCCCCGTCTCGGAGTTGATGGTCCAACGACGACCGAAGAGAGTCCTCCATAATCGTGGGCGGCGTCTATCAAAGAGCACACAAATTCACTTGTCTCTGGGCAGAGAATTGTAGGGAGGAGGGAGCGTCACAGGGAGCGTTTCACCTATTTGCTCCAAAGCGGCGCCATACTAGCACCGCCGGATGCTACCGGCAAGATTTTTTGGGCAGGCAAACTCTGCTGCGACTTCTAAACGTTCGTCAAATTATCGGAACGCGCTCGCTAACGTTGCAGTGAACGCGCCGAGAGTCTTAACCGAAATGAAAACGCCGCTATCAGCAACGCGCTACGCGACCTTTTTAGATTTACCTCTTCAGTTAAGTACACTGAATACATGAAAACAATTGGCATCGTTGCGCATAGCTTCGAGGGAGCGGCGCTTTGTTTTTTGACTGCGTGCAGGGAGGGAGCCGTGCATCTCGGACCGCACATGCATCCGAGAATCGTGATGAGTGCCGTGCCGATGGCGCTGAGCCTTCCCGCATGGGAAGCGAATGATTATTCAGCCGTCGCAAAATTCCTCGCCGAAGGCGTGCACATGGTGGCTGACGCAGGCGCTGATTTTTACGTCTGTCCTGACAACACGGCGCATATCGTCCTGGAGCAGGTTGCCGGTGAGCTGCCGATTCCGGGACTGCACATTGCTGACGTTGTTTGTCACGAGCTACGTAAAAGTGGATGCACACGGGTCGGTGTTTTAGGCACGCGTTGGACCATGACTGGACCAGTCTACGAGACGGCTCTTAAGAGGAACGGGATGGAACGGCTGATTCCCGACGAGCAAACTCGCGAGGTCCTTAACACGGCGATCTTCGACGAGCTGTGTTTGGGGATCTTCAACGCCGGAACGACCGATCGGTTTCTGGGCGCGATCGACGATCTGAAATCGCGCGGCGCGGAGTGCGTCGTACTTGGTTGCACGGAGATCCCGCTGATCGTGACGCCAGAGAATTCGTCATTGCCGCCGTTTGATTCAACGCGACTCCTCGCGAAGTACGCCGTGCTCGAGGCGGTAAGCGAACGACCGATCCGCATCAAGTCCGCGTGGCTGTCGGTTGCGACGTGATCTAACGCCGCGCTGCGTGGCCCAGGAGAACGTCTGCGATCGCGCCGGAGATGGCGAGGCCCGGAGAGCGTTCGAGCCAGAAGAATTCGCCGCAGGGATTGAGTTCGATAAAGACGTGTCTGCCGTCGGGTGTCAGAATGATGTCGATCGCGCCGTAGTTCAGGGAGAAGTGGTCCATCAGGCGCAGGATCTTTTCTTCGACATCGACGGGGAGTTGATACGGCTGCCAATCTTGAATCATGCGGACGCCGTCGCGGCGCCAGTCGTGAGTGGCGCGCGTCGAGACTTGTGAGTCAATGGACGCAGACATGACGCGGTCGCCGACGACCGTGGCGCGAATCTCGAGGGACTTCGGAATCGACTCTTGGAAAGTGGCGGGGCAGAGGTTTAGACCGGCGAGATCCTCGAGGTCTTCGGGCTTCACGGAGTTAGTAAAGACGACGAGCTCTTTGCCTTCGTCGTAGATGGCGAAGGACGAGAGCATCTTCGTCACTATTCCGCCGTTGCAACTCTTTGCGAAGGCATGGACGGCAGTTGGGTCGTTCGTCGTCAGCGTGCGCGGTATGTCCAGTCCGAGTTCGCGAGCGACCTGTAGCTGAAGCTGCTTGTTCTCCGCGTGACGGATGTGATGCAGGTGGTCCATGCGAAAGGCATTGAGGCTGGCGAGCATGCCGTGAGCGGCCGCACTCGTTTCACCGAGCGACGCATGGCGCAGTTGGTCGTCGAGTCTCTCCGGAAGATGCGCGCCGAAGTTGATGCGGCGGTGCCAGATGGCCGTGATCTCGCGCAAATCGAACTCGCCTTCTTCATTCGCAAGCGTAAGACGCTCGTCGCCCGACCTTCCATAGTACGCAGTGAGACGCACGTCGGTCGGATAGCGGTCCGTGTCAAAGCGGACTGTGTGCCCACCCTTGCGCGCAATAGCCTCAGCCACCCGCGCGACGCACTCGTTATCCTCGCTGTGTGTAATGATCAGGACGGACATAGTTGCTTACTAACTTTCGTCCTCGAGTAGTGCTTTAGCTATGGCTTCCGAAATGGGAAGACCGAGATCGCGTTCCAGCATGCCCCATTCGCCGCTCGGGTTCACTTCGAGAAACACGTATTCGCCTGAAGGAGTGCAGATCAAATCGACGGCGCCGAAAACGAGACCCAGTTCCGACATCAATGCGTTCACGCTGCTTGAAACTTCGGTCGGCAGTTGGGCCATTTGCCAGCGACACTCTTCGGGTGCGGCAAGCCGCCAGTCGATATGGCCCCGCGACGTGCCAGTCGCGTCGAGCGCACCTGTGAAGGTCTCGCCCGCGACATAAGCAACGCGGAGTTCGCACGCTTTCGGAATCAACTCTTGAAAAACCATCGGGCTGTGGCGAAGTGTCTCCACGGCGGCGAGGTCTTCCTCGCGGACGCGGCTTGTGTAGACGAAGGGCGCAGCGGCGTCCATGCTCACGTCGACCGGGCGGAGGAGCTTCGCTACTGTTTGGCCGTCAGTCTCGGCGAAGAACTGTCGAGCTGCGGCGGGATCGTTGGTGACGAGTGTTTTCGGCACGCCCAGGCCGACGCGAGCCGCGAGTCGGAGTTGTCTCTGCTTGTTCTCAGCGTTGCGTTGATGGTCCAGGTTGTTTATCCAGCGAGCGTTGTGCAGCGCGTCAAGAAAACCTTCGAGCGCGGCGACGGACTCGCTGACACACATCGAACGATAACGCTCGTCAAGATCATCAGCCATGCGAGGCGGCCAGAGCTTGCGCGCCCAGACGGCGCGCACTTCATGGACCGCAGCCTGCTCTCCCGCTTCGGTAAGGAGTTGTGCGACGCGGTCGTCGCCCGCGCGGCCCGAGAGTTTGATCAATGATGGAAAGAGGTCTGTGTTGAAGCGAATGGGACGGGCACCCATGTCTGCGAGAGCCTGTGCGACGAGATCGACGGTGTAGAAGTCTCCGCTATGTGTCAGCAGTAGAACGACGTCGCGAGCCATGCGTTGGAAGTGAGTAGTGTGAAAGGTGCGGCCCGCGTTAGCGATGCGCAACGGAAGAGCTATCGCCGCGAATGTGCTGAACGCGGGCCGGTATCTTATTGATTGCTGTCGTCGGTCATCGCCGGACGTATATTCCAGTCGATTTCATCTCTATCCGACGGGTACTTGAGCGTCATCTTCAGATTTTTGGATGACTCCTGGCCTTCGAGGAAACGCGCGAAGAACGGCTCGGAAGTTTCGGGGGCGGGTGAATCGGTCTTGTCTCGCATTGATCGGATCTCCTTTAGGGTTGAAGGGTGTGCGAGGTTCAAATTTTTACGAACGACGCGTTTGATGCGTCAAAGCGGCGTTAGGATGACTCGACCCGGGAAAATTTCAATGACACTTGTAACAGACGATTGCCCGAGTGATCCGATCTGTGGTCCCTCTCGTTTAGAACGGCCAGAACTTTGGCACCAGCCAGATGACGATCGCAAACACGGCGATCGTTAAGAGCGAGCCCACTTTCAAGAAGTCCAAAAAGCGATAACGCCCCGGCGTATACACGAGGACACAGGCAGGCTCGAGTGGAGTCAGAAAGGAGCAGGAAGCCGCATAGGTCACCGTAACTGCAAACGTTCTCGGATTGAGTCCGAGTGCGAGCGCAGTTTTCACCGCTATCGGCAGCATGACGAGAGCGGCGGCTTGGTTTGACATCGGCTGCGTAAGAGCAACCGTCATGATGAAGAATCCCGCCAGCACTGCGGCTGGACCATATTGGCCTGTGCCTTTCACTATAAAATTCGCCAGGTACTGATCCGCGCCAGTCTTTTCCATCGCCACTCCAAAACTGATCATGCAGGCGATCAGGATCAGCAAACGCCAATCGATGACCTCATACACTTCCGACATGCGCAGAGACTGGCTGGCAAGCAGAACCATAACACCAAGGAGAACAGCGATCGGCAACGGAATCAGATGCGTAAGCGAGAAGAAAAGAAAGACACCGAAAGCCGCAAGTGCCCAGCGCTGTTTTTCCGGTCGGACCTGTTTTTGGGAAATCTCTTCCAAAAGCAATAGTTGACCTTCCGCGGAGAGTGTTTCCACCTGTTCGCGAGTTCCCTGTATCAAGAGGACATCGCCGAACCTCAGTCGCACTCTGCTGATCTTCGAAAGCAGGTTCACTCCGTGACGGTTAATGGCTAACACAGTGACCTGGTGCCGCCTTCGAAACCGCAGACTCTTCAGTGTCCTGCCAATGAAGTCTGACCCACGCGGCACCATTGCCTCGAACAGCTCAGAGTCTTTACCTTCAAGAACAGAGTCGTT
>DASRIM010000406.1:0-9898 GCA_035649995.1 Pyrinomonadaceae bacterium | reverse complement strand
ACCGAGATCGAAATGCTCTCCGAGTTCATGTGGGACAACTACAAGCTCGACGGGCAGTACTTCAACATCATTCGCGGCGAGACGCTCGTTGGAGACGAGATCAAACAGGTGCCGCCGGAAGTGTTGCCGGCGATGTACGCGCACGCCGCCAAGCTGACGAAGCGCTATGGCGATCGCATGTTCGCGGACGACGACGCCGGCAAGCGCTTCGTCAAAAACGCCGCTTACGTCGGCACGATCACGACGCACTATCGCACGCAGCACGCAAACTTCCGCGACCCGACGCCGTGGCCGTTTCCCTGTACGGCAGGTGAGACAACGGCCGTGATCGATTACAACGGCGACGTCCGCGCCTGCGAGTTGCGTGAGAAGTTTGCGACGCTCGGCGATTTTGACTACGACTTCGGCGCGCTTTGGTCCGCTCACGAGCGCGAGACCGAACTGGCGGCAATCGACGGCGGCAAGTCGTGCTGGTGTACGCACGTGTGCTTTATTCACGACTCGATGCGCCACTCGCGCCGCGCCCTGCTCTACGAGGTCCCGAAAAACTTTCTCACGCGTGAAAGTTGGTGAAGCATGGCTAAAGGAACAGGGCCATCGAAGCCATCGCAGCCGTCGAAGCCGGACGCGGAAGAGAACGCGAAGGCTGCTTTCGCCTATGCCGCCGGTTTCACGCTTTTTATTACCGTGGCGTCGTTTACCGGACTGGGCTGGCTGTTGGACAAGTGGCTGGGATCGGACCCGTGGTTCCTGATCGGCGGCATCGTGGTGGGATCGGCGGCGGGGCTGTTCCAGTTTGTACGTTTGAGTTCTAAGACGTATTAAACTAAAATCGGCGGCTTTGCTAATGGCCGATAATTCAAGCAATGCCCTCAATTTGCGGGTTTTCCGGACGATGGCGATTGCCAGCGGCGTCAGTGTGGCTGTGTCTGCTTTCGTTGGGCCATGGCGCTTCACGACCGGTCTGCTGATCGGCGGTCTGCTGGCGTTGTTCAGTCATCATTGGCTGAAAAACTCCGTCGCGGCCGCGATTGAGCTGTCGGTCGGCGGCGGCGTGCGCAGGTTACCGTTGATGCAGTTCATGCTGCGTTACGTCGTAATCGCGGCGATCGTGTTTTCGTTGGCTCAACTCGATCTGTTGTCAGTGCCCGCGGTCCTGACGGGCATGTCGAGCTTTGTCGTAGCTATCTTCGTTGAAGCTATAAGAGAGTTTTATTTCGCAATCATCCAGCGAGAGGAAATCAGTTGATGTTTTGGTTGGACGAAGCCGCCCATCAAACAGCGGAGCACGGGGAAGAGGCGGCCCATCACACACCGATCATTGTCCAGTTTGTTAACGAGTGGTTTGGCGAAGCGGCTCTTCATTTCGAGCTGAAATACACCAAACCGGTCTGGGACAAAGTGCTGGGCTACTTCGGCACCACGCCGGAAGCCGCGTTCGGACCATACACGGCCGAGAACGCGATACCGTGGTATACGGTCATGTTCTTCATCGCGTGCATTCTGAGCGTCGCGATCATCTGGATTTTGAAAGGGAAGTTGTCGGAATCCGAGCCGGGCGGCGGACAGCAGACGCTGGAAGTCAGCGTGCTGGCCGTGCGGAACATGATCGAGGACATCATCGGGCCACACGGTTTGAAGTATTTCCCGGTGGTGATGACGTTCGCGACGTTGATCCTGGTGGCGAACCTGATGGGACTGTTCCCGCTGTTCATGAGTCCTACCGCGGCGACGAGCGTCACGTTCGCGCTGGGGTTAGCCTCGTTCCTTTATTACAACTACATCGGCATCAGCGAGAACGGGATACTTCAACACTTGAAGCACCTTGGTGGACCAGTCTGGTGGATCGCGTGGCTCATCTTTCCGATCGAGTTGATCAGTAATCTGATCCGTCCCTTCTCGCTCGGTATACGTCTGTTCGGTAACTTGTTCGCGGACGAACAGGTGATGGTGACGTTGGCGGGCCTTGCGCCGCCGTGGACCTGGTTCGCGCCGATCGTGTTGATGCCGTTGAGCGTCTTCGTGGCTCTGATTCAGACGTTCGTTTTCATCCTTCTATCGCAGCTTTACATCAGCGAGGTCTCGCACGCGCCGCACGCGCACGGCGAGCACGGGCACGACGAACACGACGAGATGATCGCCCCGGTTTTGACTTAATTGGCTTTATCCCAGGCGCGCGGTGAGCGATCGGGCGACGGCCCGCACACGTTGCCGCGCAATCGAGTAGATTGCTTTTCAGCCACACTCCGTAAGCACCAGGCAAAGTCATAAGCTTCGCTTTTTGAAGCAGGTCATGTCTGTATCGCAGGAGCGCCGTTGTAAGAGGGGCGGTGGATACCGGGTGCAGGCGAAATAATAAAACGCCTCTAGTGTGAACAGCGACGTGGCAGGTGAGCGATTTAGAACTTAGATCGTAGGAGGAACTATGAGCAAATTCAGAATCCTGCTGTTCGCCGTCGTCGGCATTCTTTTCAGTGCCATGACTACGTTCGCGCAAGCTGACGCTGCGACGGGCGGCGCCGGCGACAATGCGTTTTCCGTGAACAAGTACCGCGCGATCGCTGCCGGCGTCGGTTTCGCAATCGCTGTGCTCGGCGGCGCTCTCGGTCAGTCGCGAATCGGCGCGGCGGCGTGCGAAGGTGCTGCACGAAATCCGGGCGCGGCTGGTCGTATCCAAACGATGATGATTCTCGGTTTGGCGCTGATCGAGTCGTTGGTGCTGTTTGCACTGCTGGTGGTCTTTGCGGTTGTCAAGGGAACCGGAAGCCCAACCTAAAGGCATAAATCGGAATCAAAGCGTTTCTGTGAGTGCGGGCGAGAGATATACCGTCTCTCGCCCGCCTCTTTGTTGACCCGGCGTAACGCGGATGGAATAATCGAGGGCGCGGCAAACAAAATGAAAAAATGTCCGAAGTGTGGGGTTGAATACACCGATATGACGACGCTGTGTCCTAACGACGGCGTCGCTCTCGAAACGACTGACGACGCACTTCTCGGCACCGTCCTCGCCGGAAAATATCGTATCGACAAACGCCTCAACGAAGGCGGAATGGGCAGTGTTTACCAGGGCACGCACGTGCTGATGGACAAGACTGTCGCCATCAAAGTGCTGCGTCCATCGCTTGCCGCGGACGAGAAGATCGTCGCCCGCTTCTCGCGCGAAGCACGCGCCGCATCGCGTATCTCGCATCCCAACGCTTTGAGCGTCACGGATTTCGGCGAGGACGAAAACGGCACCGTTTTTATCGTGATGGAGTTCCTGAGCGGCAGGACGCTCAAACAGGTCATCCGTGACGATGGGCCGTTGCCGCTACAGAGAATCGTCGAGATCACGCGGCAGGTTGGAGACGCACTCGCCGCCGCGCACGCACAAGGCGTCATACACCGCGATCTGAAGAGCGACAACATCATGTTGCTCGACACGACGATGGCCGGCGACTACGCGAAAGTGCTCGATTTCGGCATCGCGAAGATCAACGAGCCCGAGGGAAAGTTTGACGGCGGGTTGACGGCGCCGAACCTGGTGATCGGCACGCCCCAATACATGTCTCCCGAGCAGTGCTCGCAGGATTCGGAGATCGACGCGCGTTCCGATATTTATTCGCTGGGCGTGATTCTTTTCGAGATGCTCGTCGGTCACGTTCCTTTCACCGGCGATTCGCCGACGATCGTGATGATGAAGCACCTCCAGGATCCGGTGCCGGCGGTGTTGGAGGAACGGCCTGACGTGCCGCCGCCGGTGGGCCGTGTGGTTGCGCGCGCGATGGCGAAGGTCCCGGACAATCGCTATCAGAACGTCGCCGAGTTGATCGAGGATCTGACGATCGCGGCCGGGATGATCGTTCCGGTTCCCGTGCCGCAGCCCCCGGCCAGTCTGAGCGGGCAGTTTAAAAACGTTTCCAGCGACGACGACGAAGTCACGGTGGTGAGACGGCGTGAGGAATATCCGGTTGCTCCCGCACCTGTGGCGACTCCTCGTCGTGCGCCTGTCACCGTACCCGTGCAGCCCGTAGGCGGGCATCCGCCGCAGGGCGCGCAAGTTGGCGGCAGTTTCAATCCGTGGAAGATATTGATTCCGTCCGCTGTGGCGTTGCTCGTCGTCTTCGCCGGCATTTACGCCTGGACCAAGAGCTCGCCCGTCGATAACACGAATACTGCACAGCCATCACAAACGCTCGCTGCCGATCCAAACAGTCAGCCGGTGCAACCGACGCCACCGCCGACCGGTAAAGCCGAACAAGGACTGCCTTCAGGCGGCGCGGTCAATCCCTCCGGCAACGTCAACGCTTCGCCAAACGCGAACGTCGAACAGGAGCCGACGCCGATCGAAGACGTCAGCCCCGATGCCAACGCTAACGAGAACTCGAACAGCAACACCAACTCGAACACGAACAACAGTAACCGCAAAGCGCCTCCGTTGCCGGACCCAACGCGCAGCGTCGTGCCCGAGAACGTCCCCGTTCCCACGCCCACGGCGACGAAACCACCGGCGCCGGCTCCTACGCCTTCGCCGCAGTAAGAACCAGGCGAGCCAGCTCTGCTTCGTTCTCGATTCGCGGTTCGATCTCGAGCACGAAGCACGGCAATGAAAACAACAGTGACTTTAGTTTGACTGCGTCCTTAGCCGTCGTGATGAGGCTTTCTGCGCCGGCGCGTGTGGCGGCTTCGATGAGTGAATCGACGTCGGTTTGTGAGTAGCGATGATGATCCGGAAACGTCTTTTGTAAGACGAGCTCGTGCGGGATCAGGTTGAAGAAAGACTGCGGATTGCCGACGCCGCAGAAAGCCGCGACTGGAGTTGGAATCGTTTCAGGAAGATTCTTGATCCGCATTGTCGATTGGAAAAGAGGCGCGTTCTCGGTGAGACGACGGATTTCGTCGCGAAGCGCGTCGAGATTGTTTGCCTGATCGGCTCGCGTAATCACGATGCAGTCAGCACGGCTGAGACCGCTGAGCGGTTCGCGCAAACGGCCGTACGGAAGCAGGTGTCCGCCGCCCCACGGATTGGTCGCGTCGATCGTGACGATGTTCAGGTCGCGTTCGAGACGCAGGTGTTGAAAGCCGTCATCCAAGACGAAACAGTCCGTTCCTAAATGCTTGATTGCGCCTTTTGCCGCCTCGATTCGATCCGCGTTGCTGATCACCGCGGCGATGCCTGCGAGGTTAGTCGCCAGCAGAAACGGCTCGTCGCCTGCTTCGGACGGGTTCGCCAGCACGTTCGTTCCATCTGAAACTACGACCTGTCGATCCGGATTGTCGCGGCCGTAGCCGCGCGTGAGGATGCAGACCTTCTTTCCCGCGCCCGCGATGGTGCGCGCGACCCACTCGACGAGCGGCGTCTTGCCGGTACCGCCCGTCGTGATATTGCCGACGCTGATCACGGGACGATCGAGTTTGGTTGAGTGAAAAGTTCCGCGGCGGTAGAGCGAAAGACGCGTTCGCGTGACCGCGCCGTACAAAACGCTCAGTGGCGGAAGAATAAGCGACTTCATGAAGGCTGAACGTTGGCGGCGAGTAGGGAATTTGATTCCGGCCGATCGGGATCTTTCAAAGACAGCAGCGGCGCGATCAGCTTGATCGTTCTTTCAGCCGCGCCCTGATTGTCGAGAACGAGCTGTTTCGCGCGCGCCGCGAGCTCGTTTCGGCGCTCAGGATCTGACAGCAACTCAGCGAAGACTCTCGCGAGTTCGCCGGCTGCGGCCGCGTCCGGCACGGGCGGCAGTTGAACGATTGCATTCGCCTCGTTCAGCAGATCGACGATCGCGTGGAAGTTGTGTGTGTGTGCGCCGGTTACAACAGGCGCGCCGGCCGCAGCCGGCTCGAGCACGTTGTGACCGCCGCGATCGACGATACTGCCGCCGACGAAAACCACCGCCGCGAGCTCGTACGTCGCGGGCAGCTCGCCAATCGTGTCGAGCAGGATCACACTTGCACGCGCGTCGGACGCGTCGGCCGCCTTCGTTCGTCTTGCCCAGGTCATTCCCGAGTCGCGAATCAAAGATGCGACTTCCTGAAAGCGTTCGGGATGGCGCGGCGCGAGCATCAGTCTCGCGCGCCCGTCGAGCTGTTTGAAACTCTCGAGAATGATCTTCTCTTCCGGCGCGTGCGTGCTCGCCGCGAGAATGAGCGGCACGTCCGCATTCAACGCAAACCGCTCGCGGATCTGCGCCGTCTTCTCCGTCGATGAAGACGCGGCGCCGGCGTCGAACTTCAGGTTGCCCGCGGTGTGGATCCTGTCAGGCGGCATGCCGAGTTGACGCAGCCGCGCGGCGTCGATTTCAGACTGCATCACGGCGATGTTCAAGCCCCGCAGCACTCGTCCGAGAAACAATTTGATCAGCGAGTAGCGATGGAATGATTGCCGCGAGATTCGTCCATTGACGAGCGCGACCGGAATGTCGCGCGCCTTGCACTCGCGCAGGAAGTTGGGCCACAACTCCGTTTCCATGATCAGCACTGCGTCCGGATTGACCGTTCGCAGCGCGCGCCGGACTGTCCAGCGCCAGTCGAATGGAAAGTAAAAGATGCCGTGAGCGTGCTTCGCGAAAACCTCGCGCGCCAGTCGTTGTCCCGTCAGCGTGATCGTGGAGACGACGAGCGCGTGATGCGGAAACTCGCGTTTAATGCGTTCTACGAGCGGGCGCGCCGCCTGCGTCTCGCCGACCGAAACACAGTGCAGCCAGATCACCGGATGACGATCGACTGAAGGAATGGATCCTAAGCGTTGGCGCAAGCCGGAAACGTATTTGCCGTGCGCCAACGCTTGAAACAGGAAGTGAGGGATTAGAACGAGAAGACCGAGCGTTAACAGGAGGCTGTAAGCCAGGTACATATTTGAACTTTGTACTTGGTGCTTAGTGCTTTGCGTACTACTTTGCCCGTTCGATGTAGCGCCCTTCGGTCGGATCGACGCGGATTCGATCGCCCTCGTTGATAAACGGCGGGACCGAAATCGTAACGCCATTCTCGAGCGTAGCGGGCTTGTTCACGTTGGAGACAGTCGCACTCTTCAGCGTCGGCTCAGTTTGCGTCACCGTCAACTCCATCGACGGCGGAAGATCGATCCCGATCGGCGCGCCTTCGTAAAACTCGGCCTGGATCTTGAGCCCCGGCGTGAGCCACTGCGCCGCGTCGCCAAGGTCGTCTTCGCTCAACGCGACCTGTTCGTAGTTCTCGGTGTTCATGAAATGGTGGTGCGAGCCGTCCGAGTAGAGATACTCCATCTCGTGCTGCTCCAGCGATGCGCGGTCGACGGTGTCGGCGGAACGGAAGCGGTGTTCAAAGGAAGATCCGGTACGAATATTTCGCAATTTGGTTTGCACCATCGCGCGCAGGTTGCCGGGCGTATGGTGACGAAATTCGACGACCTTGCAGGGCTGGCCTTCAAAAACGATAACCATGCCGCGTCGAATCTGAGTTGCAGGAATAGCCATAAAACTGAAGTCTCCGTAGATGTAGATAAGGATAGGACGTACTTAGCAAACTCGGTAGTCTATCGAGGCTTCCGCGGCGTTGTCTAGTGGCCAAACCGGCTTAACGCCGCGCCATCCACTCGTAAACTGCGGCTTTTAGCTGCTGTGAACAATGGTGCACAGATGTCTTCGTGTGTGAACACCTTTCTGCCCGGTTGTTGTTCTGTTCCACCGATAAGGTACACTCGTGGGTCGAATCGAAGCCTGTAGGATGCTCGGCATGCTTCGTGCTTCAAGTTAATCGGATCAGCTCTTACTCACTCCCAAAGGAATTCTCACACTATGCGCCTCAATCCAACTCATCTAGCATCTCGAAAGTCCCAGATCATTGCCTTCCTTGTAGCGACTTCATTTCTGTTAGCAGCACCTCTCACCAGCTTTCAGCCGGTTCACGCTCAGACTACAAATACGAAACCGCAGGCTCCTGCAAAATCTCCGGAAGCCCCCAGGCAAAAGCCGGATTACTCGCAGGAGTCTGTGATCGTCGAACATAGGAGCATGGCTTACCGCTTTGAGCGAGATGGTACCGGCCAGTATGAATTACGTTTTCGAGCAAAGATTCAGACCGATGCGGCTGTAGAACAGTTCGGCCAACTCGTCTTCGGATATAGCGCTGCCAACGAAAAGCTCGAGATGGATTTCGTACGCGTGCGCAAGGCGGACGGTACTGTAGTCAATGCTGCTCCTTCCGATATCCAGGATTTAACAGCCCCAGTCGCGCGGGAGGCGCCGGTTTATACGGACCTCAGAGAGAAGCACATAACCGTCCCCGGTCTGCGCCCAGGTGACGTGCTCGAGTATCACATGGTGTGGAACGTTCATACCACGGTTGCCGCGAACCACTTCTGGATCGAACACAGTTTTCTCACCAAGGGCGTGATCGTTCTCGACGAGGAATTGACTGTAAACATACCTGCCGCCAGTAAGGTCAAGCTAAAAACCGAGTCCGGCTTTCAGCCCACGACTAAAGAAGATAACGAGCGGCGAATCTACTTCTGGAAACACGCGAACCTCGAACCGGCTAATGACAAACAGGAAAAGGACAAGGGAAAGGAAGAAGAGTCAGGAGAAGAAGAGGCGGAACAGCCCCGTCCCCACGTGCAACTGACTACATTTCAAAGCTGGGAGGAAGTGGGCCAGTGGTACGCTGAGTTGCAAGGCGATCGAATCGCTCCCGACGAAAGGATCAAAACCAAAGCAGCAGAACTGGTAAGCGGCCGAACGACCGACAAAGACAAGGTTAAGGCACTCTATGATTACGTTGCCAGGAACTTTCGTTACGTTAGTCTTTCGTTCGGACAGGGACGATACCAGCCGCACGCCGCCGCCAGCGTGATGACTAATCAGTATGGCGACTGCAAAGACAAACACACGCTCCTCGCTTCAATGTTGGCTGCGACAGGACTGCGGGCGTATCCAGTGTTGCTCAATTCCACGCGTAAGCTTGACGTTGATGTTCCTTCGCCCGGCCAGTTTGACCATGTCATAAGCGCGATTCCTCTCGGTAGTGAAACGCTCTGGGTCGATACAACGCCGGAAGTAGCGCCCGCCGGATTGTTGTCTCCCAATTTGCGCAACAAGAAAGTATTGATGATCCCAACTGCCGGTTCGGCTCTGCTGCAAACTACGCCCGCCGCACCTCCGTTCCTTTTTTCCGAGCGCGTGACTATCGAGGGCACGATTGACGATCTCGGCAAGTTAACGGCTCACGCGCGCCTGGTTTTGCGTGGCGATACAGAGATGCATATGCGCTTGGCGTTTTACCGCACCTCCAGCGGTAAACGGAAAAGTCTTGGTCGTTATCTCGGCATGTGGATCGGGATTGAAGGTGAAGTCACTGACATCAAAACCACCGATCCTGCCGACTCGGAAAAGCCGTTCGAGATCGAATTCGACGTTTCATACGCGAACTTTCTCGACTGGTCGAGCAAGAAACTGAAAGTTGCACTTCCTTTTCCTTCGTTCATTCTCGCTCATTCAAAGACCGAAAAAGCGGAAAACACACCGCGGCTTGAACTCGGTCCCCCGATCGATATCGCCTACAGTTTGAAACTCACGCTGCCAGGCAAGTACCAAGCGCGATTGCCGCTGCCGTTGAAGGTGTCGCGCGATTATGGTGAGTACGCCGCGGACTACAAACTGCAAGGTTCGGCCGTTGTTGCTGAGAGGAAACTTCGCTTGCGACAGCACGAATTGCCTGTCGAACGTTTGCAGGACTATCAAGCGTTTGCTGGTGCAGTTGCGTCTGACGGAGCACAGACTCTGTCGCTGGAAACGGACGTCACCGCTGCCCCCGCAATTGCCGATTCAGTCAACGGCGACGACCTCGTCGAGGCAGCAACCGCCGCCGGACGAACCGGCAACTTTGTCGACGCTGAACGGCTGCTCAGGCGTGTGATTGCGAAGGACCCTAAACACAAAACCGT
>DASRIM010000405.1:0-9763 GCA_035649995.1 Pyrinomonadaceae bacterium | reverse complement strand
CCGCGGCGGCCGCGAGTGTCCGATAAAACCCGCGAGCACCACGATAGTCAAGACGTACGGCACCATGTTAATGAACTGCACGGGGATCTCTTCGCCGTTAAACTTTACCTCGCCTTGCATCTGAATCGAAACCGCCTCGGTAAAGCCGAACAACAGACACGCAAGCAGCGTCTGTACCGGGCGCCATTTTCCGAAGATCAACGCGGCCAGAGCAATGAAGCCACGGCCGGCGGTCATGTTCCGCGTGAACAGCGATGATTGCCCGATCGATAGGTACGCGCCACCGAGTCCCGCAAGTATGCCGGCAAGCAATACGCCTGAGTACCGGATGTTGCTGACGCTGACGCCCGCCGCATCCGCGGCCTCGGGCTTTTCGCCAACGGAGCGCAGCCGCAGACCGAACGGCGTTTTATAAACGACGTACCAGATCGCAAACACCAAAACTCCGATCGTGATCGCGATGATCGCCGGATTCTGAGGCAACAAGTGATCCTTCGGAAGTTGAGGAGTCGAGCCCGATGAAAGAAACAGCGCGCCGCTCAGAAACCCAGGTACGCCGAGCATCAGGATGTTGATGGCCGCGCCGCTGACAACCTGATCTGCTTTGAACTTGATACAACTCACCGCGTAGATCGCGGCAATGAACAGACCGGCGAGCATGCCTGCGAGTAGACCAACCCAGGGGCTCGCGTTTCCCAATCCGAACCTAACGTCAGCGGCGTAAGTGACGGCCGCCGCCGTGAAAGCACCGGCCAGCATCTTCCCTTCGAGCGCGATGTTGATTACGCCCGAGCGCTCGGAGAAGAGGCCGCCCAGCGCAGCCAGGACCAACGGAGTGGCGAGCCGGATCGTCGACCCAACCAGTGCCCATGTAAAAACGTCTCTCATCGTTTCAGGCCCTCAAGCGTCTGAATCCGAACCTGCCCAGTGACCATTTGAAGAACGACTCGGCGGCGACAAACAGAATGATCACGCCCTGAAGAACCTGCACGATGTCCTTCGTGATGTGCTCGGAAAATCCGTCGACGTAGATTCCGCCGTGCTGCAAGACCGCAAACAACAACGCCGCGAGGATCACGCCAACCGGATGATTGCGGCCGAGCAAAGCCACGGCGATTCCGGTGAAACCGTAATTGTCGGAGAAGCCGTCGTAGTAACGATAGCGATAGCCCATCACTTCGTTGATCCCGACCATGCCTGCGAGTGCGCCGGAGACGGCCATCGCTAGGACGATCTGTTTGCGAATCGAAATGCCGCCATACTCGGCAGCCGATGGATTGCTGCCGGTTGCGCGTATCTCGTAGCCCCACTTCGTGCGCCACAAAAACAGGTAGACCAGCAGACAGCAGAGCAGCGCCAACAGGAAAGCGATATTCAACGGAATACGCTCGGGCAAACCGGGAATGAACTTTCCGAGCCGAGCGATGTGCGCGCCCCAGCCGATCGGCGCGGTTTGCAGAATCGGATCGCCGGGTTCTTTGTAGTAGTACTGCGTCAGGTAACTGATGAGATAGAGCGCGATGAAGTTCAACATGATCGTGTTGATGACTTCGTGCGATCCGAAACGCGCCTTCAGCACGCCGGGAATCGCGCCCCACAAAGCACCGACGAGTATCGCGACCGCGAAGCACAGCGGCACGAGGATCCACGCGGAGCGGTTCGCGAAGGTGATTCCGACCCACGCCGTTGCGAAGGCGGCGATGTAGAGTTGTCCCTCGGCGCCGATGTTGAATAGACCACAGCGAAAGCCGACGAGGACCGCCAGGCCGGTAAAGATCAAAGGGGTCGCGTGAAAGAGCGTGTAGCCGATGCCGTCGGGCCAGGAGAGCGCGCTTCCCAACAACAACCGGTAAGCTTCGATCGGATTGTCCCCGACCAGCAGGATGAGGATGCCGCCGACGATGAAAGCTGCGATGACAGCGATCAGCGGGAAAAGTAGGTCACGGGCGAATTTGGACATTTGGCTTTTGTTCTAATGGCCCCTCGTCATCAATAGTCCAATCTCTTCCAGGGTCGCGACTTTCGGATCGACTTCACCGGCGATGCGCCCGTCGTGAATGATCAGCAGACGATCTGAAAGGCTCGTCACTTCTTCCAGCTCCGCCGACACCAACAGGATGGCGCGGCCGTCATCACGCAAACGGACCAACTGCCGGTGAATGAACTCGATCGCGCCGATGTCTACTCCTCGCGTCGGCTGCGACACCAGCAGCAACTTCGGATCGACGTGATACTCGCGGCCGATGATCAGCTTCTGCTGATTGCCGCCGGACAGGGCACGCGCGGGCAGCGCGGCGTTTGGCGGACGCACGTCGAACGCCTGAATGATCTCGTTGGCCCTTCGCTGGATCGCGCTGTCGTCGAGGAAGATGTTGCCGGCCATCGAGACGATCGGCGGACGATAGTGCACGCCGAGAATCGCGTTTTCCGCAAGCGAAAAGTCCAGCAACAATCCGCGTCGATGACGATCTTCGGGAATGTGCGCGATGCCGAGCTCACGACGCAGCCGCGCGCCGAGGCCGTTGATGTTCTTTCCGCCAAAAATGATTTCGCCCAGGACGTGCGACGGCTCGACCAGTCCCGCCAGTGCTTCCATCAATTCCGTCTGGCCGTTTCCCTCGACGCCGGCGATGCCGACGATCTCGCCGCTGCGCACTTCAAACGATACGTCGTTCACGCGCTTCGTTCCGTCGGCCGCGAGGACCGAAAGATGTTTGACGTCGAGTTGCGCACGGCCGGCGTTCGGGTCGGTCTTTTCGACGCGCAGCAGCACTTCACGGCCCACCATCATGCGCGCGAGCTCGGCGGCGTTCGTGTCTTTCGTTTGCACGCGTCCGACGACCTTGCCGTCACGCATCACCGTCACTTCGTCCGAGATCGCCAGCACTTCCGAAAGCTTGTGAGTGATGATGATCACCGTCTTTCCCTGCTCGCGCATTCGTCTGAGGATCGCGAAGAACTCTTCCACTTCGATCGGCGTCAACACTGCGGTCGGCTCGTCCAGGATCAGTATGCGCGCATGCCGGTACAGCGCCTTCAACAACTCGACGCGTTGCTGCTGGCCCACCGAAAGGTGTTCGACCGGTTCGTTTGGATTGACGGCGAGTTTGAACTCTTCGGAAAGCTGGCGGATTTGAGCGGCCGCGCTTTTGAGATCGAGAGCGAGCGCCGAGCCCGGTTCAGCGCCGAGGATGATGTTTTCCGCGACGGTCATTGTCTCGACCAGCATGAAGTGCTGGTGGACCATGCCGATGCCCAGCGCGATCGCGTCGTGAGGCGACTTGATCTCGCGCACCTGGCCGTCGACGAGAATCTGTCCGCTGTCGGCGGTGTAGAAACCGTAGGCGATGCGCATCGCGGTCGACTTCCCCGCGCCGTTTTCTCCTACGATGGCATGAATGGTTCCGGGCTTGACGACGATGTCGACCTGGTCGTTAGCCAAAACGTCGCCGAAGCGTTTGGTTATTTGTCGGAGTTCGAGCATTCGTTAAATCCGTGTTGGACACGGATTCTGTCACCCACCCATCGCGTCGGTCACTTTAATCTCGCCGGCAATGATCTTCTTCTTGGCGGCTTCGGCGGCGTCGATGGCGTCCTGTGGGACGAGATCCTTGTTGAATTCATCCATCGCGTAGCCAACGCCGTCCTTGTCTAAACCAAAGACGTGCAAGCCGGGTGAGAAGCGGCGGTTCACTACGTCGTTAACGATGTCGTACACGGCGTTGTCGACACGCTTGACCATGCTCGTCAACACGAAACCGGGCTTGACCATGTTCTGGTTCGAGTCCACTCCGATGACGAAATGCGTCGCGCGGCCGTTCTGTTTGCCCTGCTGCTCGACGGCGTCGAAAGCGCCCAGTCCGGAGTTGCCGGCCGCCGTGAAGATCACGTCGGCGCCTTTGCCGATTTGGGCCATCGAAAGTTCCTTGCCCTTGCCGGGATTGTTCCACGCGCTGTCGGTGACGCCGACGTAGTTTTGGATCACGCGAATGTTCGGATTCACCGAGCGCGCACCCTCTTCGTAGCCCTTGGCGAAGCGATGAATGAGCCCGATATCCATGCCGCCAAGGAAACCGATCGTTCCCGTGCGTGAAGCTTTCGCGGCGAGTATCCCAACCAGGTACGATCCTTCATGCTCCTTGAAAATCAACGACGCAACGTTCGGCAACTTGCTAACGCCGTCGATTATCGCGAACTGAATGTTCGGATAGTCTTTCGCGACCTGCTCCATGATCGGCGCCTGCGCAAAGCCGACTCCGATGATCAGATCGAAGTTGCGCTCGGCGAAGGCGCGCATCGCCGGCTCGATCGCGTTCGGCGTTCCCGGTTCGATGTCGCGCAAAACGATCGGCAGCTCCTTCGCGGCGCGTTGCACCCCTTGCCAGGCCGCCGCATTGAACGAACGATCGTCCTTTCCGCCGATATCGAAGACGATGCCGACGCGTATCTTGGACGGATCCTGCGAAGCCGCCGTGTCGCCGCACCCGGTCAGCGCAAGTGAGCCGAAAGCAAGCAACGCGGCCAACGCTAGCGGGACCAGAAGTTTGTATTTCATTCGTTAATGATTTCCTTGACTAACTTTTCGATCTCCACCGGCGGTTCGTCGCCGATGTGATACGCGGCTTGAATTCTTCGCGCGGCTTCATCGCCGTTGGCCGAGTCAGCGCAGTAGACGACACCGATCGCGTCGCCGGCTTCGACCTTGTCGCCAATCTTCAGCTCTGAAGTAAAACCGACCGTCGGATCGATCGTGTCTTCGATGCGCACACGTCCGCCGCCGATTGCTGCAATAGCGTGACCGATTTCCGTGGTATCCACTCGTGTAATGAAGCCAGAGCGCGGGGATTCTACCTTAACGGTTTCACTTACCAAAGGCAGAAACGCAGCCGGGTCGTCGCACACGCGCGGGTCTCCGCCCTGTGCCTCGATGTTCCGGCGCAGGCATTCGAGCGCCTTCCCCGACTCCACAACCTGACGCAGACGCCCGTGCGCGGCTTCGGGCGTTTGATCGACGTTCGCCAGCAACAACATGTGCGCCGACAGTTCCAGCGATAAATCGAGGACGGGACGCGCTTGCGGCGGAGCATCGCCACGCAAAAGATTGATGCACTCCTCGATCTCCAACGAATTGCCGACGGCACGGCCGAGCGGCTGGTTCATGTCGGTCAACAACGCGCGCGTCTTGATGCCGCAGGAGTTGCCGGTGCTCACCAGCGCGTGGGCCAACTCCGTGGCCCGCGACTGGTCGCGCATGAACGCGCCGTTGCCGACCTTCACGTCGATGATCATCGCGTCGAGACCGGCGGCGCCTTTCTTCGAGATGATCGACGCGACGATCAGCGGTATCGCTTCGACCGTCGCCGTCGCGTCGCGCAACGCGTACATCTTTTTATCAGCCGGCGCGAGCTCCGCGGTCTGTCCCGCCATAGCGTAACCAACCTTGTCGAGTACTTCCTTGAATTCAGTCGCGGTGAGATTGACGCGATAACCGGGAATTGATTCGAGCTTGTCGAGTGTTCCGCCGGTGTGACCGAGACCACGCCCCGAGATCATCGGAACGCACACGCCGCACGCGGCAACGAGCGGCGCGATGATCACGGACGTCTTGTCGCCGACGCCCCCGGTCGAGTGTTTGTCGGCTTTTGGTTTCGGGATATCGGAGAAGTCGAGGATGTTGCCGGAGTTCAGCATGGCCTCGGTCAGCGCCTGCTGCTCCAACTGGTCCATGCCGTTGAGGTAGATGGCCATGAGCAGCGCGCTGACCTGGTAGTCGGCGATGCGGCCGCTCGTGACTCCGCCGATGAAGAAGTCGATCTCGTCGCGCGTCAGGCTCTGACCGTCTCGCTTCTTTCTTATGACGTCCTGTGGTCTCAAGCTGCTTTCCTTAGTTGCTCTCCATCAGCACAGCGGCCTGAGCCGTTACCGCGAGCCCCTGTCCGACCGCATCGAGTCCTTCACCGGTTTTGGCTTTCACACTCACGCACGCCGCGTCGATCCCCAGCACGCCGGCGATGTTCTCACGCATGGTGTCCACGTAGGTACGGATCTTCGGCGCTTCGAGCAGGATCGTCGAATCGACGTTCACGACGTGGAGGCTGCGTTCACGGGCCAACCACATCACGCGCGAGAGAAGATCCAGACTGCTCGCGCCGCTCCACTGCGGATCGTTATCGGGAAAGTGTACGCCGATGTCGCCTTCACACAACGCGCCGAGAATCGCATCGGCGATCGCGTGGGCCAATGCGTCGGCATCCGAGTGGCCTTCCGCGCCGCGTTCGGAAGCGATATGCACGCCGCCCAGTACGAGCGGACGCCCGTCGACCAGGCGATGCGTATCAGTTCCGATCCCAATCCGTATCATCTGAGTTCAAGAGTGCTTCCGCCAGTAACAGATCTTCGGGAGTGGTGATCTTAATATTGCTGGCGTTACCTGTAACTGTCGTCACGCGTGCGCCGATTCTTTCGACGAGCGCGCTTTCGTCGGTCAGCGCTGGATCGTTGACGTCGGCCTGCTCGTAGGCTTTTCGCAATAAGTCGTAACGAAAACATTGCGGCGTGAGCGCACGCCGCAATTCCTGACGCTCGAGCGTCTTGACGACCGAATCGCCGCTGACCTGCTTGATTGTATCCGTTACAGGCGCGACGAGTATCGCGGCGCCGTTCGCCTCGGCTGCCGCAACCACTCTGTCGATCTGTTCCGCCGTCACAAACGGACGAACACCGTCGTGAACGGCAACGATTCCAGCCGACGCGGACCTGATCGCATTCAAACCGCGCTTCACCGAGTCGGCCCGCGTGGTCCCACCGGCAACAACGCGCGACAGTTTTCTCAGCCCGTGCTTGCCCGCCAGTGCCAGAAACGCCGCGGACTCTTCCGGCGGCAAAACTACGATCACTTCCTGGATGCTGTCACACTGTTCGAACGGCTTCAGTGTGTGAAAGATGATCGGAGTGCCGGCAAGGAGCAGAAACTGCTTCGGCCGATCGCTCGCCATCCGGGCGCCCATTCCGGCGGCGGCAATAATCGCGGTGTTCATTAAGAGATTGGAAACTGTGACAGCGGCGTACCGTGATTCTAACCGTTGACCCCTGCTTCGCAGGCCGGCGCACGTGTGCGCTTTAGCTTTCGGTTATCGGTTCGCTGTCAGTGATTCGTACCGGTCCCGGAGCACTGCGCGATTCGCGCATCTGACGACGCGAGCCGCCATTCGTGCGGTGAATGTCGCTGTGCCCGCCATTTTCCGCTTCTTCCCAGAGACGCCCGAAGATCATTTTGCCGGCGGTGGTCTGCAACACGCTGGTGACGGCAATGTCTGCGTTCTTGCCGATGAGCCTGCGCGCGTTGTCGACGACGACCATCGTGCCGTCGTCGAGATAGGCGACGCCCTGGTTGTATTCCTTTCCTTCTTTCAGGATGAATACGCGCATCGCCTCGCCCGGCAGCACGACCGGCTTGAGCGCGTTTGCCAGCTCGTTGATGTTGAGCACGCTGACCCCGCGCAACTGGGACACTTTGTTCAAGTTGAAATCGTTCGTGACGATGACCGCGTCGAGCTGCTTGCCGAGCTCGATCAGCTTCAAGTCGACTTCGCGCACTGACGGAAAGTCCGTCTCCACGATCTGGATGTCGAGGGCGCTGTTGTTTTGCAGACGATTCAACATGTCGAGGCCCCTCCGCCCGCGCTGGCGTTTGGAGGAGTCGGGTGAGTCTGCAACCTGCTGAAGTTCGCGAAGAATGAACTGAGGGATGATTAGCGAGCCGGTGAGAAACCCCGTCTCAGCGACGTCGGCGATGCGGCCGTCGATGATCACGGACGTGTCGAGAATCTTCAAGTCGCGTCTGGCAACCTTGTCGCTGAAAATCCCGCCGAGGGCCGAAAGGTCCAGGTAGTCTCCCTTGGCGGCGCCGACCATCAACCCGACATAGGCCATGAAGAACGTCAGGGCCAGCGTTATGAACGTCTTCGCCGCGGGCGCCACTGCCATCGATTCCTGCCGGCTGATCAACGAACCGATCAGATAGGCGCCGATGATTCCGAGTATCGATCCGACGGCCGCGCCGATGAGTGTTTTGAGTGACGCGCGGCGAATCCGCACCTCGAACAGAATGATGCAGATCGCGATCAGAGCACCCAGCCCAGCCGATATCCAGGGAGTCTCCCTGTATATTGGTCTAAGGATATATCCAGCCGCTATTAAGGTTGCCGTAAATATAAGTCGTATAAGAACGACATCGGCATGCATGATGAAGGCATACTACCACGCAAATAACCGCATCGTCACGGAAATCCTGCCCGTCCCTGCTAACCTTGCGGTCAGTGAATAGCTGCGGTTAATGTTGCGCCATGCGTAAACCATTCATGACCATTTTGTTGTTGTCCCTGCTGTGTGGGGCCGTTGTCGTGAGGTCACAGGAGGCGCAGAAACCCGCGACGCTGAAATTCAAAATTCCGGCCGGTTGGGTTGAGGAGGAAAGAAGCTCGACCATGCGCGTCGCGCAGTACAAACTGCCGCGCGCGGAGGGCGACACCGAGGACGGGTCGCTCGTGCTCTACTACTTCGGCAAGGGCCAGGGCGGGACCACGATGGCGAATATCGAACGCTGGGCCAGCCAGATGCAGACGCCGGAAGGCGCTCCGAAGCAGAAGATCTCGGAAGAAAGCTTTACCTCGAACGGGCTGAAGATCACGGCCGTGGACGCGAAGGGGACTTACGTCGCGGAGACCGCGCCCGGGAGCGGCGCGTTCCACAACAAGCCCGGCTATCGCTTGCGGGCGGCAGTCATTGAGACACCAAATGGATCGTACTTCGTGAAGTTCGTCGGTCCGGAGAAGACCGTGACGCACTGGGACGAGTCGTTTATGAGCTATTTGAGGTCGTTCGAGTTTAAGTAGAAATCCGTGTTCTACTTGAACCGGTACGTGATCCGGCCGCGCGACAGGTCGTAAGGCGACATCTCGACGCTCACGCGATCCCCTACCAGAATGCGGATGCGGTTCTTCCGCATTTTGCCGGAAATTGCTGCCAACACAACGTGTTCGCTGTTATTGAGACGCACTTTGAAAAAGGCGTTGGGCTGCTTGTCGATAATGACGCCCTCCGCCGGGATCAGGTCTTCTGCTGCCAATTAGTTTCTCCTTGGATTGATCGAGTGACTACGGTTAAGAACGACGCACAATAGCACACACTACCCCGAAACACCCAAACCTCCTTGTTTTTGAACCCGTTCAAAAAACTTCTTGACACCGCGCAGGGACAGGCGTAGGCTTCGACCTGGGGAATTGAACGTGTTCAAAATTCGCTTAAAGGAGGCGGATCATGACATTCGGAATAGCCACCTACATCGTTTACATCGCCGTCAGCAGCGCGTTCACCATCTGGGTCGGACGCACCATCTACAAAAACGGCCGCGTCTTCCTCATCGACGTCTTCCACGGCAACGAAAACCTCGCCGACTCGGTCAATCACCTGCTCGTCTGCGGCTTCTACCTGATCGGCTTCGGCTACATCAGCCTCGCCCTGAAACTCGGGTACGACATACTCAGCGGCCAGCAAGCAATCGAGGCCCTGTCACTGAAAGTCGGCACCGTGCTGATGGTCCTCGGCCTGATGCACTTCTTCAACCTGTTCCTCTTCACCCACTTGCGTCGTGCAAAGCTCGGACGGCGTGAAGACCATCCACCGATCGGACCTGACGCATTCACTTCCGTCCAGCAGGAGGTGTGACCATGCTGGCACTAACAGTCCTCTACGATCCGGAATG
>DASRIM010000404.1:0-4833 GCA_035649995.1 Pyrinomonadaceae bacterium | reverse complement strand
AAAACCGACAGCGCCGGCTCGTCCGCTACACGCGTTGTGACGGCGCAGAAACTCGAGCGTGGCCGCCGAATCTTCCACAGCCTTTGCTTCGTCGAGTCCTTGATAGAAAGCGATCGCCTTGTTCCAGTCGTTGTAGTCGATCTCGACGTTGGGTTGCTGCCGCCAGAACAGATCCGGACAGAGCGCCACGAAGCCGTGCGCCGCATACCAATCAGCCACGTCGCGAACGAATTTGTTTATGCCAAAGATTTCCTGGAGCACGACGATGCCTGGACCATACCCGCTGGCAGGCAACGCGAGGTAGGCGTCGAACTCGCCGCCGTCGAAGGATTTGATTGTGACCATAGGCCGGGGATGTTATCCGCGGACTGACGTTAGCGCAAATATTCCTTGCCGGCGTTGCAGATGCGAAGGAAGTTGCACATGCGGCAGTGCGGCGCGGGTTTGACCGGAAACTGCGTGGGCTCGGCTGACGTGACGATGCGCAACATCGCTTCGTCGACGGCTTGTTCGCAGCGTTCCGGCTCGAGCAGATCTTTGGCAAGGTGCGTCTCGACGTTCGGATCGAGAAAGTGAAGCGTAACGCGGATCGGAGCGCCGGCGAGGGAGGGAAGCAGTTCGCGAACGGCGAGCGCGTATGCTTGCATTTGCAGCTCGTAGTCGTGGGCCGTGATCTCGATGACGTTGTTGGTTGCGACGTCGAGCTCGGGCTCCGGTTCGGGTTCGAAGTCGAAAGCGAATTGCGGCGACTTCGAACGTCTCGCAGGTTTCTCGCGAATGAACACGGGCACGTCAACGCGGATCCGGTTCGTTTTGAAATCGATGATCTCGACTTCCAACCAGCCTTCCGGAGTTCTCGTGATCAAAAGCTTGTCGATAATGCCGGCGAGAAGTCCCAAAGGACGCCGCAGACGGAAACTCACCTCGCTCCACAGACCAGCCTCAGCAGTTGAAGAACCAGCAGCAAAAGAACCAGTTGGGAAGGGGGCAGAGCGAAGCGTCGCCCCCGCTTCCGCCACTTGCGGGGGCGACGCTGCGCTTTGCCCCCTTCCTGACTTGTTCATTTCTTGACGCGCAGCTTCGACACGCCTGAACACGTCGCTCGCCAGGTAATTCTTCGCCAGCGGCAGCAGATCTTTGACTGCGGCTTCCGGGTTGATCTCGATGAGACGATCGGCGAGTTGTGCCTGGCGCAATCGCAAGACCTCGGCGAAGCTCTCGCGCAACAGTTCTTCGCTGTCCTGGTCCGGCGTGTAGCGTTCGCAGAAACGATGGATGACCGAGCCTTTCAACGTCGCGTTGATATTCGACGGCGGTTCGGGAGCTTCGGCGTTGTTCCAAATAGCCATTTCGTCGCTCGACGGCAAACGCAGTACGCGCTCGAAGTAGTACTGTCTTGGACAACGCTTGTAGTTGATCAACTGCGTGACGCTGAAGCGGTGGATCGAACTGCCGACAGTCGCCTTCACCGCACGCAACAGCGGAAACACTTCTCGCAGCGACTCACCAGGCGGTCCTGGATCCAACACGTCTTCCGCTTCGGGCTCGATCGCCGCCAGCGGTTCGTCTGTGAGATTGATCGTGAGCTGAAGCTGAACGTCATCCGCTAGATCTACGACGCCCGTCTCCGTTTTACCTTCGAGTTGCAGCGCTTGCCAGATCCACTTCAACCACGAATCGTTTGCGCGATTCAACGCAGCGAGCTCTTCCGTCGCGCCGGAGAGTATCAACCGATCTTCAGCGCGAGTCGCGGCGACGTAAAGCAGACGCATACTCTCGAACAGCTCGCGATACGCGTGTCGCTTTTCGAAGTTGCTGAACGTGCAACCGGCGACGAGGTTGCCGCGGCCATCGGGCACTTTCAACGTCAGTCCCGCGTGACGATCGAGCATCACCCAGGTGTCGGTCGCAACGCGCGAGAGCCGCTGCAAGTCGGGAATGATCACGACCGGGAACTCGAGCCCCTTCGCCTGGTGGATCGTCATCAGCCGCACCGCATCGGCAGCGTGGTCGATCTGGCCTTCACTCTCGCGGCTGCCAATCGCTTCAAACTCCTCGACGTAACGGACGAAGTCGCGAATCAAGTGCGTGCCCGAGCTTTCGAAACGGGCAGCCAATGTGAAGAGCCGCTGAATGTTTGCGAGCCGCTGCGCGCCGTCGAAGTTCGCGGCGGCGACGGTCATGTATTCCGATTCATCGACCGCGAACCGCAGCAGATCGTGAATCGAGTAATGATGGCGTCGCGCGACGAGACGGCTGATCAACGTCGAAGCCCGATCGAGTAGTTCGTGCTCTTCGTCGCTGATGTGATCGACGTCGCGATGATTTCGCAGCGCCGTGTAGAGCGGGCGCTTTGCCGAGAAGCCGCGCAGCGCGAGCAACGCATTGTCCGAGATCCCGCACAACGGCGAGCGCAACACCGCCGCGAGCGCGAGCTCGTCTGTTTTGTTGTCGAGGAAACGCAGCAGTTGAATCAGGTCCGTGATTTCTTCGCGCTCATAGAACCCGCGGCCGAGCACGGTCTGGTACGGAATGTTCGCCAGACGAAAAGCCGATTCGTAGATCTGGACGTGGGTCATCGCGCGAAACAGCAGCGCGATGTCGCTGTATTTGATCTTCGGCGACTCCGATTTGATCAGCGTGTTGATTCGCCGGGCAAGCTGTTTCGCGTCGAGCACGCGTGAGTCTTGTTCCGCCCTCGGATCCTCTTCGAGCGGCGCCTTCGTGGTGATCATCAACTCGACCAGCGGGCCCTCTGTTAACGGATCGCTGCGTAACTCACGCTTTGGTTCGCTGTTCTCGTGTTTGACGTAACCGAGCTCGTCGAGAACTCTGCGCAGCTCGGGCGGCATGTCGTCAGGCGTCTGAAACAACCGCGCGAAGAGATGATTGAAGAAAGCGATCAGCGGCGGCTGGCTGCGAAAGTTCAACTGTAGCGGCTTCGTTTCACCGCCTGCCGCAACCAACGTCGCCGTCATCTGCCGAAACACGTCGACGTCGGCGCCGCGAAAGCTGTAGATCGACTGCTTGCGGTCGCCGACGATGAACAGGTTCGCCGGTCTGCGTCCGGCGGGCAGCGCGAGCCGTTCGAGCAGCGCCTGTTGCACGCCGTTCGTGTCCTGAAACTCGTCGACGAGAAAGAAGCGGTAACGATCTTCAGTGCGCGCGATCACCTCCGGCCGCTGCAACAGCAGCATCGTGCGCGACTCGAGGTCGTCGAAATCGAGCGCCGAGAGTTTGTGCTTCTCTTCGTTGAGGCGACGATCGATGCTCGTCAGCAGGTTGACCATCTCGAGCGCGTACTGCTGCGCAAACAGATCGAGACAGACCTGCGGAATGCGTCCCTGGAGATCCCTGTCCCAGACCAGCGTGTCGATCGCTTTGACGTGATCCGTGATCGGCGAGCGGGCCTGCGGGCGCAGTTCGCGAAAGTCGCCGACGCGACGGCAGTAGTCCGCCAGCGTTTCGTGTGATGGAACGGTCCGCAACAACTTTCGCACTTCGGGCCAGGCGCTCATCAGATCACGCTGGTTCGCCCGCGCCGCCGGAGTCGTGCGCCGCACCGCCAGGAGCTCGGCCATCGTCCGATCGAGCTCTTCAATCGCTCGCGCATGATCTTCGGCGCTCGCGTGAACGCGCGCAGTCGCCAGCGCGAGCTCTTCGAACGAAAGTCCCTGCCCGCGCGCGTCACGATAAACCTGGGCCAATGCCGCCGCCAGACGACTGCGCCCGACGCCCAACGTCAGCCGCGAAATCTCGACGTGACCACCGCTGATAAACTCCGAAAGCTCGTCCTCGACCACCGACTCCAGCATCAACGCCGCCCGGTGCTCGTCGAGCAGCAGAAACTGCGGATCGACGCGGGCTTCGAGCGGAAACTCGCGCAACAGACGCGCGCAAAAACCGTGGATCGTCGTGATCACGGCGCCGTCGAGCGTTCGTTTGTAGTTGAGCCAGCGCCGGCGTTCGTCGCCGGTCGCGATGTCGAGGATCGCGTTCAGTTCCTTGCGCAGCCGCTCGCGCATTTCGTTTGCGGCGCGGTTAGTGAACGTGATGGCGACGATCTGATCGATCGAGAGGCTGTGCTCGCGCAGGATGTGGAGATAGCGTTCGACGAGGACCGTCGTCTTGCCGGATCCCGGCCCCGCCGTCACCGAGATGTGTTTCCTGATCTCGTAAGCGGCTTCGGCTTGTTCCGGAAGTAGTTCCCGCCTCTCAACCATTACTCTTTTTTCTTTTTCTCGATCCGGTCGCGGTCGTAGCGGCACACTGCGCCGTAATCGCACCAGCGGCACGTCTTCTGGCGCTCGGACGGATCGACGATGAAGCGGCCGGCGCGCATTCCATCCAAAAACATCCAGATCTTCGCGATGACCTGCTCGCGCACCTGCTGCCAGTCTTCATCGGTAAAGACCGAGTTCTTCGCGCGCAGGTTGAGGTAGTCCAACTGCGTCGCCCGGTACAAACCTTTGTTGCGCCGTTCGTTGGCGCCGCGAATGATGTAGTAACCGCCGCCGGCGATTGGATTGTCCGGAAGAATCAGCTTTTCGAGTGCTTCGAGATAGATCGGAAGCTGAAGACTGCGGCCGGAAGTGATGTCCCACTTGCTCGCGCCCGTCGACAGCTTGTAGTCGTAAGCAACGACCGTGTCGTCACGAGCGACGTCCACGCGATCGATCTGCCCGCTGATCTTGATCGACTCTTCACCGATCAACGTCTGGCGCGTTAACTCGAGCGGCTCGTCTTTTGAATCGGGATCCTTCGCCGCCGACTTCGCGCCGCCAAACGCGACTTCGAAATACGCCGGCAACACCTGCTGGTTCGCCGATTGTT
>DASRIM010000403.1:0-3900 GCA_035649995.1 Pyrinomonadaceae bacterium | reverse complement strand
GCGCGCAGTTGCAGGATTTCGGTAATGATGGCGTTGTTGTCGTGTTCGCCGCCGTTGTCACCGCGGTTTACAAACATGCGCCACGCTTTTTCGCGCAGGTCGCGTCGATCCGAGTAAGTCAGAAACGGATCGATCGACGATCGAGTATTCATGATCACCCACGTGCCGGGTTGCTTCTTCGATTCGGCAGCGGCTGCGGCTGCGTCGCGCAATGACTGCGGCAGGCCCGCGAGCTCTGCTTCGCTCTTCAACACGATGAACTGGTCGGTCTCTTCCGCCAGCACGTTCTGACTGAACTTCGTGTACAGCCCGGCGAGCTTCTGGTTGATCTCAGACAGCCGTTTCTTGGCGTCCGCCGACAAACGCGCGCCGGCGCGAACGAAGTTGGTGTAATAAAGCCAGGCGAGCCGCTGTTGTTCGGGCGTCAGTTTGGCTTTCGCGGGCGAGTTGTAGACGGCTTCGATACGTTTGAAGAGCGGTTCGTTTTGCGTGATCTGATCGTTGAACGCAGCGAGCCGCGGCGCCATCTCGCGCTGCACGGCTTGAAACTCCGGACCGGCCATCGTCGCTCCCCAAACGCCGTAGATCGTCGAAACGCGATCGAGAGTTTGACCGACTTCCTCGAGCGCGACGATGGTGTTTTGGAAATCGGCCGCCGCGGGATTCTTGACGATGCGATCGATCTCCGCGAGCTGTTCGGTCATCGCCGCTTCCAGCGCTGGTTTGAAGAGCGGGACCTGGACGCGGTCAAACGGCGGGACGCCGCCGTAGGGTCCTTCCCACTTCGCGAGCAACGGGTTGTCGGTTGTAGAAACGTTGGTCGTGGAGTTCATTGCGGTTGTATTTTGGGCAGTCATCGTGACCGAAAGGATCATCGAGATCGCAGCGAACAGCACAAGGCTACGAATAGTCAACAGGCGCATAAGCAGACTTCCTATCTGATTTGAGTTCGCGACGGTAGGGGCCGTCGGGGGAGTTACGCAGTGCTCGTTAGTATATTGGCGTGAGGTTGTGGTTGTACAGCAGGGTGAGTTCTAGTAAACTCACGCCGTCCCAGGAGCCTCGCGATTCATTAAATTCGCCGGACTGTTTCAAATGCCGAAGCGAATATTCACACTTCTTTTCCTCATAATCCTGAGCGCCGCACCTTGTTACGCGCAGAGCGGACAGGTGAAGGGTTGTCGCATGACGTCTCGCACGCTCACGCTGAGAAAGAGTGACCGTTGGACGCCCGTGAAAGGCATAGTTCCGGCAAGCGGCAAGATCGAATACCGCGTGAAACCCACCTCAAACCTGGTGGTGGAACTGGTGGCGCGGACGACAATCATCAAGGTAGACGTTTACTCGCTCAATCCGGCGACGAAACTCGCGACCCGCGCTGAAAAGTGGAAGGACACGTTGTTCGCAGGCAAGGAGTATGCGCTGGTGTTGAGCAATTGTTACAGCACCACCAGCAACGCCTTTCATTTCGACATCCGGGGACAGTAATCCCACTAACCTCGCGCAAAGGAGCGCTGCATCATGACCACACCCAGCGAGAATAATGCTGAGTCAGTCGCCACTGCACTCCAGAACATCGAGCTCGACTTGAAAAAAGCCGAGTTGCAAAAGCTGCTTCAGGATATCGAGAACGCAAAACCAAAACGCCGGCGCCGAATCGACAGCGTCGTCCCGTTTATCCCACTTCTCACGGCGGCGCTTTCGATTGCCGGATTCCTCTGGGGCGTGTGGATGTTCCTGGCTCAGCAGGAGAAGGATCGAGTAACGAGACACGAGGAGCGAATCAGCCGAGATCGCGCGCAGTTTCGGGCCAACTATGAACAACTGCTTCAGTTTACCTCGAACCCGAACATATCTGTTCCGAGAGCGCTTTTCCTTCGCGACGACATCGCCCAGCTCATCAAGTCGGCCTTCGAAGAGAAGGAGCAGGAGGCGGAAGAGAAGAAACTGAAGGAAAATATTTTCAACTTGATTAGCACCGACTGCGACTTCACTCAACCCAAGCACGTGCGCCTGGACATTGCGGCTATGAAGCGATGGGATCACTATTCCGCGGAGCTCAAGAAAGTTCCGAGTAAGAGATACCTGAACAAGTACATCGGCGCGATCACTTACCTTCATACACGCGACAGCCATTACATAGAAACCGCGGAATACAATGCGCAAACAGGGTTCATCGAAGCGCAAGCGCCGAAGGAGCCTCTCGCCGTCGTCTTCGCGAGCCTGATCGAGGGCTTCGCCTGCCATCTTGAACTGCTGGAGCTGGACGAACCCGACAGACAGAAACAGATCGACGCCTTCCAGTTCGCCACGAAAAACGAGCTTCTCACGGCCGATCTATTTCGTTCGGAGACGAGCCCCGTTCCTTCGTGCAAGGCAGGGCATTAGTGAGTCAGTAGGGACAATTGCGGCAGCCGCTGTCGCAGCAGTAGCCGCGTCGTTGGAGATAACTCGCGGTGAAGACCATCGCGCCGTTTTCGGTGACGTAATCCGTTCCTTCAACAAGCACGCCTTTCAGTAGATCGACGTCCACGCGTTGATATGCGCCGGAAAACCTATCGCCGTCGAACAAGTCGGGATGGATCAGTTGGGCCAGCAGTTCCGCGCCTTCGACCACGCGCGGGCCAGGACGCGCGAAGTACGAATTCGCATCAACAGCGTAAACGCGGCCGTTGCGTACGGCCGGAAGTTCGAAAAAGTCTGGACCGCCAGCGCGTGAACCATATGGTCCAAACACGCTCCAGATCTGTTTCATCGTCTGCTGGAGGTTGAAACCGCACGGCATGATGACGAGCACTTCCGGCGCCCACGCCGCAATGTCTTCCCACGACACGCGTACAGACTCGCCGCCTTCACGTCCGATTTCGTCCACGCCGCCGGCCATCGCGACCAACTCCGGCACCCAATGCCCGCTCGCGTAAACCGGATCGAGCCACTCCATGCAGAACACGCGCGGTCGAGACGCCGCTGCGGTCTTTCGCGACAACGTTTCGATTCGCGCCTTGCACTCCTCGACAAGCTTTTCGGCTTGTTCGGTGCGGCCGGTTGCGGCGCCGAGGTCACGCACGTTGTCGAAAATCTCGCCGACGTTGCGCGGCGTCATCCACAGGATCCGCGGCGTCTTCGGCAGCGACTTCAACACTTGTGAGACCTCGTTCCCGGATGGCGCGCAGACCTGACATAGATCCTGTGTGAGGATCAGGTCGGGCGCGAGCTCGTTCAGCAGTTGTTCGTCGATCTGATAAAGACTCAGTCCGGCGCGCATCCGTTCCGCGACCGCGCGATCGATCTCGCTCTGACTCATCTTCTCGATCGGCAGCACGTTCCGCACGACAACGGGCTTCGTTTTGACTTCAGGCGGATAGTCGCACTCGTGCGTGATGCCGAGCAGCGAGTCTTCCAACCCGAGCGCACACGCGATCTCGGTGGCCGACGGAAGAAACGAAACTATGCGCGGAGTGGCACTCATGGTGTTGACGGACCGCCGGTCGTTGTTGGCGGCGGGCCGAGCAGTGAATTGACGTGGCCTTGAATAACTTCCAACTCCTTCTTTAGTACCTGATAGCGTTCGACGGCGTCGCGGCCGATCTTTTGATCCACATTAGCCGTCATGCCGGCGAGGTATGTGATCTGCGTCTGTAATCCCGGTTTACCGTACCGAACAGGTTCGTTGACCAGTTTGCTCTCAAGGCCGATGAGAGCGCCGTACAGATCGCTTTGTATTTTAGTTTTCCCTTCGCGCACGCGAGTTACAAGTTGATTGACGCTGCTGACGAGTTCCCGCATGCGCAGGTTGTGTTCGAACTGTTCCTGCAAGTCAGCTTGCGTCACGCCGTCAGCGGCGACTCGCGGATCGATCAACACATTGAATGGTTCAGTCAGCACAGTCGCGCCGGTCTT
>DASRIM010000402.1:0-7648 GCA_035649995.1 Pyrinomonadaceae bacterium | reverse complement strand
TCTTGACGACCCAAGTAATATCGCGGCACACGCACCATTCATCGCTCGACAATTTACCGAGACGTTTTCTCGCCGTTCCGTGAGCGTAGTTAACGCGAGTGGCAATAGACCGGAGGCGCCCAGTGTATGTCCGTAATAGGGTAAAGGCCCGGTTGGGATCCCGCCCGATAATCCATCGTGATCTTCGAGATCGCTTTGCAGCACGATCGCGATTGAATCATCGTCTCTGCCCAGTCTTACGACGACTGCTGCTTCGCCGAGAAGAAATCCAGTGCTCGTCGGCGGACCAGGCTTCTCGGCAAGCACTCGCAGGCTCTCGAAATTATCGTGGTTTGATTGCGACAGAATGTCTACGGCGAGGACGACCACCTCATCGACTGCGCCCGCAGCCAACAGTTGCTTCGCAGCATACAGCGCGTGAATGCCGGACGCGCACGAGGAACTAAAAACCGGCAATCGCTCGTTGGCCCACGGCGTGTCTTTCAGCAAGACGCTGGTGTCGAACGCCTGCTCCCATTCTTGACTTTGAACACCGGCGGCGCTGCCGTTACATGAAGCTACAAGCAGCGGTGTTTTAGCAGAGATTGACTCGTCGCCTAAATCCGCGAGGGCCTTCTTCGCGAGCGCCCGCCAACGTTCAACGCCGGTGAGTGACGGCTCGATTCCCCGCGCCGGATAACAAACACGCGAAACACTCCACCTGCTCGGTGTCCACGGCAACTCACTCGCGGTATGAGGCGACGTTGATTCGATTATCTCCGCACTACACCCCTGCGCGGTCGCAAGTCCGATTCCTGAGACTGAGCTACTGCGTGATTCTGAATGTTCCGGTGTTGCTCGTTTGGCCATGCGCCTTGATCTTTATCTGCACCGTACCACTCGCCAGATTGTTCGGCAATCTAAAGATCACTTGAGTGAAGATCGTGTTGGCCACAGCGCGAACGTCTTCCGCCGCGACGTCGAAGTTTTGATTACTACTATCAACCAGGTTGACGACAAACGCTGGCGAGTCGCCGGCGCCCAACTGAAGGTTCGCCAGAAAGACGATCACCCGCGTGTTCGTGTCAGCTCCGAAGTCGTACCAGTCGGAGATCCGCGGCACACGGAACGGATCTCTCACAAACAGCACTGACTCGAACGCCGCAACCTGCGTCGGAACCGCGGCGCCCTCTTCGAGCACCAGCGTCAACGGTTCGTCGTTGACGATCGTGACTTCCACCTGCGCATCCGCAACCGTGACGTTCAATGCGTTGGTGATATTCACAACGAACGTCTCCGACGGCTCGAAAATCGCATCGCCGATGATCTGAATAGACGCGACCTTTTGCGTCTCACCAGGCGCGAACACCAGACTTCCATTCGCGAAAACGTAATCACTGCCTGCCTTCGCCGTGCCGTCTGCGGTCGTGTATTGCAAACTGATTGACTTCCCGCTCGGTTTCGACAAAGTGAGCGTCACGTTGGCGCTCTTCATTCCCGCGTTGCCTTCGTCGATTGCCAGGTCGCTGATCAAGAGATCCGGTGGTGGATCGTTATCGACGATGGTCGCCTGCGCGCGAGCGCGGCTGATCGTTGCGTTGAGCTCGCCGCTCAGATCGATCCCAAACGTCTCGTCAAACTCGTCGAGCTCGTCGCCGATAACCGGCACAGTCACGGTCTGCGTCACGACGCCGGGCGCAAACTTAACGCGGCCCGCGTTCGTTTGAAAATCCACGTTTGCACCAGCCGTCTGCGCGAACACGTTATAGCCAACGCTTACCGTCACAGCCGAAGGCGCCGAAAGCGTCAGCGTGAACACAGCGTTGACTGTGCCCGCGTCGCCCTCGACGATGTTCGTGTCCGCGACGCTGATCGAAGGCAGTGCAACGGGCGTTTCGGTGCAGATGTTCGGCAGTATCGCGACGCCGTTGTTGATTGCGGCTGCAAGATCCTTTCTGCCGTCGCCGTTGAAGTCGCCGGCCGCGACAAAGACCGGAGACTGCCCGACGCCGTACGTCGTCGTGTTTCCGAACGTGCCGTTGCCGTTACCCACCAACACCGAAACGTTGTTCGCGTCTTTGCTGGCCACAGCCAGGTCTGCGATGCCGTCGTGATTGTAATCGCCAACCGCGATCGAAACTGGCTCGGCGCCCACCGGAAACGTTGTGGGCGCTGAGAAACTGCCCGCGCCGTTGCCGAGCAGAATAGCCACCGCGCTTCCGATCGGATTCGGTTGATTGGTGATGGCAAGATCCGCGTCGCCGTCTCCATTGAAGTCGCCGACCGCGATCGCCCACGGATCTGCGCCGGCGATGAACGGCGAGCCAGACGCAGGTGTGAACGTTCCGTTTCCATTGCCGAGCAGCAACACGACGTCGCCGGAATGGACTCGAGTCGACACGAGATCGACCTTGCCGTCGTTGTTGAAATCGCCCGCAGCGACAAACGCCGACTGGACCGTTGCCGTTAGCGCGTTCGCGGAACCAAAACCGCCAAAGCCGTCGCCCAGGAGAATCGTTGGACCATTCGATCCGAAATTTGACACTGCGGCGTCGATCTTTCCATCACGATTGAAATCGCCGGTCGCGATCGACAGTGGACTCGTACCGACGTTAAAGAACCTTCGTGGAGCGAAAGTCCCGTCGCCCAAGCCAATCATCGACGACAGCGTGTTGCCGCCTGCTCCGTCCGCGCTGAGCACGTCCAGTTTTCCGTCGTTATTGATGTCCAACAGTGAAACAAACGCGGCTGGACCAAAACCGATATCGGCGCTGCGCGTGAATCCGCCGCTGCCATTCCCAAGAAGGATCGACGTCCTGCCGTTGGCGCCGGCGGCGATGTCTACGTGTCCGTCGGCATTGATGTCGCCGGCGGCAACCGAGTGAGCCGGATTAGCGAACACGGGAATGATCGCTGGACCACTAAAATCGCCGCCGCCCGCACCGATCAGGATTGAAACGGTGGAAGAGCCTGAATTAGCGACAGCGAGATCTCGTTTGCCGTCGCCGTTCAGATCGGTCAGCGCAAGTGCGCGCGGATTGTTGGCTACGGGGAAATTCTTGAAGGGTTTGAGGGTGCCATTGTCGTTCAGCAAAACGCTGACCGAGTTGCCGTCGAAGTTTGCGCTGGCAATGTCGGGCTTGCTGTCTCCGTTGAGATCGCCCACGGCGATCGCGCGCGGCGCCGGTCCGAGAGCGACCGAATGGTTCAACTGAAAGTTCCCCGCGCCGTCGCCGAAGAAGACCGACACGTCTGACGAACTATTGTTCGAGATGGCCATATCGAGTTTCGAGTCGCCGTTGAAGTCGGCAGTATCGACGAAGTTCGGAGCTTGACCGGCTGTGATCGTGCCGCCCGTTGGCGTCAATCCGCCGGAACCATTTCCCAGGAAAACGCGGACGCCGAAGTCGCCGGCGACGGCTACGTCCATCTTGTTATCGGTGTTGAAGTCGACGACGCGGAGAGAGCGTGGTCCAGTGACGGCTGAGAATGGCGAACCCGTGGCGGGAATAAAACCGCCGGTACCGTCGCCGAGAAAAACCGCGACGGCGTTGTCGAAGAAATTCGCGGATGCGATATCGAGTTTGTTGTCGCCGTTGAAATCGGCGGCGGCAATCTGACTCGGCCCGAGTCCGATGGCGAAACGCGTCGGGGCGCCAAACGTTCCGTCTCCTGCGCCGAGAGAGAGCGCCACCTGGTGGTTGAACCAGTCGGCGACTGCGAGATCGAGTTTGGTGTCGTTATTGAAGTCGCCGACGGCGATCGATTGCGCTCCGAACGCGGAAGGAAAAGTCTGCTTTGGGCCAAATCCTCCAGAGCCGTTGCCGAGATAGATGGAAACTGTGCCGAAGCCGAAGTTGGCGACGGCCATGTCAGTCTTGGAGTCGCCGTTGAAATCTGCGAAGGCAATGGACGCCGGCGCGTCTGACTGAAGATTCAGGTTGGAGATAAACAACTGACCGGAACACCCGGCTGCTTTAGAGAGCTGGGGAAACAGCAGTGGGCAAACAAACAGCGTCGGTATAAGGACGCCTGCGAGAAGAAGGCGAAAACGATTCATTTAACTGATTGTTCCTAATTCCTGGGTTCGAGAATGGACTGGGGAATATTACCCGCGTGAAAACAAGCGCGAATTGTACAGCTTTTAATAACGATGAACAAACGCGAGGGCATCGAAATTGCTACGCCTTGAATTCGTCATATCCGTGGTTCCATATGAGCGCCGTCGGTGTACGCACATAGGGACACGGATAACCTCAAATTAGGACACCACGTTTACAAAACGCGATTATTTGCACAAAACTCTGGGCGGTGGTGTTTGCCTAAGAGAGCACCTCGGCACGTCTTTTAGTACAACTCAGTCAGGATAAAGGATGGTTATGAACTTCAAAGCACCAGGCTTAGTCGCACTGATTCTGGCAATGGCCGTTCTTGCACAGACTTCAGTGACACGCGCAGACGTCGCTGCCCACCAGAACGGGTCGTCCCTTTCCGGACGGATCGCGCGCTTTGAAACACTGCTCGAGAGCCTCCGGCAGGAGCTGAAGTTACCCGCTTACTCCGCTGCCATCGTGAAAGATCAAAAAGTGATTTGGGCGAAGGGATTCGGTTATGCAGACGTCGAGAACAAGGTTCCCGCAACCGAACATACCGCCTATCACCTCGCTTCGTTGACCAAGACGTTTGCGTCGACCATTCTGATGCAGTTGGTCCAGGACGGAAAGATCAAGCTGGACGATCCCGTTTCAAAGTACGGCATCACGCTCGAGAGCGATGGCGTCATTCGAGTGCGGCACTTGCTCTCCCACACGTCCGAAGGAAATCCCGGTGAGCGGTACAGCTACAACGGCAATCGCTTTGCAGAACTCGATAAGGTTGTCCAGAAGGCCAGTGGCCAGTCATTCGGCGAACTGTTAATTGCAAATATTCTCGATCCCCTCGGCATGAATGAGACCGCACCGAACATCCCCAGGATTGTCAGCACCAGATCGTCAACCACCGCGAACCAGGCGCTGGAGGCGGAAGTGAAAGCCGCTGTGATGGATATCGTTGGCGGATACAATTCCAGCAACGTTGATCAGATTGAGCGGCGTCTCGCGCCGCAACAAAACCGCTTTCAAGGAGATGGGGCTTTCTTAACTTCATTCATGAATGCCGCAGAGTTGAGACAAGCATTTCAGGCGGGTTTCAAGGTGAAAATGGAAGTTCACAACCTCGAGGCGGCGGTTTACGGCGACAGCGCAATCGCGACCTTTTTTGTGGGCACAACCATCACGCCTCCGAATGGACCACAACGCACTGAGGGCCCGTGGAGGAATTCATACTTCTTGAACAAACAAGATGGGACTTGGAAGCTTGTCCATGCGCACCAGTCGCCATTTGGCAAAGCAATAATTACTGAAAAGCAGCAGCAAAGATTCGACACCGTCCGAAAGATACTGGCCCAACCGTATGCGCTCGATCGCGAATTCAAGACTACGAAGATAAGTTACCCGGAGGGGTTCAGCACATCCGCCGGATTGATCTCGACAGTTCTCGACATGGCGAAGTATGACATCGCGATCGACCAGAACAAGTTTATTACGAAGGAAACGCAACAACTCGCCTTCACGCCGGCTGTCTCGACAAAGGGCGAGTCGCTTCCCTACGGGTTGGGTTGGTTTACTACAAACTACAAGGGCACGAAGCTGCTCTGGCATTACGGCTTCTGGACCGGTAACTCGTCTTTTATCCTGAAAGTGCCCGAGCAAAACATCACGTTCATCATCATGGCGAACTCTGACAATCTCAGCCGTCCGACAGAGCTCGGCGCGGGTAACGCGCTAAGCTCTCCGGTAGGCCTGGCTTTTTTGAAGACGTTCATCTTCCCGGAGAAGTTCGGAGAGAGCGTTTCGGAGGTTAGTTGGACCACTCCGGTTCCGGAATTGAAAAATCAGCTCAACGCCGTAGCGGCGAAACCCTACGCCGACGTCTACCGCGCGGATCTCGTTACGAAATTCAGGATCTATCAAAGCGTGGGACGCGCGGCCGATGCCGTGCAGGTGGCGAAAATTTATGGGGAGCTGTTCTCCAAGCCTTTGCCCGAGGATCTGGCAAAGCTGCCGGTGATCGCGCAGATCGTTCAAGTACTGGACAACAACGACAAGACCGTTGCGTTTAGTCTGCCGAGCAGCCAGGACGTGCGCATTTTCGCGACCGGCGAGGCTCAGGGCCCTGAGATGTTCGACTACGGCTGGATCGAAGACGACAAAGGTTCACGTGTGTGGGAGATGAAAGACGCCAACATTGCACACGCAGGCGGTGCGGGTAAGAACAAGAAAGTCGATGTGCGGCTCACTCTGCCGGCCGGCAGCTACAAGTTGCGTTACAAATCTGACGATTCCCACTCGTTCGACCACTGGAACAGCATGCCGCCCGACATCAATTTCTGGGGAATCGCCGTCTATAAGAACTAGCGCTTTTGATGCTACGCAGACCCCGGCCAACGCTCGAGCACCACGAAACAGCGGTGGCCGGGGAATTCGCTACAAATTATGATCACCCGCCGACTCCGGCTGGTAGACAACCTCCTCAACCTTGAGCTTGCGCAAGCCTGATGGTACCTGCCACTCAATGGTGTCGCCCTTCCTGAAACCAAGTATCGCAGTACCAATTGGCGCCAGAACCGAGATCTTTCCTTCAGCGAAATCAGCTTCTGTCGGAAACACCAGTGAGTAAGTATTACTGTCGCCGGTCACTAAGTCCTTCAAACGCACTTTCGAGCGCATTGTGACTACGTCCGCCGGAATATCTTTCGGATCAACGATCTCCGCTCGATCAAGCTCTGCTTCCAACTTGTTCAGGTATTGTCGATCGATACCGTTTCGCTCACGTGTGCGCTCGATCAATCCGCTAAGACGGTTGTAGTCGAGTTCTGTTACATAGATGGTTGTTGCCTTTTTTGATCTTCGCTTCATTTTACTAACTCCAATGTTTTTCGCTGGATGATTGTGCTGTTACGCAGCTTTCCTGGATGCCGGCAATCCACCACGTACGACTTCTACCGAGCACTGCGCTCCCAGGATGAGCGCCGTCGCGCTAGCGCTCAACCCGCTTGCGTCAACGTCGCCTTCGCCATGGTGTCGATCTACGAATATGCAACCCACCGTCGACTCCTGACTCTTCTGCAAAAGCACCTCTTTAGACTGGCTATCCACGATTTCAACTGAAACTTCGAGACCTTTCGCCCGCAACGTATCAGCCCACGTGTCTAGAACCGGCGCGGCCTCAGCATCGCTTGTGACATGACGCGGAACAGGTTTTCGCGTCATAACGATGTTTGCAATCGTTCCTGCTGGCCAAATCCGCACGCCTACTGCATTAACCACGTCATGCGACGAAGAACTTTCATCTACGCAAATCACTATCTGTATCGCCGCGTCAGCCTGTCGATCAGACAGTCGCGCAATCCGAACGGAACAGTGTGCATCCTGCGCCACTCGAAGAGCAGGTCCCGCATAATCACTTATCAGTGCTGAAGGACTGGTCCTCGATCCCAAAATAATGAGTTCAGCACCCCAGCGCTCCGCCTTTCGTAATATCGCTTGAACCACTGCAGCCGTATCCTGAATCGCTTCAGTTTTCACACGTCCTTTGGGAAACATCGACCGCAGCCTCCGCTCAGCCTCGA